>DATHCH010000001.1:0-18191 GCA_035319625.1 Thermodesulfobacteriota bacterium
AAGAAGGACAAAGAAAATTGGGCGATAGCTGTGCCGTAATTATTGGCTGTGGAGCCCTGGGGTCAATTATTGCGACTATTTTGGTTCGTGCCGGTGTGGGCAAGGTTAGGATTGTCGATAGGGATTTCATTGAGTATCACAACCTGGCCCGACAAGTCCTGTTTGACGAGGATGATGTAAAGAACCAACTGCCAAAGGCGATCGCTGCCGAGAGGCATTTGAAAAAGATAAACTCCTCGATTGAGATCGAAGGAATCGTTGCGGATGTAAATTATGTGAATATTGAGAAGTTTATTAGTGACGCAGATGTCATTCTGGATGGACTGGATAATCTTGAAACCCGGGGTCTCATAAATGATGCCTCCCTAAAGCATAAAATCCCATGGGTTTACGGCGGAGCTGTTTCATCAATAGGAATGACAATGAACATCATTCCAGGAGAAACAGCTTGCTTGCGATGTCTTCGACCAGATGTGTCCCAGGGAGCGATGATGCTCACCTGTGAAACAGCAGGGGTCATTAGTCCGGCTCCTTTCATCATTGGTTCACTCCAGTCTGCTGAGGCAATAAAGATACTGGTGGGGTCGAAGGATGTTAATCGGGGTCTGATCATGATCAATGTTTGGCGAAGTGAATTTAGCCATCTTGAAATTGGCCGTCATCCGGACTGCCCAAGCTGCCAAGGTAAATTTGAGTTCTTAGAAGCAAGGTTTGGGACGAAGACCACCTCGCTTTGCGGCCAAAATGCAGTTCAAGTTTTAAACCCTAACATGAGGGAGATTTCCCTGAAAACACTGGCGAAGCACCTCAAGCCGGTAGGAAAAGTAAGTTACAACGAGTTTATGCTTCGTTTTATAATAGGCAATCAAGAAATGGTCATCTTTCCCGATGGCCGCGCTATTGTGAAAAATACGAATGATGAGTCACTGGCAAGAGGACTTTATGCAAAATATATTGGGGTCTGAGGGGGCTTCATGATCTACCTAGACAATGCAGCAACCTCGTGGCCTAAGCCGGAGAGTGTCTATCAGACCATGGGCGAGTTCTTAAGAACAAAAGGGGGTAACCCCGGTAGAGGTAGCCATAGCTTAGCTTTTGCTGGCATGGAAGCAGTTGAAGAAACGAGAATACTGGTAGCACGTTTTATTAATGCCCCTAAGAAAGAGCAGGTGATATTTACTTTCAATTGTACTGATAGCCTGAATTTGGGGCTAAAGGGACTGCTTCGGCGGGGAGACCACGTGATTACCAGTTGCATCGAACACAACTCTGTTGCACGGCCTCTCAACAAACTTGCCCATCAAGGCGTCAAAGTCACTAAAATACCTCCCTCAAGCGAGACCGGAGTGGTGGCCGCCCAAGATATTGAGGAGGCGATTACTAAAGATACCAAACTATTGGTGATTACCCATGCCTCCAATGTGACAGGGATCATTCAACCGATTGAAGCATATGGTGCGATTATTAGAAAACATGGATTGATTTTGATGGTAGATGCAGCGCAGACCGCTGGCCAATGCCCCATTGATGTTCAGTCGGGAAACGTTGACCTGCTCGCCTGCTCCGGGCACAAAGGGCTATTTGGACCTCCAGGCACGGGTGTGCTCTATGTAGGGGAGCGAGCTGAACTTGATTCATTAAGAGAGGGTGGCACTGGGTCGCAATCGGAGATCGAGGAGCAGCCTACAGTTTTGCCTTATAGATTTGAAAGCGGAACCGTGAATAGCGTTGGTATCAGCGCGCTTGGTGCTGGGTTAAAATATATCTTCGCCGAAGGTCTGGATAAGATTCGTAAGCACGAACGATACTTAACAGAAAGGCTCATGGATGGTTTGTTGGATATTCCAGGAATGATCGTTTATTCTTTTAAAGACGGGGCTAATCATGCACACGTGGTCTCATTCAACATCGAAGGATATGAGCCTGGGGAGGTAGGCGCCATTCTTGATCAAAGATTTGATATCAAGGTTAGAACAGGGCTTCATTGCGCACCGGCCGCTCACAGAATATTGGGCACCTATCCATTGGGTACTGTTCGCTTAAGTCCTGGATACTTTAATACTGTTGAAGACATCGATAAGACACTTCGGGCTTTGCAGCAGATTGCGAGGGCAACCCCTTGAGGTAGTGGTTTAAGTCAGCAATTCACTTTTGGCAAAAATCCAGATTGCGGCCTTTACGCATCTTTGGTGAAAAAGGAGTGAGGTATGTCGGTTAATGTCCACATTCATACCACTCATCGACAATTAACCAACGGGTTAAAGGTGGTCGCCGTGGAAGGAAGGACAGTCGGTGAATGTTTGAACCATCTCATCAACCAGTTCCCTGGAATGCGGGAAGCGCTCTTTGCCAAAAAAGATAAATTGCTTAACACTGTCGAAATTCTGTTGAACCATATTAGCGCTTACCCAAATGAGCTTGTTAAATCCGTTAAGGATGGCGACGAGATTCACATTGTCCTTATGCTTGCTGGAGGATAATAAGAGAAGTAATTTAGCAACGAATAAAGCGGAACATCGATGCTATAAAATTAGCTACTGATTGCATCCAGCAGTCCCTCGAAGCGTTAATGAATGCCTTTCCTTAAAATACGATGAAGGATCCATTCCATTTCCAATGGCATATTACCAACCTTTGCGATCTCCGTTGTAAACACTGCTATCAAGACGATTTTTCGAAGAAGAACGACCTGGATTGGGCAGGGCTTGAGAAGGTATGCGACAATCTCCTCGATACATTGAAGGAGTGGGGTAAAACCGCTTGTATTCATCTTACAGGCGGGGAGCCCCTGCTAAAACCTGATCTATTTCCTCTCCTCGCCCACCTGGACCAGAATCCGATTGTTGAGGAACTGGGAATCATCACCAATGGTCTGACTGTCGATCGAGAGACGATGAAAAGGTTGTCTGGGTTTTCTAAATTAGAGAAGATAAAGATTTCTCTCGATGGAGCCGATGCGGAGACGAATGATTCTATTCGCCACAGGGGAGCTTTTGATAAGGTGATGGAAAATCTCCCTCTCATCAAAGAGGTGGGAAGGTTTGAGATCCTATTCATGTTCACTGCCATGAAAAAGAATTTTAGGAGCCTTCCATTTCTTTTTAAACTCTGTCAGGACAAAAATATCGACGGACTGACCATCGAACGGTTCATTCCTTTGGGCAGAGGGAGAGAGATAAATGATGAAGTCCTCGGTAAGGAAGAGTGGAAGGAGATGGTTGGGATGCTTGTGGATTTTGCCTCAATCGAAGAGGTAGAACAATCACTTCTTTCCTATCAAGCCTTTCAGATCAGTTTTAGCGGAGAAGAGCCTGAACTCTTGGGCGCGCCCTGCGTCGTAGGAGTGGACGGCCTCTGCATCATGCCTGAAGGAGGTGTTTTCCCCTGTCGAAGATTTCCCGTTTCAATAGGAAACCTTTTGAATGATTCTTTGAGAAAGATTTGGGAAGGATCAGATCTGTTAGAAAAGTTGAGAAGAAAAGAAAACCTCAGAGGCAAATGTGGAAGCTGTGAAATCGATGATTGCAGGGGTTGCCGAAGCTTAGCATTGGCCTTAACGGGCGACCATCTGGAAGAAGACCCTCATTGTTGGTACCTCAATGTGTGAAATCAGGTCCGTTATCAGCGGCCAGCTAAAGGTGGTGATTTGTTGGTTGCTGCGCCCTATAGTTACAGGTTTTCGAACTTAAGTCTCAGCCCAATTTCTCGAAACCGTTCTCTAGCGTAGAAACTATACGAGCGAATCGATTTTTCTTTAGCCCAAGGCGTTACCTCAACGCGCTTCCAGCCTTTGTTTTGGGGGAATTCCTTGCTCTTTTTCTATCACAGTTTAGATACACTTCCAACTGTAACTCTTTGCTAACCGATTGTTAAAAACATTGTTTAAGTCCATCATTTATGCTAACATTTCACCTAAATTCGAAGGAGGTAAGCCTTTTATGGATATTCAGGAGATTCTGAAAAAGATTGAAAAAACCGAGACCCCGAAGGTGAACAAAGTGGCGGTGGCCTACTCCGGAGGTCTGGATTCTTCTCTTGCCATCGAATTGCTGAGAAGAAAATATAAAGCGAAAAAAATCCTTCCGATCACGATCGACATCGGTCAGGGAGAAGAAGAGGTCCTTGAGAGCAGGAGGAAGGCCAAGATTCTCAAGATCAAGCCTCTTTTTTTCGATCTTCGAAAGGAATTTACCGAGGTCTGGATTGCCCGGGCCATTCAGGCCAACTCGGATTATCTGGGTTATCCTGTCTCCACCTCCATGACGAGGCAGATCGTGGCGCGTAAAGCGGTGGAGGTTGCCCGGGAAGAGGGGTGTGATGCCATCCTCGAGGGATCCAGCGGAAAGGGAAATGATCAATATCGCATGCACAATGTCTTCAAAATGTTCGCCCCCGAGCTGAAAATCCTCGTGCCGGTGCGGGATTTTGATTTGACCCGGCTGGAAGAAGAAGCATTGTGCCGGGAATGGGATGTTCCGGTGACGGAGATGATCACCGGTGGGGATGATAAGACGATGTGGTGCCGATCCATCGCCAGCGGTGCGATCGACCTGAACCAGGCCCTTCCGGATAATATATGGATGTGGTATCGGCCCGTCGAAAAATCCCCTGATGAACCATCTTCTATCACCCTGGAGTTCGAAAAGGGAATTCCGACCAAATTGAATGATAAACGGAAACCCCTTGGAGAAATCATCCCGGCCCTCAATGCCATTGGCGGCACGCAATCCATCGGCAGGATTGACATGTTTGAAGACGGGATCATGGATCTCAAGAGCCGCGAGATCTATGAGGCCCCGGCCGCGACGATCATCCTTAAGCTCCATCGGGACCTGGAACAGTTCTGTCTCACCAAGGATGAGATTCAGTTCAAGAGAGGGATCGATCAGAAGTGGGCCTACCTAATCTACCATGGGATGGCTTACCATCCGTTGCGATACGATCTGGATGCCTTTATCGAGACATCTCAAAAGGTGGTCAACGGGAAATATAAAGTCAAACTCTTTAAAGGAAATATTGAGATCGTCAATCGAGAATCGAAGACGAGTCTCTTCTCACCGGAAATCCGTTCCATCAAGGCTACTGGTTTTGATCAGAGACGCTGCGCGGATGCAGCTTTCGTTCGCGGCCTTCCCTTTGAGATCTTAGCCAAAAGGAAGACATAATAGAATGTTAAGCACCAAATTCCAAGCTCTGTACCAAATCCCCCCAACCCCCCTTTTCTAAAGGGAATTGAGAGGGGATTTATGATTCTCATGGTTCACGGGTGACGTGGCCATCATGAAGCATTATTTGGATTTGGAAATTGTGATTTGGAGTTTGAAAAGGTTCGGGAATATTAAAAACTATCTATATTCTGATTTTGATGGATTAGGGGATCGGAGATGAAGATTGATAAGCTATGGGGTGGGCGGTTTGAAGAAGTCCCTTCCCAGGAGATGGTCGATTTTCTTTCGGGGAGAGATGTCAAGGGAATTCCTCCTTGCGATGAGCGACTGATTCCCTATGATGCCTGGGGAAACCGAGCCCACGTCCTCATGCTCTGTCGGCAGGGCATTCTATTGAAACAGGATGGAAAGAGAATCCTCAAGGGATTAAGGGAATTAGAAACGCTTTATCGGAAGGGGAAGTTTAGATTGGATCCCTCGAAAGAGGATGTGCATTCCAACATCGAGAGTTATCTCATTGATCGAATAGGCATCGAATCTGGAGGAAGGGTCCATACGGGTAGAAGTCGGAATGACCAGATTGTCCTCGACATGCGTCTTTACCTTCGTGACCAAGTCTTGGAATTCATCGAAGGATTGATCTTTCTAATCGAATCCCTTCTCAAGAAGGCTGAAGAACACCGTTCGACTGTCATCCCTGGCTATACCCATCACCAGCATGCGGTTGCCACCACTTTTGGCCATCTCCTCCTCTCCTTCGGAGAAGCCTTTGAGCGAGATGCTCAGAGATTCGGGCATTGGTTTGATCTTTTCAACAGAAATCCTTTGGGCGCAGCAGCTGGCTACGGCACTTCTTTCAACCTGGATCGGCGGTTGACCTCAAAGTTACTCGGATTTGATGGGCCGACAGAGAATGTCACCGATTCCATCACCCAGCGATGGGAACCTGAGGCAGAGCTGGCCTACGACGCCGCCGTGATGTTGGACCATCTCTCTACCGTGGCTCAAACCCTGATCCTTCTGTCTACTCATGAATTCAATATGGTCCGGCTGAACGATCGACATTGCTCCGGCAGCTCGATCATGCCGCAGAAGCGAAACCCCTGCTCCTTAGAGGTGATTAAGGCAAAGACATCTTTCGCCCATGGGATGGTAATCAGCCTCCTCTCTGTGGGCAAGGCCCTGTTCATGGGATTTAACCGGGACACACAGTGGACAAAGTATTGGATCATGGATCTGGTGGACGAATCGAGACCCGCCCTCTCTGTTATGACTGATGTCATTCGACTCCTCAAGGTCAACAAGACTGAGATGCTTAAGCAGGCCCAGGAAGAGTTTCTTGGAGCTACCGCGTTGATGGAGTGGTTGGTCCGTCACGGCCCCCTTCCAATGCGGAAGGCTAAAATGGTGATGGAGAAAGCGGTGAAATATTCTGAGAGAGAAGGGAAGGGAAAGGTTTCCTATCAGAGTCTAAAAAAGGCCATGATTGAGATGAAGGTGAATATTTCGATGACAGAGAAAGATGTGGAGAAAATACAGAGACCGGAGAGAGTATTGACTGAGACGCCGTCCATTGGGACACCTTCAGAGAAAAGGGTTAGAGAAAACATCACATCGCTTCAAAAGAAGATTCAAGCCAAGAAGGGTTGGCTCATCCATAAACGAATGGGAATCGAAAAAGCAAAGGCATTGATTTTCAAAATGGAGAAACAGTTGGGTCGTTGAGTATCCATCCATGGAATATGGAAGGGTGACAGATAGAGAAATAGAAGCTATTAGAAAAATGGTGGGGCCAGAAAGGCTGTCTACTGGTGAGTCCGTCCTTGACCTTCACAGTAAGGATGAATCTTTTCATCCAAGGCGAAAACCTGAGGCGGTGGTTTGGCCCCACAGGGCACAAGAGATCAGTCAGATTCTCAAGTTGGCCAATGCAAAGAGAATTCCTGTTACTCCATGGGGTGCTGGGACAAGTTTAGAGGGTAATCCCATACCGGTCGAGGCAGGGATTGTTTTAGATCTTCAACAGATGAACCATATCCTGGAGTTAAAGACAGAGGACCTTCATGTCCGTGTGGAAGCAGGGGTGATCTATAAGGAGCTAAACCAACACCTCTCCCGTTTCGGCCTCTTCTTTCCGCCGGACCCGGGAGCCTCGGCAACGATTGGGGGAATGGTGGGTAACAACGCCAGCGGAGTCAGGACGATTAAGTATGGGGCGACGAAAGATTTTGTCCTGAGCATGGTGGTTGTCCTTCCTTCCGGAGAGATCATCCGCGTGGGAACGAACGCGGTCAAAAGTTCGTCAGGCTATGATCTCTGTCGTCTTTTTGTTGGCTCAGAAGGAACACTGGGTGTGGTCACCGAGGTCACGCTTCGCCTGATTGGCCTCCCGGCAGAGTTCATGGCTGCCGTGGCACAATTCGGCTCCATTCGCGAAGCCACGGACACCGTTTTCCAGATTATGCGCTCCGGGCTATCTCCCGCAGCTCTGGAATTTTTGGATGCTCCGACTGTTCAGGTGGTTAACCAATTTAAGAAACTTTCCTTGGAAGAAAGACCAACTCTTTTCATCGAATTTCATGGGACGAGCGCTGCCGGTTTGAAAGAAGAGTTGGAGGTGGTGAAAGAGATGTGTGGTGAGAATCGACCCCTTCGGTTCGATTCGGGAATTGGAAGAGAAGAGCGGAACCGCCTCTGGGAGGCGCGGTATGGAGTTCACGAATCGATCAAGGTAAACAATCCTGGTTTGAGTCCTCTTGTGGTCGATACGGCTGTACCCATCTCAAAATATTCGGACATGGTAGAATGGGGTCAGAAGATCGTCAAGGAGAAAGGATTAAAAGGGTATGCCTTCGGCCATGCGGGAAGCGGAAATCTCCATTTGGAGGTTCTTGGGATTCCAGATGAGAAGGCCCAATGGCAGAAGGTCCAGGAAGCAGGGGAGGAGATTGTAAGTTTCGCGTTGGAATGTGGTGGAACAGCAACCGGAGAGCATGGCATTGGGATTGGAAAGAGAAAGTTTATGAAGAAAGAGCATGGAGAAAGCCTTATATTGATGAAGCAGATCAAGAGACTTTTGGATCCCAATGGAATCATGAACCCAGGAAAGATCTTTGAATAGCACAAAGCATCCCCCTCACCCACCCTCTCTCCCGTGGGGAGAGGGCGAGGTTGAAGGGGATGGCTTGGATGTTGAGTAATTGGAGTTTGTATGGAATTTAATTCATTTTAGGAGGAGGAACTTATGGGTAAAGTAGAGGGCATCATCAAATCTGAGATCGTACGGTTGGCAAAAAAGGAAATGAGGAAGGTCTCCGTCCCATTAGGCCGGGATGTCCGGTCGTTGAAAAGTACGGTTTCACAACTTCGCAGGACAGTCTTAGCGCTTCAGCGGATCACAACCAATCAGCAAAAAGAGCTCGAGAAAGGAAAGACGGTGTTGGAGGCACCTCCGGAAGAAGTGAAGGAGTCGCGTTTCTCACCCCGTTTGATCCGGAGTCTTCGCAAGCACTTAGGTATCACCCAGAAAGAACTGGCCATCCTTACAGGCGTCACCGTTGGGGCTGCGCATCTGTGGGAGAGTGGACAGTTTAAGCCGAGTATGAAAAAGAAGGCGGTGATGGTGGCGCTTCGAAAGCTCGGCCGCCGTGAGGTAAGAAAGCTGCTTGAAGGCAAGGGGACTCGAAAGCCGGAAAAGAAGGTGACCGCGCGCAGGAGGAAACGAACAAAAAAGGCCCGCAGGAAATAATATTCTGATCTTTCATGGTACAACTCAATTTTTTACTTCTCATTTTCCTTGCCGTTTTTTTATTGCGGTCCGGAGGCCAGATCTATCTTAACTGGCTTAATATTTCCTACCTTCGCCAGCACGGAACAACTGTTCCGGAAATTTTTCAGGACGTCATCGACCCAGAGAAGCTAAAAAGAATTTCTGCCTATACCATCGATTCTGAAAATTTTGGAATAGTTACCGCTTTGGTGAATCAAGGGCTTTTTCTGGCCATTTTACTATCTGGTGTTTTACCGTGGCTGGTTAGGACGATCAGCCTGTGGAAATACGGTACGATCATAAGTGGTTTGATTTTCTTTGCCGCTCTTTCGATATTCACCAACCTGCTTCATATCCCATTCAGCCTTTACGAGACATTTGTGATCGAAGAGCGTTACGGATTTAATGTGATGAACCTCAAGATGTGGATTTCGGACTTATTGAAAAGTCTCCTCCTTGCAACCATCCTTGGCGGTCTGCTTCTCGGACTTCTCTTAGCCTTGGTGATTCATGGAGGAGACGCCTGGTGGGTATGGGCATGGATGTTGGTCGGTGGGTTTGAATTGCTGATGCTATGGCTTTTTCCAGTCGTCATCCTTCCTCTGTTCAACAAATTCGAACCGATCGAAAATAAGGGACTGGAGGAGCGTATCAGGGCGCTGATAGAAAAAGTCGGACTCCGAGCCAAAGGGATCTTCAAGATGGATGCGAGCAAGCGGAGCAAGCATACGAACGCTTTTTTCGTCGGCGTTGGTCGAACCAAGCGAATTGTCCTCTTCGATACCCTCTTGACCTCTCACAGCGAAGAAGAAATTTTATCTGTCTTGGCCCACGAAGCAGGACATTGGAAGAAAAGGCACATCCTCCGGATGCTCATTCCTTTGGAGATATTGTCCCTTGTCTCTTTTTATGTGGTGGCCAAATTTTTGAATTGGCCATTGCTTGATCAAACATTTGGCGTCCAAGAACCCACTGTCTATGTTGGATTATTTCTAATTGGAACCTTTATCAGCCTGCTTGGCTTTTTTGCTGAGCCACTGGAGGCGGCCATCTCAAGGAAATTCGAATGCGAAGCAGATGATTTTGCACTGGGGCTGATAGGGATGGCAGAGCCCATGCGCTCTGCACTGAAGCGACTGGCCGCGGATAACCTGTCCAATCTGAGCCCCCATCCTCTTTATGCATGGTTCTACTACTCGCATCCTCCTTTGGTCGAGCGAATCGAAAGGCTGAGAAATTAACAGAAAGGCATCGAATGGAATAGGGTATGATTCCCGCACAAGCGGGAATCCAGACTTCGCCCCTGCGGAAGCAGGGGACCATTAAGAGCTGGATTCCTGTTTTCACATAAAAAAATAGATCCCTGCTTTCGCAGGAATGATGAAAAGGAATACTTGTAATAAGGAGAAAGAGAATGAATATCCAAATTTTTGGGAATATGGATGGACCAGAACTTAGGAATTATATCCAATTCTTGCTCTGGCATTACCGTGTGATGGATGCATTCTGGTTCCTTAATGTCGCAGAGAAGTTCGACCAACCCACGGCAGAAAGGCTCAATGAGCGGGTGTGGGGTCGGGTAGGTGGGATGGCTGCAAAGGACCTTATCAATCGCTTTGGAATAAAGGAGAGAGGTCTCAAGGGGTTTGTCAAAGCCCTGAGGTATTTCCCTTGGACTATCCTTGTAGGTTATCAGATCGAGGAGAAGAAAGACGAAGTGATTATCAGTGTTCCTAATTGTCCTACTCAGGAAGCCCGTCTGAAAAGGGGCTTAGGCGAGTTTGTCTGTAAAGAGATGCACCGGGGTGAGTTTGCAAGCTTTGCCCGTGAGATCGATGAACGTATCCAAATCGAGTGTCTTTTTGCACCCCCCGATCCTCATCCAAAAGATATATTTTGCAAGTGGAGATTCACGCTAAAGGGCTAAAGTCATGCCTTACTATTTTTCGTCTTCAGTCCACCAGCGGATGTGATTTATCTCTGGAGCTGACTTCAGTATCTTGTCAAGTGCAACCGCAACCTTCTCAACATCATTGGTGGTGTCAATCTTTTTGAAAAGACCCTTTCGGATGATAGGCTTGGAGGGCTCGATAAATACCAGGTAGCCGTCCGGATATTCCTCATAGTGGCCACAGCCGACCCAGAGAGAAAAAGGTTCATGGTGTATAGGCACGACCCAGCCCCAGTCCTCAGGATAGATGTCTTCTGTCTCTATTCCTTCTTCCTCCAATTTCCGATACAAATATTCGGCCAGTCTCTTACCCCACAAGCCAGGGTTCACCTTTTCTTCTTCCCCGGAATAAGCCGGGAATTTCGCTGAGCGAAATTCAACGTGTGTGCGCATTTCTATTCCCTCACTGAACTAAGGGTCACCGGGCGGATTTATCGGCAATCCGGCGATGCGGAGGTTTCGAGCTTCTTATTGCTCTTTCAGCACTTATCTTCTTTTCGTAACAGAAGAAGTCCCCTTTTCTGAAACGAACTATTCCGGCTCTTCTGTAACCACGGTTTTCATACAAGCTGAAGGCTGCGGGATTACGTGTGAAGGCATCAAGACGGATGCAGTCGTAGTTTTTGGCGGCGGCCCTCTCTTCGGCGAAGTCCATAAGGTAAGATGCCAGCTTATGGCGCTGATAGTCTGGGTGGATGGTTAATCGGTGGACCACGAGCGCGCGCCCGTTATGCTTCCAAACAACACCGGCATACTCCGGTGACTGGTCTTCATTGATGACGATCAAACCAGCCACTCGCCCTTCGACCTCAATCAGATACATCTGGCGGTTTTCGATGTCGGCATTCAAGATGGCCTTGCTCGGGTAGATATCGTCCCACTGGGGAATGGCCTGCTCATCCATGTGACGGATAGCCTCTTGTACGAGGCTATGCACGGAATCCAATTCTTCTGAGCGTGCAAGTCTGATTGTGGTCATTTCATTGGGCTCAACGATTTGCATAACCTGCGCGGGCAACCACCATTGCTAAAACCTGACGCGGCTAATCCGCGTCAGGTTGATGCGGTTGTTGGGCATTCCTATTGTCCCCCAACATGTTTGGAAATAACGAATACATCAACACCGCTCATTGAACATTCTTCACTTGATGCATTATTGACGGCGATGACTTCAATTGTATTTCCTGTTTTCTCAGTGAACGTGACGTGGTGTATCTGTCGAAAAAGATCGTTACCGATACGTTCTGATGCTAACCGGACAGTCTTGGTTTTAGTGAAGTCCAATTTTTCATTATCGGTGATCCCAGCATTTTTCAAGTGGACAAATGCCATTTTGGTCGGCCACCTTTCGGTTCCTGAGCAATCCGGGTCTTCGGCAAGACTTGTTAAAGGCGTGAGAGCGAATATTAACAAGGCTATAACTCCGATTTTCACTATTTTTCCTCCTGCCCAACAATTAATAGACGAAGTTCCTATTTGTTTCCAATCGGCTCTTCAAAAGTCAACTTTTTACCACTTTTCAACCCTGCTATCCATGAAATTGTACAAAATTGCTGATTCTATTTCGTGTTTTCCCTATAATACCAGAAAATACGAAATTCGTATAACATTGGAGTTTTGGCAAATTTGGGGCAGCAGATGAGAGATAGAATCTTGCCCGAGTTTCAAGACTTCCTCCTTTCCCGTTCTCTTATCCTTTTCAAAAAATGCGCCTTTTTATGCTTACTGGGTGAGTAAATTCCTGTGATAAGAGATATGGTCAATATTTCAAAAAAACCCCCTGATAATCTTTAGGTCAGAAAACCGCTTTAACAATATTATTTCTTCCCCTGGCACAGCGGGGACTTAGTCCGCCCGGATCTTTTTTCTTGACATGATCCCTTTCACTCTCTTATTAACGAAGAGCGGAGACGAAGAATGGTCTTGGTGAAAAAGACGGTGGGCGGACTTTTGGATGAAGTCGGTTCAAAATTTCCCGGGAAAGAGGCATTGGTGGATCTCTCCCAGGAGGTGAGGTACTCCTATAAAGAACTTTTGGCAATGGTCAACCAGACGGCAAAGGGTTTTCTGAAGCTCGGCCTTAAAGAAGGAGATCACTTAGCCCTGTGGAGTCCAAATCGTTGGGAATGGACTGTGACTCAATTGGCGTTGGCAAAAATAGGGGTGGTTCTCATCAGCGTCGATACCAACTGTAAGCTCGATCAACTCGAATATCTGCTGCGCCAGTCCGATTCAAGGTCTCTCGTCATGGCAGAAGGAATCAAAGGATCTGAATATATCGACATGATCCATCAGCTTTGCCCGGAAGTTAAAGAGGCAATCCCCGGCCAGTTAACTAGCACGGTGCTTTCGGAACTCAGAAATATTGTCCTCATATCAGGTCGGACCTTTGACGGCATGTTCGATTGGAAGGAAATCCTGGACATGGGGAGGGATATTCCGGATAGGATGCTGGCCGAACGACAGGGCTCCTGTCGTGAGGATCATATTGCGACCATCCTTTACACTTCAGGAACAACCGGAGCTCCAAAAGGCGTCATGTCCACACACTTCGGCATTATTAACACAACGCTGGCGAGCGCGGAGAATCAGAGATTGACTGAAAAGGACCGACTCTGTCTCTCTGTTCCTTTATCTCATATGTTTGGCTGCGTTTGCGTGACGGTGGCCTCGGTGATTAAAGGGGCAACACTCGTCATCCCCGCAGAGACCTTCAACCCACCCAAGGTTCTCGAAGCAATCAAAAAAGAGCGATGCACGGCCATCTATGGGTCTCCCAGTGCTTTTATTGCTTTGATGAAGGACCCACGATATCGAGCCTCTGACGTGAAGTCTCTCCGGACCGGGATTATGGGCGGGGCCCAGTGTCCCATGGAAGTGATGAAAAAGGTTGTTTACGAGATGGGCGTGAGGGAGATCGTTATCGGATATGGCCAAACGGAGTCGTCTTCGTGGATCACGATGACCCGTCCCGATGATCCTTTGGAATTGAGGGTTTCGACGGTGGGCAGACCGCTTCCTCATGTGGAGGCAAAGATCATAGACCCGATCTCAGGAGACGAAGTCCCGACGGATGGGAGTGCTGTGGGTGAGATCTGTGCGAGGGGCTTTAATATGAACGGCTATTATAAGATGCCTGCTGCCACAGCCCATGCGATCGATTCCGAGGGCTGGCTCCATACCGGCGATCTTGGAAGTATGGATGTGAACAAGTATGTGAGGACGGCCGGAAGACTGAAAGAGGTAATTAACAAAGGAGGAGAGGTGGTCTTCCCTACCGAAATCGAAGAGGTGCTCTTTCGTCACCCCAAGATCTTGAATGTTCAGATATTTGGAGTTCCGGATAAGGCGTTGGGAGAAGAAGTGGCTGCCTGGATTAAGTTGGAGGAAGGGGCGACGGCCGCAGAGGAAGAGGTTCGTCAATATTGCAAAGAGAGACTTCCCATTTCTCACCTTCCGCGATATATCAAATTTGTCAGGGAATTTCCAACAACGCCATTGGGCAAGGTCCAGAAATTCAAGATGAGAGAGATGGTCGCTGAGGAATATGGACTCAAATAGAGTCCATGATATGAGAAGAAATGATATGATGGATAGAAAGAGCCACTGATGGTCCACTTGCAGGGCAGGTGAATTGAGAAGGGAGATGACGCAAGAAGAGAGGAGGGAAAACATGAAACTTGATGAAAAAACGTGGAAGAGTTTCCAGCAGCATGTGGGTTACAATGATGAGGAGATGGAAAGGTTCAGAGAAAATCCGAGGAACGAGGATGTCCTGACCAAATCAGCCGGCCTGATGAATACAACCATCGTTGCAAAAGTGGTGGAGTCCAAGGGGTGTAATAGTCAGCACAAGGTTGGGGATAAGATTTATTTTGATGGGGCCGGAAACCTTCTCACCAAACTTGCTCCTAAAAGAATTTGTATCTACGCCCTGAATGCAGTGGCCCAGCTCATTTTTGCGTCGAACGAGCTGTTCTTTGCAGGGGTTGACCCGAATGAGATGCGATTCAGAAGGGCGGGCTGCTTTGATGTGGGAGTGCAGTGCGGTGGCTGGGGACACATCGTTCTGGAACTCAGCGTAAAAGATCGCAATAAACTCACTAAATGAGTCGATTTTTTTAAAAGGAGCGGATCATGAATGAGTGGAGGAAGACTTCTTGTGTTTTGTGCAACCAGAACTGCGGCTTGGAGGTTATCGCAGAAGGCAGCAAGATCATCAAAGTGAGGGGTGACAAGGAAAATCCCCGTTCGCAAGGATACCTTTGCAGGAAAGGCGCAAGCGTGATGTATTTTCAGAATAACCCGGAAAGGCTGAAGTTTCCCCTTAAACGGGTCGGGAGTCGCTTTGAGCGAGTTTCCTGGGACCAGGCCCTGAATGAAATAGCAGCGAAGCTCAAGGAAATCGTAAAAGCGCATGGGCCTCGTTCCATTGCCTACATGGGAGGAGGTGGCCAGGGCTGCCATTTCGAAGCTGCCTTCGGCGTACGCTTTTTGAATGGATTGGGCTCAAAGAATCATTACAGCCCGCTGGCCCAGGAGCTTACCGGTTTTTTTTGGGTGAGCGGGAAGGCATTCGGACGCCAGTATATGCATTCGTTTCCAGACATTCAGGGATCGGATCTCCTTGTCTTCTGGGGAGCCAATCCCATGGTAAGCCATGACATACCCAATGCTCCGCTGGTGATTCGAAACAAAAAAAAGGACCCCGGGTTTCTATTGGCCGTCGTCGATCCGAGAGTGACGGAGACAGCCAAACTTGCGGACATCCATCTGCGGCTCAGACCCGGGACGGACGCCCTTTTGTTCAAAGCGATGATTAAGATCTTGCTGACCGAAGGGCTTGTGTCCAAGGAATATCTTGCTGCTCGTGTGGACGGATTCGAGGCTATTCGAGGCTGGTTTGATGACGTCAATGTGAAAGATAACTGTCGCGTTTGTGGATTAGATGTCAATGCTGTTCAAGAATTCACCCGTCTATTTGCCACCCGCAAGACTGCCATGCGCAGTGACCTGGGCATTTTAATGGGAAGGCACAGCACGCTTAATTCTTACTTAGAATTAATTTTGCTTACGCTTACAGGTCGCATAGGGCTCCAAGGGGGCAATGTCTTTCTGGGTCACCTGATGCCAATGGGATCCCACACGCCGGAAGAAGATCCGAGAACATGGAAGACAGTCGTAACCAATATTCCCCTAATCATGGGGATCTTTCCGCCCAATGTGATGCCAGAAGAGATCGATAATGACCATCCCCAGCGCATCCGCAGCCTAATCGTCAGCGGCTCAAATCCTCTCCGTTCTTACGCGGACACGAAAGCCTATGAAAAAGCCTTCGCAAAGCTTGAGTTGCTGGTAACCATTGAGGTGGCCATGAGCGAGACGGCAATTCTTTCTCATTACGTTTTACCGGCCAAATCGGCCTATGAAAAGTGGGACGGCACATTTTTCCAGTGGCATTACCCGGACTATTACTTCGATATGCGGCGTCCGATCGTGCAGGCAGATGGAGAGCAAATGGAAGAATCAGCTATGTTCGTGGGACTTGCTGAAAGGCTGGCTATGATTCCTGATTACCCCTCCAAGCTCGAGAAACTGGCCGGGGATCGGACGCACTTCGGCGTTGCACTGATGGAATATATCCGCAGCAACCCGAAGGCAGAACCGTGGCTGCCTTATATACTCGGAAAGACCCTGGGAGAAGAACTCAGCTCCAAAAATCTGGCTACGCTCTGGGGACTGCTGGCGCGGTTTCCGATGATGCACCCCGAGGAGGTAACTCGTGCCGGCTATAGCGTGGGACCGATGACCGGTGAGGAAATGTTCATGAAAATTCTGAGCAAAGCGGGAGGAGTGAAAATCGGGGTCGTAGACACGGAGAACAACCTCTCCCTCTTGAAAACTCCGGATAAGAAAATTCACATCCATTTCCCCGAAATGGAGTCATGGATGAAGGAGGTTACGCCAGTAGGCGAGCAGGCCCAACTTGTAAACAAAGCCTACCCCATGGTTTTGATGGCTGGAAACCACATGGAGATGGTGGCCAATACGATCATGCGTGACCCGGCCTGGAACGAGGGAAGACGTCCCTGCACCCTGAGGATACACCCCGATGACGCCGAAGAACTTGGAATTGCAGAGGGTGAAGAAGTGCTGATTGAGACCGAGGCAGGATCTGTTAAGGTTGAAGCGGAGGTTACCGAGAGCTCGCACCGAGGCCAGGTTGTCGTTCCTCATGGCTTCGGGCTCGTCCAGGGCGGAGAAACACACGGGGCCAATGTAAACCTCCTTGCCCCGGCAAAACACCGGGACCGTTTGGCAGGCACGCCGCTCCACCGTTATATTCCGTGTCGTGTCCGAAAAGCATCGTTCGCAGAGACGATCCGCAAAGGGTGAAAGAGGAGAAATCCTACGTTGAATTGTTTGTCCTTTGACGGCAGGAAAAACCTTCTCCTGGTGGCATACAATAACAATTCTATTCCATTCGGTTAGGGAACGGGATCGTAATCTTTCACTTCTTGACGGCCATTTCTTTTTTCAAAGCTTCGAATTCGTCCATAAACCCCCATTTCTCGATGAGCCATCTTGTTCGAGCCTCGGAATCTATTTTTCTTAATTTGTCGGCTTCGGAATCGGAAAGGACCTGGAGAATCTGTTTGATGGCGAGATCGTCCGAAGCAAGCGCGCGAGCCGCTTCGTAAGCGATCATTCCGATATTCGCCTCCGGGGAATCTGGAAAAGATCTATGGAACAGAATGATCCGAAGTGCAAAATCATCTTCGAGTCCCCGCCGCAGATGGGGAGCAGGAGACTCCAGTTCGTCTTTTCCTCCCCGAAGCAGATCGATCATCGTTCGGGAGATCGCGACGGGGAAGTTGGAAGATAGGGAATTTCGAGGGATTTCAAAAAATAGAAAGAGATTCTTGAAAAGGACGGTCCCCAGAGGGGAGCTGTAAATTCTACTCAGAAACTTTAATATGCACGAGCCGAGGTCGTTCGAGAAGACATAAGAGTGGTCGATAATCTGGGTAATAAAATTCTGTTTTCTCAGTTCCTCTTTCTCTTTTTTCTCGTCTGCCAGTTGTTTTGTGTAGCGCAAACAGTCACGAATCTCTTCGCAATTCCGACACTCGGGTCTCGATTGGGTCATGGTCTGGCCGCCGCTGAGGTTGACCTCCTTTAATGAGCCAAAGCACTGCTTATGATCCATTCGCTCTTTCTCCTTTAACGCTGTCTCTTTCTCTCTTTTTCATAGACCAAATCCTTTCGAACTTGTCAAGGGAAATTTCTGAGATTCCTGAGA
>DATHCH010000002.1:0-20854 GCA_035319625.1 Thermodesulfobacteriota bacterium
AGAAAGAGGAGCGGAAATGTTTCTTAGGAAATATTTTCTTTGTTCAATTCGATAAAGGCGTTCAACGTGGATAGAATACCCTGTACATTCACAAGGTAGGCATTGCACTGGATGCCGTTGCCCCGATGGTATTTGCCAAAATCCTTTCCAAAAAATTTAAAGACATGGCAGGTTAGAAAAATGTTGATCGAAGGATCCAGAAGTTCCTGAGGGGTCAATCCATAGTCTTTGCCCCAATGTTGCCAGTTGATCTGCCCCAGACCATAATCCCCGGTTTCCTTATTGATGCTATCTTCCTTGAAATTGCTTTCGGCCATGATGATCGCGATGATTTCAAGGGGATTTACTCCATATTTCCGGGAAGCATGGAAGATCAAGCCGGCGTACCTCAACATTTTGGCCTCGGGAATCTGATTTTCGGTAATCAATCGGATCATACTCGCAAGATGCAAAACTTCTTTTACGTTGGTGTCGGCAGATTTTGTGTAGGAAAGAAACTCCTCCATACCAACCGGAGCGTCGGCTCGCGCGTTCCTTTGAGCAAGAGGTGTAATGTATGCTATCAAGACGAAAACACCGATGGCCACGATGAGAACGATTTTGGTGAATTCCAGGACGGTGTGGAGCCTCATCCTCCTTTTGAATCTCGAGTAAAACTCACTGGCCGAATTACATGGGATCACATGAATGTTGAAAAGCCTCATTTCTCCTCCTCTTCTTTCAAAATCTCTATTTTCTTCTCCGATGAGCCCAGCTTCTGATCTATATTTTCATGCTAATGGGAAAAAAAGGGTGCCATCGAAAAAAGGACAAAACCTTTATGTACAGTCTACGAGAAAGGCCCCGCTATTGTAAATGGGGGGTATAATGTATTTTGTTGAATATTCGCCAGTATTTTTTAGGATAAGCCCACCCCGCTCACGATAACCCGATTCACAGGCGAAGTCTCCTTGATTTTCCAAACGCTTGTTCTACAATTCCCTCATGAAACCCGATCGGGAAAGACAAGGAGAATCTTTTATTCTCTTACAAGCTCTCCTCTGGAGCCTCTTCCCGGTGATCACCATTCTCTCCTACGGCCTTCTTCCGCCTTTGATCTCTTTCGGATGGAGCACTCTCTTTGCGACCCTCTTTTTTGGCGGCGTGTTAACGCTCAGACATCGGTGGGGGGAAATCAGGGATCGGTCCTCCTTAAGAAACATATTGTGGGCCACGCTCTTCCTCGGCATTCTCTATTACGGCCTGGTCTTCTTCGGCCTCCGCTATACGAGCGCTGGAAACGCAAGCCTGATCGCTGCAACTGAAATGTTCTTCAGTTTTATCTTTTTTCATATCTGGCGGAGGGATTTCATCTCCCCTAAACATATCCTGGGGGCCATCTTCATGCTGATCGGCGTATTCATCGTTCTTTACCCCAACACGACCAAACTTCATCTGGGCGACCTGTTGATCTTAATGGCTACCGTGATCGCGCCCTTTGGGAACTACTTTCAACAAAGGGCAAGGGAAAGGGTTAGCAGCGAAATGATTTTGTTCGTTCGCAGCGCCATCAGCACTCCCATCGTATTGCTTTCAGCCTGCCTGCTCAGGGAAAAATTCTCGATAACGAATCTTAAGACTTCCGCTGACCTCATCTTGATCAATGGCCTTTTGCTGATGGGATTTTCAAAAATCTTATGGGTCGAAGGGATCCATCGGATCAGCGTGACAAAGTCAAACGCGTTGGCCAGTATTGCGCCTCCGCTGACGTTGTTATTTGCCTGGCTGATCCTGCACAATATCCCGACCCGGTTTCAATTGCTCTCCGTCGTTCCAATATTGTTTGGTGTGGCCCTTCTAAGTATGAACAAACGTCCGGCTGATACGGTTGACATTTAATGGGCTGAGTGTTAGGGGAAATAAAACACCTGTCCCCTCTTTGCGAGCCTCGAAGGGTGAAAGGAGGATGGGATGTTTTTCTCCGTCCAGAAGGATTTATTCGATATCCTACCTGGTCTCACCATCGGGATGGTGGTGGCCAAGGACGTGGACAACACCCGCCCTTCCAAACAGATTGATGACCTTCTCACCCAGGCTGTCGAGGAGATGAAAAAGAATTTCATCGGTGACAAAGCCTAGGACCATCCAAGGATCAAACCATGGAGAACAGCCTTCGCAAAATTGGGTATCTCAGGAAGCAAATTTCAAAGTTCTGCTGAATCCATGGCGAGGAGGATTTTGAAGGGAGATCCTTTCCCGAAGATTAACCCTCTTGTTGATCTGTATAACAGTGTCCCTTTAAGATTCTTGGTTCCCATGGGAGGCCATGATCTGAATACCATCGAGGGGAATATTCATCTGCGGTTTGCAGAGGGTTGGGAGCCTTTTACTTCAATGGGGGGGATGGAGACCGTGACGGTGCCGAAAGGAGAACTCGTCTATCGTGACGATCGAGAGGTGCTGACCCGAAACTGGGTTTGGCGTCAGTGCGAGAAAGATAAAGCGACGGAGAAAACAAAAAATATCTTTGTCCCCATTGATGTATTGGGTGAAGTGGGAAGAAAGCGGGCCAATGAAATCATCCTCGAGCTCTCTCAGTTGATTCCTCGTTACTTAGGAGGAACCCTCTTGTCGGCCGTCCTCACCGGTGAAAAACCTTCGGTTGAGTTTCAGGTTTGAAATCAGGATACACAAGCAAAACCGGATTAGCAAAATAAAAAGGGAAGAGTGCGCCTCTTCCCTTTTTAATTCTTTCTCTTTCCTCCAGAGGATAATTGATCTTCTTTAACGGGGTGGGATTAATAGCCTTTCTTCTGAACCTCGGCTACGCCTTCATCCACTGTGAAAACGGCACCGCATTTTGGACATTTAACCTTTGCATCCTTCGAAATCCCCGTGCACCCAAAAGAAAAAACTGCTAAAATCGCCAATGCCAAAAAGATGCTCACCCATTTCCTCATTACCCTTCACCTCCTTTCATAATATTCAGAGAAATCGCAAGGCAAAATCTGCTATAGACAAAACGGATAACAAAAATCCGTTTCTATGTCAAGAAAAAAATAAAGATTTCTTTCCCCCTGGATTTCCCTCCCCTTATTTCTTTTTCTTAGGTTTGGCCTTCTTCGTTGCCTTCTTTGCCTTGGGATGTTTCATACCACATGACATATTTTTGTCACCTCCCTTAACGCGTTAGGATATTGATTTATTTATCACTTTTAAATTACTATTTGTCAAGAGTTTTCTTATAGGCACCACAACTGAAAGCGATCGGAAAGGAAATATGACGAAAAAGATCCGGATAGACATGAACTCTGACGTTGGGGAAAGTTTTGGCGTCTACAAACTGGGACTCGACGAAGAGGTAATCCCCCACATCACCTCAGCCAACATTGCCTGTGGATTCCATGCCGGGGACCCCGGCGTGATGCGAAAGACAGTGGCCTTGGCAAAGCAATATGGCGTGGAGGTTGGGGCCCATCCTGGATTTCTTGATCTCATGGGATTTGGACGAAGAAATGTCGATGCCACCCTTGAGGAGATTCAGGATGATGTCGTCTATCAAACAGGAGCGCTTCAGGCCTTCGTCCAATCGCAAGGACTGAGACTTCAGCATGTGAAGCCCCACGGGAGTCTTTACAATATGGCCGTGGCAAACCCTAAGATATGGGAGGCTATCGCAGAAGCGCTGGCGAAGGTGGATCGAGAGATCATTTTGGTTGTCCTGGCCTCTTCGAGAAGGGAGCCTCTTCTGGAGATTGGAAAACGTCATGGCATCCGCATTGCTTTTGAGGCCTTTCCAGATCGAGCCTATCACAAAGACGGTTCTTTGGTCTCTCGAAGACAGAAAGGAGCCGTGATTCACGATCATGAGATCGTAGCAAGAAGGGCCCTGAAGATGGCTCTGGAGGGAAAGGTGGTCGCCATCGATGGGACAGAAATTGAGCTCAAGGCAGATACGCTCTGTGTCCATGGGGATAATCCTTCTGCCGTCGAGATGGTGAAGAGGATTCGACAGGAATTGAAGGACGCCGGAGTCGCCGTCATCTCGATGAAATGGTTTTTTTGATTCGTGATAGTGATTCGTGCTGGTGATTTGGGTTTGTGCTATCCCCTTCGCCAACACCATTCACCCGTCACCCACACTATTGAGCATGGGCCTTTACCCTGAAACACATTTTTATCTGATGGGTGATCGTGGGTTTCTCCTTGAATTCGGAAACGAAATTAGTCGCGAGATCAGTGAGAAGGTGAGAAGGATGGCTTTAGCCCTCCGGGCTGAAGTAATAGAGGGGATTGTTGACACTGTTCCTACTTACCGGTCATTGCTAATCATTTACAATCCAGTGATGCTTCCCATCGAGGACCTAAAGAAGAGATTAAACCGGGTAGAGGAAGGGCTTCAAAAGATTCCTCTTCCAGAGCCAAAATTGACACGCATCCCGGTCGTCTATGGTGATGCCTATGGCCCTGATCTGGAGGAGGTAGCGAAGTATCATCAGATCTCCCCTGAAGAAGTAATCCAGCTCCATTGTGGCAAGCCTTATCTGATCTATATGATCGGCTTTGCACCAGGATTTCCTTACATGGGAGAACTTCCTGGGGCATTGGTAACCCCGCGACTCAAAACGCCGAGGCTGTCGGTTCCGAAAGGCTCCGTGGCCATTGCACAGAGACAGACCGGGATCTATTCTATCAGGAGCCCAGGAGGCTGGCAGGTTCTTGGCCGAACCCCAGTGGAACTGTTCGATCCCGAGAAAGATCCTCCGGCTCTGCTTCAAATGGGAGACTTTGTCCAATTCTACCCAATCAGCGAAAAAGAGTTTAAGGAATGGAGAACATAGAGATAAGAAGTAATGCCAAATGTCAAAGCTCGCATGAAGTGATACCGAAGGTGGATCAAGTTCAAATCAAATCCAAAGCTCAAATGACAAAATTTATTTAAGAAAGAGTTTTGAACGTTTAGTCATTTTGACATTCCTTTGACATTTGGATTTTGATATTTGAGCTTCCTATCTCCACGTTCGAATAAGTTCGAGGAAATTTGAAAGGTGGAAAAAGTAGCGGCTTTCGAAGTCGTAGAACCCGGCATTCTTACCACGATTCAGGATTTGGGTCGCATCGGTTTCAGTCAGTTCGGTGTCCCTCCCTCCGGAGCCCTGGACACGTTCTCCTTCAGAGTCGGCAACCTGCTGACTGGCAATAGAGAAGAGAAGGCTGGACTCGAGACCACGCTCATGGGTTTGAAACTAAAGGCTCTGAGGGAGGTTGTCATTGCCGTCACCGGTGGAGATTTTTCTCCTGCGTTAAACGAGGAACCTTTGGAGATGTGGAGAACCCACCTTCTGGTGGAAGGCGACGTCATTGCCTTCAAGAAGGCCCAAACAGGGTGCCGTGCTTACCTATCTGTTAGTGGGGGGTTTGTTGTTCCAAAAATCTTGGGGAGCTGCTCAACCTATCTTCCAGGGAATCTTGGTGGCTTGGAAGGCAGAAAGTTGAGACGAGGAGATATTCTTTATATTCCCGAGACCTCAGCTTCCCTTGATAAGTTGGGCCTTCGGTTTCCAAGGGATTGGATTCCTTCTCCGGAGAAGGAGACACCTCTCAGTGTGATCGCGGGACCTCAGAATCACCACTTTACAGAAAAAGGTTCCCAGACATTTTATTCCTCATCGTATCAGGTTACTCCTCAATGCGACCGAATGGGAGTTCGGTTGGAAGGTCCCAAGATCGAGAGACGATCCGATGTGGAAGAGTCGATCATTTCAGAGGGCTTGATCTCAGGGGCGATTCAGGTTCCTGGTGAGGGGAAACCCACTATCATCTTAACAGAGCTGGTCACCGGAGGTTATGCAAAGATTGCGACGATCATCTCAACGGATTTGCCCAAGGTGGCACAACTCAAGCCCGGGGATCAAGTGCGATTCAAACCCATTTCCATTGAAGAATCTCACCTTTTGCTCAGAGAACAAGAGGAAAGACTGAAAGAATTTGGGAAAATCATTCAGGAATCGAGACCTTTTAAGAAATAGAAATGGCGGTTGGTTTGAAGAATTTTGAATAAAATACTTTTATCCTACGTCTAAGAAAATAATACAAAAATCTGTCTGACCAATAAGGTGCAATAAACAAGATCAAGTTTCATGGAAAAGTACGAAAAGACAGCCTGTTATCAGGAACTTCCGCAAAGAGGAGAACCGCTCTTGGGATGTCAATGCAAATTTCTTATCTAAATGGAGGGAGAGCGATGAAAAGAATTCTATTTACTTTGTTTATATTTATTTTTGCCTCCTCTGCATCGGCGACCGTCCAAACCCCTTCTGGAAACATCACCGTTGGCGCACAGTCTGGAGAGACAGCAACCCCGCCACCGCCGATTGCGCAAGCATTGGTCCGTGAGGGAGACTTTGCAGTCCAACTGGCGCAGGCACTTAAGATGGAACAGGCGAAAAACGAGGCTGAAGCTGAGAGTGCGTTGACCTCGGCCGGTATTGCACCTAAAAACGGATGGATCGCCGATTACCCCTTGACGCCTGACATCGTCAAAGAGGTGCAAAATGCCGTCGGTACGGCAGCGGATTCGGGCAAATTGGGGATGAAGAAGGTGGAGGCATTAAAGGCATTCCGGACAACTGTGGTGGAACTTCAATTGCCGTTGATCGTTGAACTACCAGATAGATACGCTGAAAGTCCGTCTCTGACAACTCCTGAGTACGCTGAGCCCTCTGTGGTCGAAAATTACTACGATACCGAGGGCCCTCCTGTGGTGACCTATTATCCCCCGCCCTAGGAATATTACTACCTCTACGCCTGGGTGCCCAGCCCATTCTGGTGCTCCGGTTTTTTCTTTCCGGGGTTCTTTGTTCTCCACGATTTCCATAGAGTGGTCTTCGTACATCGGCATCCACACGTCATCACCAATCATATCAGAGATCCCAGGACAGGGGGCATCTCTGCCATTGATCCCGCGAAGAGACGCAACGGAAGTATTTTTGGAGGCATAGGGACACCTCGTAAGACAGCGTTTAACTCAACGGAGGCCAGGAAGGGTGCTCGGTCGATCTTCGAACGCAGCCGTGATCGCGTGGCCTTGAGGCATCCTTCAGCGCCGACCACGGGGAGAGGACTTAACGATAGAAATTCCGCCAACGGCCGGATTGGTGATCAGGGCAAATCAATCGCTATCGATCACATGATGAATAAACAATACGGGATGAACGCCCAAAGACCTTCCGCGGGTGAAACCCGGTCGTTCAGCCCATCGACGCGGGGTCTCGGTTCATCCGGGACGGGGAGCAGAGGCTTTTCCGTGTCCCGTCCAGGGGGGAACCATGGGAGTAATTTCGGCCGCGGAGGTTCCCGCTTTTAGTTCAAGGCTGCCCGGACCTACCCTCCATCATGATGACGACACAGCCTCATCGGATAAGGCTTCAGGCTTGTCAAGGATGAGATTGAGTCAAGACGAGCTCGGCCAGACGTTCTGTAATATCCCGGACGATATCATCAGGGACACCATCCAACGCTTTGGACTGCAGGCGCAAATCAATCGGATCATTCACATAATCTATCGTGACAAAACGACCACCAGGGGTGAGGGAGATTTCGGTGGAGAACAACTCCAGCCCGCACAGGCGGGCAATGGAAGAAGTGATGGTGCGTAACGATCCCAGATGATAGTGGGTCTCCTCATCAGAGATAACAGGAGCATAAATATGTGTGCCGCTGTCCCACCAACATGGATACACCTTTCCGGTACAATAGATGACTCGAAACCATGCCATTCGGGAACCAAGCCGAGCCGGGATGACGTGGGCCTGCAGCAAATATCTCTGAGAAGGGAACTGCTGCCGGGCAGCAAGCACCTGATCCAGTGAAGCCGCTTCGGTGATCACCCCATCTCCGCCCCCTCCGTATGCAGGTTTGATGATGAACCTTTCACCCAGTGAAGCCAGATCAATTTCCGAGAGCACGGGTTGCTCATCATAAGACGGAAGGATGAGGGTAATGGGTGTGTCCGTATGTGGGCTGACGGCTTGATGCATGGCGACCTTATCCCATGCCCGGCATGCCGATGCGTGAGAATTGATATGATGAACGCCATGGTGGCCAGCCCATTCAACAAACGGAATAAAACGCGGGTCTGCATCCGCCGCCCGATCAAAGAAAGTCCTGAAAGTGATTTCTTCCTTTCCAAGGGACTGGATCATATCCTCAAGATTTTCGGGGGTAATTTGCAGCAATGATAATCCTCGTGATTTGCATGCCAGATCAAGCAGCTTGACAAAATCAGCGTCGTATTCCCAGTTCCATGTCAGGCAAAGATCATAGTGATTCATGGTCAACGATTTGTAAGGCCCATTTTTGAACAGTCATTATCCGCTGGGTTCACCGAAGTACTTAATATTTGGATATTGGAAATCCAATGTCGACAGAGTATACAAAACCCTTTTGCAAAAAGGAAAGTGAACATCCTATTTTCATCACGTGATGACCAAGTCAAGTTGGATGGAGGACCAAAAGAATTCTACTCGACCAGCTTCCCAGGCTCGAGGGGAATCTCAAATTCCCAGAGACTTGCACCTGACCCAAAATAAATTGTTCGACCGAGTATCGCCATCCCTGAATGAATTGGGACACTGGGTTTTGCGACAAGGGAGATCTGATCGTTTTTTGGATCGATGAAATAGATGGCCTCCTTCGCCAGTCCATAAAGTCTTGAGTCCGGTCCAAGCTGCAAGGAGACTTCCGCCGGTTCTTTGAATCCAAGAGCAAGAATCTTTTTGATCTCTTTTCTCTCCGGATCAAAGACAAAGACCTTCTCATTGTCTGTGATTCCATAAAGCATTCCATCAGCTGCCACGGCAAGGGAAAGGATTGTCTTAACCTCGGGAACAGGAACGATCTCAAAAATCTTTTTTTCCTCTTTGGGGTCCCAAAGAATAAGCTTCGCCTCTTTTTCAACGGCCCGTGTCCCGGTCCCACCCCTTACAGAACTTCCCGCTGCCATAACGTCTAATTTGTCGACATAGGCGAGGGAGGCGATGCTCTGATTCTGGATGACGTTGCGGTAGGCTCTTTTTTCATTTTTCTTCGGATCGTAGACACTGATGGCGCCACCCAGGAGCCCGTAATCAGGATAACCCCCGATATACGCGTTTCCATGAGGCCCGGTCACCATCGCTCTCGGTCGGTAGAGTTCTCCTCCCATGGGCCCTAAATCCCTCGGGTTGGAATCCTCGTTGTCGCCAAATCTTAACGGTTTGTCCGGATCGTAGACGGACAGCCTGGCCTCAGGGTAGGAGCAGAGGTAAAGCTTGCCATCGAGGGTCCCCATGGAGTAAACCTCTCCGTCGGCCATGGAGGCCTTGCCGAGATTTCTGAAAGATGTAGTTCGGGGATCATAGACGAAGAGCCGAAGGGGAAGCATGCTGCTCCCGTAAACCTTGCCATCCGGTCCCTTGCCGACGACGAAGATATAGGCACCGGCGGCTTCATACCGGAGCGGAATTTCCTTCCTCTCCTTGGTTACCGGATTCTCAACCTGGAGGAGGTTCTCATCCGCGAGACGAAACGTCCGTCCATCCGGAAGGCCACTTTGAGGAAAAGGAATATCGGATTTGGAGATCTCCACTCGTCTTTCTCTTTCGATTTGAAACCATTGATCGGAGGTGGATAGTTTGAAATAAATCTTTCCGTCCTTTCCCTTTACTAAACTCACACGACCAGCCTTGCGGCTTCCCCGCGGGATCAGAGACGTCTTGGTCTTTTTCTCTGGATCGAAGACAACAATGTCCATCTTCTCAAACTGGATGGCACAGTAAACCAATCCATCCTCCCCTGCCGTGGGATAACAGTAGAACTGATCCGGGTCCATCCGACCAAAATTCTCAGTTACTCCAGTTTTCGGATCGTAAGAGAAAAGTTTTGCCGAAGGATACGTCCCCCCCCAGACCTTGCCATCTCTTGCCGTTGTGATTTTACAGATGAAAAACTCAGACTCTCCGGCAGGTTGTCCAAGATCCTCCCATTTTTCGGTCTTCGGATCAAAACGCAGAAGGTGAGCAGAATGATAACTCCCAAGATAGATGCGATTTTCACGATCAATGGTGAATCCCCATGAACCCATCTCAGAGGAAAGAGGACCGCTGAATTGCCGGGTCTGGCCTGTATCAGGGTTGGCAGCGAGGAGGAATAGAGGAGCTTCATACTGACCGAAGGAAAGGTAAATCGTATCCATCGCCCCCGTCTTTCCAGGGCCGACAAACGTCCCCCAACAGATGGCCTCCCTCACGGGTACCCCGAGGTCTTTTTGAGCAAATGAGATCTTTGGAAAAGGACCCAGGGTGAGAAAGGCGAAGAGAAGCACGAGAAATCGAAATCCGCACAAGCGTCCAGCGCCATAGTCTGGCTTTGGAAGGAGGCGCTCCCTCTTTCGAAAGGGAGGTGTGAAAAAACTGCCCCCAATGCAAAGGGCGGGCAGGGATGCCGAGAAAGTTTTACAGCGGCATCTTTTCACGGTGACTCCTTACGACGAAAAACTTAACAGCTATTGAGCACGTACAGACTTTTGTTAGTTTTGCCATCTCAAGTAACCGTATTTGTAAAAACTTTAGAGACATTCTTGCCCGCCCGCCTCCCTGAATTCTTTCAAACCTCCAGGGAGGAGAAGGGAGGTTAAACGATTGGCTCTGTTTCCGAAGCATTGGGAATATCCGGAGGCTCTGGCGAAGGTAAAGGTATTTTGGGTTTTGGTTTCCTTGGGCGTGAACGCCAACGAGGCTTTGGGGTTTTCCGTTCTTTCTGTTCTTTTGACTCCTTCAATTCTTCCGCAGCCTCCTTTTTCTGGTCCTTCCCGAATCCAATGATGACATAGGTCCCACTCCGGGTATCGGTTCTCAGCTGAATGATGCCTTCTTTCTCAGCATCTTCGAGGAGGTCGCTGAAGGTGCGGTAGCCATGATAGGACTCGTTGAAAGAGGGTTTCTTTCGCTTCATTGTCTCTTTTACCATCGAGGACCAGAGCACCTCCTTGTTCTCGCGGACGAGGGCGACCACGGAGTCCACCAGGAGTTGAAAAGCCTCTTTCTTCTTCTCGGGAAGATCCTGTTCGATCTTGGGAGGAATGCCGAGGGGTCGTTCTAGGTCTTCGTAATAGATAAACTCGTCACAATTATCGACCAAAAGGTTGGAGCTCGAGTCCTTGATCCCGAGTCCGATCACCCGCTTGCCGTTTTCTTTTAGCTTGGAGACGAGGGGGGAGAAGTCGCTGTCGCCCGAAACAATGACGAAGGTATCGATGTGCTCTTTCGAATAACAAAGGTCGAGGGCGTCCACGCAGAGCCGGATGTCTGCGGAGTTCTTTCCGGTCATCGCGCGTTTTGGAATTTCGATTAATTCGATGGCCGCCTCGTGAAGGGGCTTTTTATACTCTGCGTAATCGGCCCAGTCCGCATAGGCCTTTTTCACGATGAGCTTCCCTTTCTCGACCAGGCGTTCCAAGACCTTCTGGATCTCAAATCGTCTATCCCTCTTGCCCTTGAAACCCAGGGCCAGGTTCTCAAAATCGATGAAGACCGCTAAGGTGTGCTCTCCTTCAGGCATAGATCGCTCCTCTCTTCTTGACCCACAAAGCATCCTACAATTAAATGCAAAATTTGTAAACAAAAGAAAAATGGCGGGTAAGCAGACAGGGACCCGGGCAGGTCTACTTCATGCGAGGAAAACGTTAACTCAACATCCGGAGAGAATATCCCCCCAATTTAAACCCCTTTCTGATCTTCCGGATATGGTCGGCACCGCGAGTTTCTAACATCAGTATCACTTTTGAAAATCCAATGGGAATATCCTTGGCTGTCCGTTCGTGGATGATATGAAGAATATTGGCCCGATATTGGGCGACGAGAGCGGTCAGTTTTCCAAGTGCTCCTGGAACATCTCTTAAGACGATACTCATGCGTGCCAGCCTCCCTGTTTGGGCAAGGCCTTTTTCAATGATCCGATCAAGGAGGTGAAAGTCAATGTTTCCTCCGCTGATCAGCAAGACGATCCTTTTCGCTCTGGTCTTCCATCTTTTCGACAGGAGCGCAGCCAGCGGGGTGGCTCCTGCACCCTCTGCTACGATACGTTTTCTCTCCATCAGCATGAGGATGGCTGAAGCGATTTCATCCTCTCCCACAGTGACCATTTCATCGACCCTCTTTTGGATCAGAGGAAAGGTGATCTCTCCCACCCTTCGGAGGGCAATACCGTCGGCTAAGGTTGGTTTCACCTTCGCCTCCACAACTTTTCCTCTCTTGAAGGAATAAAAGGCAGAAGGGGCATGAATAGACTGAACGCCGATCACTTTTACGTCAGGTCTTCTCTTTTTTACAACGGCGGCAATGCCTGAGATCAGTCCCCCGCCTCCTGTTGGGACGACGATTGCCTCCACACCGGGGACTTCCTCAAGAATTTCGAGCCCGATCGTCCCCTGGCCCGCAATCACCTGCTTATCGTCAAAAGGATGGATAAAGGATTTCCCTGCCTCTGCCAGGTTCTTCGCATAGTTGAGTGCCTCATCCGTATTCTCACCGAAGAGGACCACCTCTCCGCCATAGGCGCGGGTGGCCATCTGTTTGGCAAGAGAAACTCCCTCGGGCATGACCACGATCGAATGGATCCCCAAGATGGACGAGGCCAGTGCCACCCCCTGGGCATGGTTTCCTGCGGAGGCAGCCACCACTCCCCTTTTCTTCATCGAAGGAGTGATCTGCGACAATTTATAGTAAGCCCCTCTGATTTTGAAAGAGCCGGTCTTCTGGAGATTTTCCAACTTGAGAAAGACCTCTTTCCCGGTCAGCTTTGAGAAGGTATCGGAATAGATCATCGGAGTCCGGAGGATGATCTTCTGAATCATCCTCTGTGCGGCTTCAACTTCTTCCCAAAGCTTCATCTTTCAACGACCCCCTTTTCTCAATAGGCTGATTCGTGGCATTCCTGAAACAGGATGTTGGTCAATCCACACCTCGCAGCCGTAGACGCTTTCGATATTCTCTTTGGTCACGACCTTCTCGGGAGTCCCCATTTGATAAATTCTCCCTTCCTGGAGAAGAATCAGCCTGTCACAAAATTCGGAGGCAATATTCATATCGTGAGAGGCCATGACAATCGTTAGACCTCTCTCTCGATTGAGCGTGAGGATGAGATCGAGAAATTCGATCTGGTGCTGGATGTCCAGGTTGGCGGTGGGTTCATCCAGAAGAATGACGTCTGGTTCTTGAGCCAAAGCCCTGGCGATGAAGACCCTCTTTCTTTCTCCGCCGGAGAGTTCCTCTACGGGTCTTTCGGAAAACGGAAGGATCTTTGTCCACTCCATCGCTTTTCTTGCAATCTCCAGATCCTTTTCGCTTTCGAACAGGAGACGGCCAAGATAGGGAGACCTTCCCATCAGGACCGTTTCGATAACGCTAAAAGGAAAGAGAAGCTGAGTCTCCTGGGCGACCACAGCAATTCTCTTGGCGATATCCCTTCGGTCCATCTTCTTCATGGGAACGAGCTCGAAGAGAATCTCTCCCCTCTGGGGTGCAAGAAGGCGATGGAGGAGCTTCAAGAGTGTAGTCTTCCCTGACCCGTTGGGCCCGATCACTCCAACGAACTCCCCCTTCTCCACGCGGAAAGAGACTTCCTGGAGCACCCACGCTTCATGATAACGGAAGGAAATAGAATGGGCTTCAATCATAATGTTCTGATCGCCTTTCTTGTCCTGAGAAGGTAGATGAAAAAGGGACCTCCAAAGGCCGCCGTAACCACGCCCACAGGCAATTCCACGGGAGCGAGCAGAGTTCTGGCAAAGGTATCGCAAGCGATGAGAAACGAGGCCCCTATCAAGGCCGAAGCCGGGATGAGGAGGCGATGGTCGGGGCCGAAGATCAGCCGGACAGAATGGGGAATGATCAGACCCACGAAACCAATCAGACCGCACACGGAGACGGATGCCGCTGTGATCAAAGAGGCAGAGAGGTAAGAAACCAGTTTCAGCCTCTCCACATCCACTCCCAACTGGACAGCGCTCTCCTCTCCGGAGAGGATGAGGTTCAAGTGGCGAGCGCGAAGATAAAGAAGGAATACCCCCAGCAGAATATAGGGAAAGATGATGAGAATAGACCGAGCGTTGGAGAAGCTAAAGTCTCCCATCAGCCAAAAGATGATCGTACGCAGTTCCTCTTTTTGGGAGAGGGAGATGAAAAACATGATGAGGGCTGAGAGAAAGGACCCGACGATGACCCCTGCGAGCAAAAGCGTATGCGGATGAATTCTTCCTTCCTGTCTTCCGCAATAGAAGACAACCAGGATGGACAGGAGGGCTCCTAAGAAAGAAACCAGGGGGAGGCCGAAAGAAGATACCCCGAGTCCCAATAGAATGGCGATGATGGCGCCCACGGCCGCACCGCTGGATACACCCAGAATGTAAGGATCGGCCAGAGGGTTTCTCAGGAGGGCTTGGAACGTGGCCCCTGAAACAGAAAGGCCTGCTCCCACAAAGCCTGCCAGAATTGCCCGGGGAAGTCTAAGGGAAAGAATGATGGTTCGCTCCGTCTCATTCCCTGCTCCCTTGAGACCTAGAATGGCCCGGAAGAGAATGCGGATGGAACGGAGGGGTGGGACTTTTACACTTCCCATCGTGATCGATGTCAGGATGATAACGATCAGGACAAACCCGAGAAGGATGGAAATGGCGGCGACCCTCTTGCGTGTAATGAGTTTCATAGGAGCTGAATTAATGTCCAATGACCAAGTCCGAATGTCAAATCAATTCCAATGCTCCGATCTCAAAAATCTTTTGAAATTTGAATTTTGACATTCCTTTGGCCGGAACTTGCCCCGCAAGCCCTTCCTTCTATGCGGGCGTTAAGGGGCACAATATGAATGACATTACAATGCCGGGAAGCCCCGCCCTATAGGCGTGGAGCTTCACATTTGGGTTTTGAAATTTGGATTCAACAAGCCTATCTCTTAAACCTCCTCGGATGGAGAACGGTTGTGAGCTCCTCCAGTCCTTGAATGATGCGGGGGGATGGTCGGTCGAGCAAGTCTGAGTCGATGAGGTGAATGCGGCCATTTTTAACGGCTGGGATGGTCCTCCACTGAGTCCATTCTTGAAGGATCTTCTGATAATCCCCTTTAGGATTCATGGAGCTGATGACGATCACCTCCGGAGATCTCTTTAAAATCTCCTCCATTCCCAGTCGAGGATATACCTCTTTCTCTTTTCCCGCAATGTTTTCACCCCCGGCAATCCGGATCAGGTCATCTGCAAAACTCCCTTTCCCTGCCGTCACGATGGGGACCTCTCCGATCTGGATAAAAACTTTAGGCCGTGGAAGGCCCTTGGTGAGATCCATCACCCTCTCACATCTCTTTCTCATTCCTTCGATGATCGCCTCCGCTTCTTTTTCGCGATTCACGACCTGGCCGATATGGGCGATGCTCTGGAGGATGTCCCTAAAGTTCTTCGGATAGATCACATAAGTCGAAAACCCCAATTTTCCTAAGCGGTCCACCATATCCCGGGTATTTCCAGCACCGGTGGCAATGATGAGATCAGGGTTGAGGGCGGCGATCTTTTCAAAATCGAGACGGATATAGCTTCCAACTTGAACTTTGGTCCTGGCCTTTTCAGGAAAGTTGGATTGAATGGAGACGCCCGCAATCTCTTCGTCGAGACCCAGGCTGAAGAGGATTTCCGTGACATTGGGAGCCAGGGAGACGATTCGTTTCGGAGGAAAAGCAAATGTCACTTCTCTTCCGACTTCATCTGTAAACGTTCTCGTGGCAGAATAGGAAATTGAAAATGAAAAGAAGACGGACAGGAATAGCACCAAGAAAAGACTTCTTCTCCCCATCTCTCCACCGCGAAAGACTTCCTCCCTCAGCTCCCTTCGACCGGGGAGATCGGTACGACTCGCAACCGAGGTGAGGGTGGGGTTGAAAAGGAAGGATCGCCAATGATCACTCATTTTAAGGGCCTGTCAAATCCCCCTTCACCTTTCCTCCCTCCGCTGAAACTATGTCACATTACAAAGGTCGGTTCAAGACAAGATGGGAGAGACGGTCGGGTGGAGAGGCTTTGGAGCGGCAACCTTTTACACGTCAGATTCATACGTTCCATATCCTTGAGATGAAATCATTTCCCATAAGCGCCGATTAGCCATTCCTAAAAGACCGCATCCAAAGCTTAGAAACCCGACTGTCTCTTCCATGAAAACTGCGATTACGACACAGTCCCGCTGGGGAGGGGGGAGGGTGAGGGATTCCCATTAGCTCCCTGAGAAGATTGCTTGAAAGACGTACCAGGCAATCTGAGGATTTTCTTTAAATCGTCGAATCGAATAGGCATACCAAGCCTGCCCGAAAGGAACATAAACGCGCAGTCTGTGCCCGTCCGCGACAATCCTATCGCGAAGCTTACTCTTTACACCGTAAAGCATCTGAAACTCGTAGTCGGATCTTGGAAGATTCATCTCTTGAATATATTGATAGGCGCCGTTTATCAGAAAATCATCATGGGTGGCAATGCCCACATAGCACTTTCCTTCGAGAAGCCTTTTAAGAAGCTTTAGATAATTGAAACGGATTTCCTCTTTGCTCTTCAGGGCGATAATATCCGGCTCGATATAAGCTCCTTTGCAAAGCCTGACATTTGCCTTCACGGGGATCAGTCTCAGGATGTCTCCTTCGCTTCGCCGCATATTTGCCTGGATGACCACACCTACGTTTTCAAACCCGTCATTCCGAAGCCTTCCGTATAATCCCAATGTCTCGCTCGTCGTGGATGAGTCTTCCATGTCAATCCGTACGAAGTTGTCGTACCCGGAGGCGATGCCGAGCAATCGCTTTACGTTTGAACGGCAAAACTCCCCGTCAATCTTCAGACCGAATTGAGTCAGTTTAATCGAGAGGTTTGCATCCAAATGATTGTGATCGATCGAATGAAGAACCTCCTCGCACGCTCCGACCGCTGCCAGAGATTCTTCACGGGTCCCGACATTTTCGCCGAGGACATCCGTCGTCCCCGTCATATGTTTTGAGTTGACGGCTCTTACAACACGGACGGCATCGTCCAGTTCTTCACCGGCGATGTAGCGCATGGCAAAGGGTTTCACCAGAGGTCTGGGGAGAAGCTGAATAGCGGATAAAATCAATCGGTTTGCCGGATTCATTTGAGCTCGGTTAAATCATCTCCTGCAGAGAATGATGTTGTTAGAAATGTAGCAAGCTCATTTCTGAGTGTCAATAATAAATTCCCGGTCGCCCGCGTTTATCGCGATCCCATATCTTTCATCGGCCTTGGCACCCAAATTGACAGGCAGAAAAAATTGTAGTACTTTTAATGACATAACCTCTTACCTTTGCCTTCTCGTTGAAGGCTTTGTCGCAATCGCGACCTTGCTGGAAGAGACATCTTGTGTGGAACCGTTTTTTCTCGCTGCGGCACAGTCTCACAGGGGAAGAGTCTGCCTGCCGTAGGCAGGGGGCGGGGTAAGGAGGAGATCAGGGGCATGGGAAGAGAATTACCGCGAAGGATGGTGATGGATTGAAAGAATTCCTTTCACTTGTTTCAAAACCGGTCAGGTATCTTGGCCAGGAGATCCATTCGATCAGAAAAGATCCTGCTGAGGTCAAGTTGCGATTCTGCCTTGCCTTTCCGGATGTCTATGAAGTGGGAATGTCTTACCTGGGAATTCAGATTCTTTATCATATTCTAAACACAAAGAAAGAGGTTGCCTGCGAAAGGGCTTTTGCTCCCTGGGTGGATATGGAAACTGTCCTGAGGAAGAGACAGATTCCCCTCTCCTCCCTCGAATCCTCGATCCCCCTCAATCAATTTGACATCGTAGGCTTCTCTCTCCAGTATGAACTCTGTTTTACCAACGTTCTCAATATGCTCGCCCTCTCCAATATTCCTCTCTTCTCCACAGACAGGGATAGCCGGTTCCCCATCATCATCGCCGGAGGGCCTTTAACTTTCAATCCCGCACCCATCGCTGATTTTTTTGATGCCCTGGTCATCGGAGATGGTGAAGAGGTAGTTTTAGAGATCTGCGACACCGCACTTCAATCGAAAGAGGCCGGGGCGAAGAAAGAGGAGTTTTTGAAATCCCTCTCTCAACTGGAAGGGGTCTACGTCCCCAGTGTGCAAAGAGACGGGCAAAAGATACGTAAAAGAGTTGTCGCCGACATCAACCAGACTCCGTTTCCCACCTGCCCGATCGTCCCTTACATGAAGGTGGTTCATGACCGTCTTAATATTGAGATCGCAAGGGGTTGTAAAAGGGGCTGCCGCTTCTGTGAGGCCGGGTTCATCCACCGGCCTTACCGTGAGAGAAGTCCAGAGAGCATCCATGAGATTCTCGACGCCTCGCTCAAGCAAACAGGTTACGAAGAGCTGTCGTTGCTGTCTCTTAGCGCGGGAGACTACTCTTCTATCGAGCCCCTTCTCTCTGACCTCATGGATCAGCTCGAATCGAAGAAGGTGGCTGTCTCTTTTCCTTCGCTAAGGATTGAGAGTGTGGTGGGACATCTGGCAGAAGAGGTGAAACGGGTGAGAAAAACCGGGTTTACGGTCGCACCCGAGGCTGGGACCGAGCGACTTCGAAGCGTCATCAATAAGGAGTTGGATGAAAGGGTCTTTTTTCAAGGCCTCTCGGACCTCTTCTCAAAAGGATGGAAGAATATCAAACTTTATTTCATGATGGGACTGCCGACGGAAAAGGAAGAGGACTTAAGGGGGATCTTCGAACTGACCAAAAAGATCACTTCCTTAGCAGAGAGACAGAAAATCCATCCCAATATCAACGTCAGTGTCTCAACTTTCGTACCCAAGCCTCACACGCCTTTCCAGTGGGAAGCCCAGATCCCTTTGGACGAGATGAAGGAAAAACTTCATTTGGTCAGGGATGGGGTAAAGAAGAATCATCTGGGTTTTAAGTGGCAAGATCCTCATCTCAGTTTTCTGGAAGGAATCTTTTCAACGGGCGACCGAAATCTTTCCCGGGTCTTGGCGGAGGCGTACCGCCTGGGATGTCGCTTCGACGGCTGGAGTGATCAATTCCGATATCCCTTGTGGGAAGAAGCCTTTCAAAAGGCAGGACTGAAGATGGATGCCCACACCCGAAAGAAAAAATTCGAGGATGTCCTTCCATGGTCTCTGATCGAAACAGGGATCGATGCTCGATTTCTTTGGGAGGAATACCGGAGAGGCCTTGAAGAGAAAACCAGCCCTCCTTGCGTGGCAGACAATTGTCACCGATGCGGGATTTGCAACGGCAAAACCATTCTCGTGAGAGAAAGCACGTCGGCGGAGGTGAGGGGTCCCGAGAAAGTGACTCGAAGAGATAAACCAAAAAGAGACATGAAGAAAAAGATTCGATTAAAATTCAGCAAGGTGGGCGAGATGCGATTCCTGAGCCATTTAGAACTGGCGCATCTTTTCTATCGCGCATCCAAAAGGGCCGGCCTTTCTCTCTGTTTTTCCGAGGGATTTCACCCGATGCCCAAGATCGTCTTCGCCACAGCCCTTCCGGTAGGAATGGAGAGTTTGACGGAGATTGTGGATATGGAGTGCGATGCGAAAATCGCTCCGCCTGAGGTTGCGGAGAAACTGAATCAAACTCTGCCACCGGGAATTGAGATCAAGGAAGCGGAGGAGGTTCCGCTCTTTTTCCATCTCTCCTCTTTACACGATCCGTCTGTCTACTGGGTACCCCTGGATCATCTTCCTTCACAAGAAGAAACCATCCTGAAGATCAAGGAGATTTTGGATAAAAAGGAGTTCTTCATTCGCCAGGAGCGAGATGGAAAGAAGAGGAGTGTGGACATCCGACCTCTCATTGAAAAAATGGAAATCAAGAAGAAGCCAGGGGAACAGGCCCAATGGGGAATGGAACTCGCGCTTCGAAGGACGAACGGAAGAACGGCGAAACCTGCTGAGATTGCGGGGACCGTATTGGGTTTGGAAGGAGAGCCCTTGGCTCAATTGAAAATTGTCAAGTTGGAATAAAAAACCGAGTTAAGGATTATAGAAGGCATCCAAAGCTGCAGATTGAAAAAATCTGAAATCGAAAATCTGAAATCTGAAATTGGCGAGAGCGCCCATGGCGAATGAATTAATCATTAACGTGACGGAATATGAAACAAGGGTTGCCCTGTTAGAGGATCGCGTCCTTGCCGAGCTTTACATCGAGCGCGCCAAGGACCGGGGGATCATGGGGAACATCTATAAGGGAAAAGTGGTGAAAGTCCTGCCGGGGATGCAGGCCGCTTTTGTGGATATCGGCCTGGAAAAAGCCGCCTTCCTCTATGTCTCGGATGTCCATGGGGGCATCGAAGACTATGAGGAGATGGGCTTTCAGGGGGAAGAGATGCCGGCCTATTTCAGTAGTCCTTCCTCACAGATTCAGGACCTCCTCTCCGAAGGCCAGGAGATATTGGTTCAGGTATCAAAAGAACCCCTCGGCACGAAGGGGACGCGAATCACGTCCCACACCACGTTGCCCGGCAGGTATCTTGTCTATATGCCCCTGGTGGATCATATCGGGGTTTCGCGAAGGATCAAGGATGAAAAGGAACGGAAGAGGTTGAGAGAAATCGTCCAATCTATAAAACCTCCCAGCAGTGGCTTCATCGTCAGGACGGCCAGCGAAGGGGCATCCGCGGATGAAATTCGAGCCGATATGGAATTCCTCCTCCATCTTTGGAATAACATCCAGAAGAAAAAAGAAAATTCGCCGGCCCCCTCGTTGATCCACAGTGATCTGACCATGGTTCTCCGCGTCATCCGCGACATTCTCTCCCCCCAGGTCAACCGAATCATCATCGACTCCAAAGAAGAGTACGATCA
>DATHCH010000003.1:0-2734 GCA_035319625.1 Thermodesulfobacteriota bacterium
TGATTCCCGGCTGGTCCGGACCGGACACGGTCACCATCACAAAGTCTCTCTTATCTCCCATTCTCTCAACCTTCTAATAAAGACAAAGACCCGCTCTTGGCTATTCTATCCAGCACCCTAAGCTCTGTCAATTAGAACAGCCATGCCGCTGAACTGGATCAAATCGCTCCTTCATTGCGGATATCCAAAACGTTCTTCAAAGATGGGGGCGATCAGATTGTCCACGGGTACATAGTCGTCGGTGAGAATCACAGAGTGACGATCTCTTAAAAATTCCTGTAATTGGTCTTGAGGCATGACATGGGAGGTCATTTCTCCTCCGTCTCTCTTCACTTTCTTGACGAAGTCATCCATATCCAACTTCTGCGGACTCGCCACCACCACAAAGGTACTGATGCCGATATGATCATAGTCCGAACTGAGAGTGATCAGGTGGACATTCCCCTTCCCGAACACCTCTTCCAAGGTCCGGATATAGGAGGGCATAAAGGCTCCTTGCTTGAAACTATCGATCACGTTGGCCATCAACACCCCATCCGGTTTGAGAAGGCTTTTTAGCTGCATGGCAAATTCTTTGGTGGTCAGGTGATAAGGAATCGAAAGATCATTGAAGGCATCCCCGAAGATAAAATCATAGGTCCCCTTGTCCCGACAGTTCATCACAAACCAACGGCCGTCCTCGTTGAAGGTACGGATTTTGGTATTCTCTGAAACGCCCAGATATTTTTCCGCCGTTCGGGTGATCTCCGGGTCGATCTCTACCACATCGATCTCTGCCTTGGGATACTTTGCGTCGATGAAGCGGGGAAAGGTATAACCTCCTCCTCCCAGAAAGAGGGCCTTTAACGATCTCCCTTTCTTCACCTGCCATCTCACCATCTCTTCGTAAATCCGGATGTAATCGTATTCGAGATAGAGGGGATCTTCCAGGTCAGTATAAGAATGAATCAGATGATCGAGGACCAGAGACTCTAAGAAATTTCCATTGCTTCCTTTAATACTTGTCTTTAATTTAATCGTATAGTAGTTGCTCTCCTTAAAAAAATAAGTCTCCTCTTCCAAGGGTGGCCTGAAGGCATAATTGTAAAATGCCTTGAGGGATTCCATGGGGGAGGTGGGAAAGGAGAATTCCGCCGGTTTGGCCGCAGCATAGACGCGTAACCCCACGAAGGGTAGGAAAGCGGAAAGAAAGAGGAAAAGGAAAAAGAGGGCGAGGGCTTTTTTGCTTTTGAAAAAACTCCCAAAGACCAAAGCGGAAATGATAAGGATGATCCCCATGGTCAAAAGGATAGAACGTGTTCCAATCCAAGAGATGAGAAAGAATCCCGTGGCAAATGTCCCGAGAATGGAGCCGAGGGTAGAGAAAGCGTAGATCTTTCCAACGACATTGCCTGTCTTATCAAGATTGTTAAGGGTCAATTTGACGACCACAGGCGAGATCATTCCGAGGAGACAGGAGGGGATAAAAAAGACGATGGTGGTGATCAGCAGAATTCTTGACATCAGACTCGTTTGAAATTGAGCGCCGCCAACCAAATTCGTCAGCGGTGAAATGGAAAATGCCCCCAGGCCAGAGAAAAAGAGGAGCCAGCCAAGTGTGGAGGAACGGGGATACCGGTCGGCCAGCCGGCCTCCCAGGTAGGCTCCAATGCTAATGCCTGCAAGGACGACTCCGATGATGCTTGTCCAGGTATAGAGGGAAACCCCGACATAAGGAGCCATGATTCTTCCTGCCACCAATTCAATGACGAGCGTGCAGAAACTGGCAATAAAGACGACGACATTCGCTTTAATGACTTCTCGCTGCATAGGTTATCCTCTCGCTTGGAAGGTGAACACCTTATAAAAGATACCAAGCAGAAGTTCAAGACTCTTTGTTCATTGACCGGAATGCGCCCCGGAAACCCATTTGGCATACTCAGGGCCATGAGCTCTGTCGAACGGCCCCGTCCTTCAGGGACTGTGTTGTTACTCTTTCACCCTTCGGAGTTCCATCACCACAGGATTAAATGGATCGGGACAGGCGATGGTCGTCTTGTCTCGGTCCTTTTCCCAGGGGAATGCTCCGCCATGTCGAAGCACCCGCCACGAGGGAAAGATGGCATGAAAGGCTGACGGACATAGGGTCCGAGGATCTCCGGATACTCCCAAAAGAAAGTCCTTGCTCAGATCGAACTCCTGGCCCGTATAGTGCCCCGCCGCACAGGTCCCTTTAACGGAGACAATTTTCAAGACGACCTTCTCTGGATGTGCCATGCATGAGCCTCCTTCCCATCTAATTTTTTTTCTGTCTTGGACGGATTATTAACAGAAATTAGACCCATGTCAATCTGAATTTGAGGTCATTAGGAAAACGTTTAGATCCCTTTACAAAAGAAGGGGATGAATTTAAAATAGTTCAAAACGAGACATGGCGACACAGAAGATATTGACCCGCGATTTTGTCCTCTGTTTTTTTGCCCAATTCACTTTCACATCCGTTTTCTACATTCTCATTCCGACCCTTCCGATCTACCTCTCAAGATTGGGAGCCAAGGAAGCAGAGATCGGCGTTCTTGTCGGGGTCTTTAGTGTCTCCTCTTTAATCTTCAGGCCTATCGTGGGAAAAGCCCTTGTCAAAATTCCTGAAAGAAGCTTCATGATCGCTGGAACCCTCTTCTATGCCTCGTCGTCCGTTGCCTATCTCTTCGCACCTCCATTTTGGCCCCTATTGGCCGTACGGGTTTTTCACGGT
>DATHCH010000004.1:0-15084 GCA_035319625.1 Thermodesulfobacteriota bacterium
TGAAGGGCTGCGGAGGATGCCACAAGATTGGACTGAAGAGCGAAACCGACATAAAGGAATTAAAACAGGAGGGCGCAGGATTTGGCCTGGCCTCCTGCGACGCCTGCCATACCCGGCATACTTTCTCCGTTCAAGAAGCGAAGCAACCCCAGGCCTGCCAGACCTGCCACACGGGATTCGACCATCCTCAATGGGGGAGATGTATTCTGGCTCGAAACATGGCGTTCGATACATGCTTAAGCAAATCAAGATGCTTCCTACAACCATCTCCGCCCCGACCTGTCAGACCTGCCATATGCAGAACGGCAATCACGGTGTACTCACCGGCTGGGGATTTCTTGCCGTGAGACTCCCCATGCCAGAGGACAAGCAGTGGGCCGCTGACCGTGCAACGATTCTACAGGCCCTTGGGGTTCTCGACCCTGAAGGGAAACCAACCAGCCGTTTAGACGTGGTGAAGGCGGCAAATGTGGCCCGGCTGACCCAAGAAGATTGGCAGAAAGAACGGGATAAGATGATCAAGACATGTAACCGATGTCACTCTATCAATTTTGCTAAAGCAGAGCTGACAAAGGGCGATGCGACGATTAAATACGCTGACCGTCTCATGGCAGAGGCGATCCGGACAGTAGCCAGTCTTTACAAAGAAGGCACCCTTCCCAAGCCCAAAAACTATGCTTATCCATTCCCGGACTTGCTCACCTTTTCCGACGCCCCAACCATCGTCGAGCAAAAACTCTTTGTCATGTTTCTCGAACACCGAATGAGAACATTCGAAGGGGCATTTCACGCGAACCCGGACTATACCTTCTGGTATGGCTGGAGCGAGATGCAGAGGGACCTGACGGAGATTAAGGAAATGGCGCTGGAAATGCGCGAAAAGGCAAAAAAGAAGTAAAGTTCATCAGCATCTGGTGTCAGCGGTATCCCCTCCTTTGCAGCCCCCCTTATCTTAAGGGAGGAATAGAGGAGGGTCGAGTGAAGCGGACCTAGAGAGGACGAAACGGAGGTTTAAAAATGTCTGCTCAACGATATCCGGAGCGCCTGAAGCGATGCAGCCGATTGATGAAAGAGGCAGGTCTTAACGTCCTCTTGCTCACGAAGCCTTCGAATATGTTCTACCTGACAGGTGACAGGCGGCTCTGCTCATACGCCATGATTACTCAGGATAGGAAGGTAGCTCTGGGCGTCCCACAAACAGATGTGGAAGACGTAAAAATCCTTGCACATTTTGATCACATCGTTGGCTTTGATGACGAAGTAGGTATGATCCATTCCATCGCCCACAACTTTGAACATTTTGGAATCAACGAAGGGACGGTAGGTCTGGAGTATACTTTTCTTACCCAATCCATGATGGGTATGCTGACGCATCCGCATGCAAAACCCCCTGGAATAAACGTCAAAGACTGCACCCATCTCTTATCTGATCTTCGTATCATCAGAGATAAAGAGGAGATCGAGCGTATCAAAGCGGCAGCAAAAGTGGCTGTAAACGGAATGAAAGCAGCCGTGGGTGCTTTGAAACCAGGGATGACGGAGAGCCAGGTGGCGGCCAAAGCGGAGTATGCCATGCGACGGGCCGGCGCAGAGGAATTCTGGCGCACTTATGTCTCTTCTGGCCCGCGCACGAATATTGCGCACGGTCTTCCAACACTTCGTAAATTGCAGGCGGGCGATTTGGTGATGATCGACATTCATCCTATTGTCAACGGCTATAGTGCGGATATCTGCAGGACGGTGTGCGTGGGTAGAGCCACTGCCGAGCAGCAGGCCGCCTACAATCTATACCTGAGAGCTCAGCAAAGCACCATCGCCAGGGCGAAGACAGGAGTTGGAATGGTTGAGTTGGAGCAGACGCTTCATGAAGTGGTCAAAGAAGGAGGGCATGGCGGGCATATCTTTGGACCTCCCATTCATGGCGTGGGCATTGACTTCGAAGAATCTCCTCTGCCTCCAGGCCATGCCTTCTTCCACGGGGAGAAAGAACCACCTCCCTTGGAGGCGAATGTCGTTATCGCCGTAGGCAATTGTGGGTTGTACACGGGTCCTTGGGGAGTCCGGGTAGAAGACACGGTGGTGGTGGGCCCGAAAGGACCGACGATTCTAACCGAATATCCCCAGCAGCTTGAGAGATAGATTCAGGTTAAGGAAAATACCATGATAGAGAAAAACGTTACTTTCGAAAAACTGTCTCCCTGGTGGAGAAGGTCTGTCGTCCTCGTCTTGGTGATCGGGTTTACAGTCCTGATCTGGATGGCCATCCGGGCCCATGAGGATGCCCCACCCATTCCCGAAAAGGTTGTGGGCCCAAACGGGGAAGCGGTCTTTACCCGAGAAGAGATCGTGACTGGTCAAGAAGTCTTCCTGAAATACGGATTGATGGAAAATGGGACCATCTGGGGACACGGAGCCTATCTCGGGCCTGATTTCTCCGCTGAGTATCTTCACACGCTTGCCGTAGATACGAGTGCCCACCTTTCAAAACAGAATTACCATCGCGAGTGGCCGGATCTCGCATTGACTGAACGGGCAGCCATCGCTGCAGAAGCCCAACAACTGTTGAAACAAAATCGTTATAACCCGCAGACCAAGGCATTGACCTTCACGCTTCCTGAAGTATTGTCTTACGGAAACCAAAAAAGAAAGTGGACGGAATACTTTGCCCAACCCCTATTAAACCGAGGCTTGCTGATTGACCATATCAAGGATCCAAAAGAAATCGAACAACTCACCGCCTTCTTTGCCTGGACCGCCTGGGCTTCCGTCGCCAATCGTCCTGGCAAGACATTTTCTTACACAAACAATTTCCCCTACGATCCCGCCGCCGGAAATACGCCGCCCGGCGACGTGATTCTCTGGAGTGCTTTGAGCCTTATCACTCTCCTCGCCGGAATAGCCGTCGTTCTCTTTTCCTTCGGCAAATTCAATTTTCTCGGCTGGAAAGGCGGCGGCGAGCACATTCATCCTCAAATGACCCCCGGGATGGCCTCTGAAAGTCAGAAAGCAACCATAAAGTATTTTGTCATTGTCGCCTTGTTATTCTTAGCCCAGACCCTCGTCGGCGGAGCGACCGCCCACTACCGCGCCGATCCTGGAAGTTTTTATGGCATTAATCTGTCCTCATTCTTTCCGGGCAATATTTTTCGCACCTGGCATTTACAGTTAGCCATTTTTTGGATAGCCACGGGCTATATCGCAGGAGGGTTGTTTCTCGCCGCCACATTGGGAGGGAGAGAGCCAAAAGGCCAAACCAATTGGATCAACCTTCTCTTCATTGCGCTGGTCATCGTCGCCCTCGGCAGTCTGCTGGGCGAGATGCTCGGCGTCTATCAACGCCTTGGAAAACTCTGGTTCTGGCTTGGACATCAGGGGTGGGAATACCTCGATCTGGGTCGCGCCTGGCAGGTTCTTCTGGCCATCGGCCTGATCCTTTGGCTCGTCTTGGTTTTCAGAGGGATTGCCCCTGCAAGAAAGAATCCGAAGGAACGTGAGATCTCCACTCTTTTCCTGTTAGCCGCCCTTGCCATTCCTTTGTTTTATCTCCCTGCCATGTTCTTCACCAGTACGAGCCACTTTACGGTGGTGGACAACTGGCGTTTTTGGATCATCCACCTGTGGGTGGAAGGTTTCTTTGAGCTCTTTGTCACCACCATGGTGGCTGTCCTCTTCTACAAGCTGGGAATGGTCACCCGGCTCACAGCAACCCGCGTCATTTACTTGGATGCCATTCTCTTTCTCGGGGGCGGAATTACCGGTACGGCGCATCACTGGTATTGGACAGGACAGTCAAACGTAACGATGGCCTTTGCCGCCACGTTCTCCGCTATGGAGGTCGTACCCCTGACGCTGCTGACACTGGATGCGTGGGACTTCATCAGGTTGTCCAAGGGGAAATGCGACATCTGCGGCAAAGAAATCTCTATTCCTAACAAATGGACCTTCCATTTCATGATGGCGGTGGGATTCTGGAACTTTGTCGGGGCTGGGATATTCGGCTTTCTCATCAACCTGCCTATTGTCAGCTATTTCGAAGTGGGCACGATCCTCACTCCCAACCACGGTCATGCGGCCCTGATGGGCGTGTTCGGAATGTTCGCCGTTGCCTTCATGGTTTTCGCCATCCGGCAGGTATTGCCCGATGAAGAATGGGAACGGGTGGAGAAATATATCCGGGTCTCCTTCTGGGGGTTGAATATCGGCCTGGCGGGGATGGTGGTTTTAAATCTCTTTCCTGGGGGCGTGCTCCAGTTTTTCGATGTCTTAAAGAACGGATATTGGCATGCGAGAGGTCCTGAGTATCTGAATGCTCGCGTCACCACTCTGATCGAGTGGATGCGCTTGCCGGCGGATGCCGTTTTCATTCTGTTGGGCGTGGTCCCTTTACTCATTTCAGCGGGACTCACCTATCGATTCGTTAGAAGATGACGGACGAAAGGAGTGATCGACATGAGAAAGATATTGATTGTCATTGATGGCTCAGAAGGGGCTTTAAAAGCAGTGGACTATGCGGGCAAACAGTTTACAGGAATGGGCGATTTACAGATCACCCTTTATCATGTCTCTCCAGGGGTTCCTCCGGAGCTTTGGGATGACGGGCATATCCTGAACGGAGGGTAAAAGCGGCCAGAAGAAAAGTTCTCGACAAGTGGCTGGCCAACCAACAGGCTAAGATTGAGTCTGTTTTTCAGCCCGCGATTGAGAGCCTCACGCAAAGAGGGATCAAGCCGAAGCAGATAGAAACGAAGTCGGTTTCCGAGTCCGTTAAAAACACGGCGGAATGCATTCTGGCCGAAGCCAAGGCGGGCGGATATCAGACTCTGATTATGGGGCGGTGCAGTGCCTCGGCTACGGCACACGCTCTCATGGGAACCATTGCGAACAAGATCACCAGTCGAGGAGCAGGCATAGCCGTCTGCCCTGTGGGATAAGAATCAGCCTGAGGAGCTCTTCTGGATGGGATAATATCAGATATCCTTCCTCCTGGTTTTCTGATGGCCCGGTAACTTTTTACATTCTCTCCTTCAGCTCCATGGCTTCGAAGACCAAATTAATCACCTGATCGAAATTGAAAGGTTTGGCGATGCTGAGATCAATCCCGCTTTCGCTCAGCTTTTGTCTATCCAGCTCTACTCCCCATCCGGTGATCATGGCAATGGGGACTTTGGGATTGATCGCCTTGATCGTCTTTCCCACTTCCCATCCAGAGAGCTTCGGCATTCCCAGATCCGTGAAGACCAAATCAAATGGCTCAGATCTGAATCGTTCAATTCCCTCTTCCCCGTCGGAGGCAACCGCCACTTGATGACCTTTGGCTTTCAGCATTCGGGAGAGAACATCTCGAACAGAATCTTCATCGTCGATCACCAGGATCCGTGCTTGTCGCGACTCCTTGACCTGGGTGACCTCTTTCACAGCGACCTCTTCCCCGTATCCCGTGGGCAGATGAATGATAAAATGGGTTCCCTTTCCTAATTCACTTTCGATCAGGATTTCACCTCCATGACGCTTGATGATCCCATAGGAAACGCTCATTCCCAACCCGGAATTCGTCACGCCCTTTGTGGTAAAAAATGGGTCAAAAACCCTCCTCTTCACCTCCTCGGTCATTCCGGTTCCTGTATCGGCAATCCTCACTTCCACCCAATCCTCTGCTTGGGGCTGTGTGGTGACGGTCAGCTCACCTCCGTTGGGCATTGCGTCGACCGCATTGAAAACGATATTGGTCAGCACCTCCCTGAGTTCAGAAGGATTCCCCATAATCATCGGGATATCTCCCGGTCGGGTTGTCAATCCAACCTGTATCCCCTTCCTTTGTGTCTGATCCCTCCAACGAGGTTGAGTAATGTTCACAACTTCCTTGATGATTTCGTTGAGAGAAAGGGTAACAAACTCTCTATCCCTCCTCACGCCCGTAAACTCTTGCATCCGGCGGATCGTCTCCGCGCCATCCTTCGAGGAGCGCTCGATGACCTTCAAGCCTTCACGAACTTCTTCAAGGCTCAGATGATCTAGCTGATGGAGGAGGAGCTGAATGTTCCCCAGAACGACAGCCAAGACGTTATTAAAATCGTGGGCCACGCCACTGGCCATCTCCCCCATCGCTCTCAATTTCTCAGCCTGGACGATCTGGTCCTGGGCCTGTTTCAATTCCCGGAGCGTCTGTTTCAAATCGGAAAATAGCTGCGCATTTTCAATCGAGATGCTCATCTGGCTTGCAAAAGAAGAGAGCGTCTTTAAATCTTCTTCGTCGAACCCATTGAGCTCATCGCTTTCAACGTCCAAAACTCCGAACAACTGATCCCTCACCCTAAGAGGAAAGGCTGCTTGCGATTTGATGCAAGGTCCCACAGGAATATAACGCGAATCCTTTGAAACGTCAGGGACATAAACGAGTTCACCGGTTTTGCCCACCCAACCCACAATACCATCGATTCCGACTCTAAATTTGAATTTCTTGACCTCCTCCAGATTTCCGCCGATGAGTTGCTTCATATAGAGCTCGTCTCTTTCTCTATCCAAGAGAAGAATTCCGCAGGCGGTGTAGCCCAAACGCTCTTTGAGGAGTTCCAACGCCTTTTTGAAAAGATCGTCAAGATCCAGGGTGGAAGAGAGGGTTTTTCCAATCTCATAAAGGGTAGTCAATTGTTTGATCTTTGCCAAAGAATCCTCATAGAGTTTGGCATTTCCAATAGCAACGGCTGCCTGGTGGGCAAAGTTGTAAAGAAGATCGATCTCTTTCTCCTGAAAGTGGACTTCAGGATCAGAAGAAGAAATCACCATCGCCCCGATAATCATCTCTCTAACGATTAAAGGCACGCCCAAAACTTCTCGAAGATGATAAGGATCCAATTCTTTTAATCGGTCAGGATGATGCTCATAGTCCTTATAGACGACGGGGGACTTCTTGGCAATCACCTCTGCTGCCACACCCCCTCCGGGTCTAGAAATTTTCATTCCAATGAATGAATCGGGTATTCCATGGACAATGACAAAGGAATAATGCTGTCTCCGATTGTCCCACAGGGAGATGGCTCCTGACCCGGCACCTAGGAGCTCGACAGCGCTTTCCATGATTTTCTGGAGGATCACATTTAGTTCAAGTTTCGAGGCAATCTCCTGACTGATCGAATAGAGCGTCTTCAGTTCTTCCAGACGTTTGACGTTCTCGGTATAAAGAGAAGTCCTCTCCAAAGCCCCGCTGATGATCTGCCCGATCGAGTTGAAGAGGTTCCTTTCAAATGGGGTGATTTTCGAAACTTTTCCTACGGCGATGTTTAAGGTCCCGTAGATCTTGTCTCTCGACTTGAGGGGAATAACGGCCATGGATTTCAATCCTGCTTCAATGGCTATGGGAGCGGCTTCTGGATGGTTGGGGTAGTCCTCAACGAACATCGGCTCACCGGAAAGGGCAACCTTTCCTGTTATCCCAGCCCCTAACTTCCTATGTTTCATAAATTCCAAACAGTTTTTGGAAAAACCACGATGGACGGCAAACGCCAATTCATTATTCTTTTCATCTATGAGATAGATGCTGGCCTGGAAAACATCGATCATCTCCATCATTTTATCCACACTCTTATTCAGAATTTCATCCAGATCAGTGGATTGATTGACGCTCTGACTGATCGCATTGACGATCGAAAGCTCTTGATTGAGCCTCATCATTTCCCCTTTCGATTTCTTCGCTCCTCCGTTCATCCGATCATCCCTCCCATGGACCTTAGCCACAAACAACATCCCCCGGACCATTCTACCCTAAAATCTCTTTGCAATGAACCCCAACGGGCTTCGTCCTACCTTCCTCTTGAAGCAGTAGTCGTGTTGGGTTTCAAACAGGATGTTGGCCTTTTTAAAAATGGATGGAAAAGATACGTTGCCCTCCCCTCAACGTTTCATCGTTTGGGTGACATGAGTTCTTTGATCTCGCTTTGGGCTTCTTCCCTTTCCGGGCTTCCCCTCTCCAGCAGGTCAATGGCTGTTCTGAAGTGAAGGAGGGCGTTGTTTCTCTCCTGCTTTAATTTGAAATATTTTCCAAAATAGAAATGGGAAAGTCCCTTCTGCCCTGTTCTTCCGTAAACAGATCCGAGGGAGTAGTAGACATCAAAGAATTCAGGTTTCTCCTTCTGAATCTTCAGAAGGAGTGGAAGGGCTTTGGCAAAGTCTCCTTTCTCCTGATATCCCCTTCCAAGGTAATAAATCGCCATCGGGTCGTTGTGTTGACTTTGTCCGGAAGTGGATTGTAAGGCCTCAAGATGCTCAATGGCTTGATCCATCTTTCCTGAAAGAAAATAGACGATGCCAAGTTCTCTGGATACGTCGAGATCCTTAGGGGCCAAAGAGTGTGCCTGTTGAAGGACTTCCATCGATTTATCGAACCTTCCCATTTTCCGATAGGCAAGGCCTAAACCATAGTACCCCTCGCAATGATCGGGGTTGGCATCGATCAAAGACTGAAAATAGGTGATGGCTGCCTGAGGTTCCCTCTCCTCTACAAAGACCATTGTACGAATCCTGTTGAAATTCCCAATGGTTTTGAAAGGCCCTGTGGGCTTCGGTCCCATCTGCAGAATGTTTTCCAAGAGAGAAATTCGGCTTTCAATGGCTGGATGGTTAAGAAGGTAAGCAGGGACCTTCGGTGCCATGGCCAAGCTTAGCTTCTGGAGTCTCTTAAAAAAGTTAATCATCCCATTGGGGTCGTAGCCCGCTTTGATCATTAAATTAAAGCCGTGTTGATCCGCATCCTGCTCGATTTCCCGGGAAAATTTCAATGTCAGAGCTCCCGCCATACCCTGCGCCATCGACACAGACGCTGCAGAGCCTGCCCCACCTCTGCCCGCAATCATCCCTGCGATCATGGCGCCCAAAGTGGCAATGGTAAGCGCTTTCGATTTCTCAATCAGCTTGGAGATATGCCTTTGCGTGACATGAGAGATTTCATGGCCGAGCACTCCTGCGATCTCCTGTTCGTTCTCTGCCAAAGCAATGAGTCCCGTGTTAATGAAAACATAACCACCCGGGACGGCAAAGGCGTTTGGATCCAGCTCATTGATCACATAAAATTTGAACTCGAACGGGTTTAAACCCAGCTGATCCACTAAGGAGTAACCTACCTTTTCAACAAAGGCTTGAACGTTCAGGTCTGTCACGAAATTGGCCTCTTTCTCAATCTCGAGGAGGACCTGTTTCCCTAATTTCTTCTCTTCTTCCGTCGTCATGGCATAAGCCCCTCTTGCGAAACTTCCGAAGAGGAAGAAAGAGACGAGAAGTGGGATAATATAATATAGAATTTTTCCCTGAAATCCCCTGATTATCATTTTGTAATCCCCTTTTTGCGCTTGCCTGTGATAAGCAGAGCTACTTCTGAATGATAGATAAAATCCCCACCGAGATTTTGTTATGCCATCCTGCCATCTTAAACAATATCCATACTAACACTTTCTCCCCATCTCTACAAGATAGGAAATAACATCGTTATCCACAACGGGAAATTCCGAACGGAAATCCCCCCCCAAAAAAATGGGGACCCTAAACAAAAAAGCCCTATATATCCTCTCCATTTGGGTGGGGTTTGGATGGTGGGAGTCAGAGGATATATAGGGCCTAAAAACTTACGTTATTTTTTGAATAAGGGATAATCTATCGTTTCATAAATGGATATGAGAGGATTCGTTATCTCCCTCTACGTTCCCTTCCAATTCTTGAAGGCTTCATTGAAACCTTGAATGATCCCATAGAGGCGACGAAGGAACGGGCCTTTCTCTCCCTCGATCCCTCCACGATAGATGCCATAAACCCTTCCACCTCCCACGGCTACGGAATCCTCAAACTCCCTCAATTCTCCTTTCGGCTGACTCTTCATCCTTTCCAGTTCCAGGCCATGCTCCCCCTCCATCTCATGCTCGGTAAGGTCTCCTGTAATCCAGGCCCAACTCATGGGGTAGACATCCGGATTGAACACAACCGAATAAAAATGCCAAACAATAATGGTCAGGGTCGCCAGATAGGCTTCGTAAAGATGGATTACCTGGGCAAGATTCCAAGTCCACATGGGGAAATACATCAGCCATTGTGTTTTATACCAAAGGATGAACCCCGTAACAGTCATGACAATCGTTCCCCAGATCAATCCCAGGTATTCCAGCTTCTCCCGGAAATTGAAGCGAGGCATTTTAAGTACTTTGGCTGGCCGGTTGATGAAGAAGTTGTTTTTCAATGTCTCCCAGAGGTCTTTGGCATCTTTCCATTGAGGGATCATATCCTTTAAAATGCCTCTTCCCCTTTCGGTGAAAAGGAGGTAGAGGATATGATACCCCCCTAAAGTCAGCACTGCGACCCCTGAGAGCCGGTGCAGTAATCCTCGATAGGTCATCCCCATCGCGACGTCAGAGATGGAAGAAAACCCGAAAGCATCAGGATATTTGAGTGTAAACCCCGTGATCACTAAAATCGTAAAGTTGATGAAGAGATTGAGGTGTTGGACTCTCTCATTCAAGGTCATTCTGAGGTATTTCTTCGTCATGGCGCTCTACTCCCTGCTTTTTAGTGTGCCCGGTCAATCGTCTTTCTCAACCAATCCATAAAGTTAAAGAGGGTCAGTCCTCCAATGACAGAGGCTATCAGGAAAATGTAAACAATCCTCACCCAACCAACGATCCTGTCCCCAGGGTCACTAGCGGCGATCGAGGCAAAGGCGTGCACCTTGGTCTTGGCAAAGTTCTCTGATGCTCCTGGATGACACGTTCCACAGGTCTTTTGCAAATTATTTTTGTTGATCATCGATTTGGGATCTGAAGAGGGTCGGATGTCATGAACTCCATGACAGCTCGCACAGTTGGCCGAGTAGGTATCCCCACCTCTATATGAGAGGCCATGGAAGCTATCATAATAAGCTTGAACTGTCTTCGTGTTGAGGTCGTATGCCTTTGTAATACGCTCTGCCCCATGGCATTGAGGGCACGTGGTCTTGGCGATTCGCCTCTCGCTGACTGGAGAATCGGGATCTACCACCGCTTTGATCCCATGAAAACCATGACAGGTTGTGCAAGTGGGAGAATCGCTTCTCCCCCTTGCAGCAAGAGTTCCGTGGATACTCTCCGCAAACTCTTTGGTAATCTTGGGATGGCATGTCCCACAAGTCTGAGGAATATTGGATCGGAAGATTGTAGATTTTGGATCAATGAGGGATCTCAACAGGTCATGACTCCCATGGCAACTGATACACGTTACCTGCCCCGTCATTCCATGCACACTTTTCTCAAATTCCTCTTTGGTTACGGCCTCCCCCAATGCATGCTCTTTGGCAAAGACCATATCCGAATGACAGCGAGTACATGTCCTGTCGATATTAGAAATGTAGACCATTGACTTGGGATTCTTATCTGGCAGGATATTGTGTTTTCCGTGACAATCGTAACAATTGGCTGCCCTCTCAGTCCCCTTCATGATCATTTTGGCATGTAGGCCTTGCAGGTATGCCTTTTCCGCCTTCGCATGGCAAGTTTCGCAGTTCACCTTCTTATCCGCAGCTTTCTGTCCACCCTCGGCATGTTTGTCATCTTTGATATCGGTATGGCAATCTGAACAGGAAAGTTTTCCGTGAACTGAACTTTTAAACTCTTTCTCCGAAACGAAAAGAGAGAGCTTTCTTCCACTGGCATCCTGCTTTGAAAGACTCTCATCCTGATGGCAACCCAAACACATAGAATTGTCTTTGCCCCAAACGGCTCCTGCAGTGAACCCGATAAAAAGGAAAAAGGGAAGTAATCGCCAGAGGAAAATCCTGGTCTTCGCTCCATTATCTACCCACTTCATGTTGGAACCCTCCTTGGAATGAAGAAAAGGTTGTCCCGCTACGGCCGGAAAACGCTCTAGAAATTGCCATAATTGCAAAAATCAGGGTGGATGTCAAAATGTTCGAAATTTTTTCCATTTTCCCAACTTTTTGTTTTTTCAATGCCTATTTTTAAGGGTGCTGGCTCAATCCCTGGGAGTCCAGCCTTCTCCTCAACAGCTACTTTTTCTGGAGCCTTCTTCTTTCCGACAAGTTGGTCATTGTACCGACAAAGGAAAGAAATAGGATAATTGCAGGAATCAGTTGAAGGAGGACGATAATCGCCCCAATAATGATAAAAATCCAGAAGGCGACCCCTGTATCCTTCAGGCTGATGGACCTTGCAAATGCTGGTGTTGCCATCAGGGTGGTCAAGCCAACCACCAATCCAGCTAACCTGTGTTTTTTTTCACTTAACACGCCCAAATCCCCCCTTTCCTAAGGGTTCAATTTTGTCAACTCATTTCATGTGCAAACGTGAACCTAAAAATTGCGATTGGCCAATTTATAGCAAAATAATATTTTTTTGTCAATGTCTTAATCTTATCGAAATCCTATTTCTTGGCAAACTCTTTCGGCCTTTTCAGGAATCCAATTATAAAACCTGAAAACAAGGAACCTAATGCATCCCGCCCAAACGTCTCGCTGAGACCCGTCCGATGGCCACCGATGATCGGACTACCATATGCGCTCTTCCACCCCGTAAAAAAGAGTTACCCTGAATCCCGCGCTGCTTTCTGTGCGTTCGTTTTATGGAGGTCCTTAAGGATAATGGCTTCGATGGTAACACGCTGGGTTCATGATAAGAAGTTGAATTTCCTTAGGAAAGATATCGGTGTGGTTCCACAGAAATCTAATAAATCATAATAAAGGAGGTGTTCACCCTTTATTTCCATTTCGCCATATCCCTACTTATAAGTCCTATTCTTACATAACCCTTTAATAGACTATTGCCCATATTATAAGGACAATAGTAAGTAATCCTAGAATAAGGGAACTGATTCCCAGAGCACCGGAAAAAATGTTACCAAGAATGTTAGGGAAAGAAACTTTCAACTTATCCAATTCTTTCGTTTCAAGTAATCGTTCCCATTCTAAGGATCTTTCCTCAATAAACTCCCATTTATAGACTCTGCCTGTAAACATCACATAGTTCATGGGCCATTTGGTTGGGACAAAGTGGGTATTGAAAAAGTGAATAGTGAAAATAAAGCCAATAGCAAGAAGTGCCTCCTCAGAATGGATAATACGAGCCACGTTTATTATCCATCCCGGGAAAAATATGGCAGTGGTACTGGGTGACCATAGCAAAGCGCCTGAAACACCAATAGCAACCATCCCCCAAAAAACAGCAAGAATGTCGAATTTTTCGTAATAAGACCAGTGGTCCAATTTTGGCAGGGGACCTTGGTCCACAAACCATCTGCCCATGGCTGTGAAATCCTCCCAATCCTTTTTTCTTGGCAAAAAGGAATAGGGTCCAAAAACCCTTTCTTTTATGGTCTTCCCTCTTTTCGTGTTATAGAAGGTAAAGTGGGCACAATAGGCAAGAAAGATGACAAATTCCAAAAAGATAACAAACGCACATATTTGATGGAAGAATATTGCCTCCTCAGTTCCACCCATATAACGCATCATGAATTTTGACCAACCGGCATCTGGGAATTTAATAGGGAGGCCTGTAGCAGCGAGCCCAAAAAAGGCAAAGATGCAAAAAAGGTGGAAAAGCCTGTCTCTAAGTTTAAAGCGGATATAGGTGTCTCCGGGGTTTTCGATATGGATGAGTTTCTCTGAGATGAGATGTCCTTCCCTCAGTTGCCTCCGTTTCTCGCAGTAGGCTTTTCGCCACCAGAGAAGGGTATGACCCCAGTAAAAAAGGAGGGTACTCAAAAGGAGCACAACCATGAAAATCTTTATCCAAAAGAGGAGAGGATATTTTGCCCTATCGCTCAAATCAGGATGGGCGATATATTTTGTAAGGTTTAGATTTACCCCTTCATGGCATTTTGAGCATATCTTCTCAAGGTTTTTCGGGTTAATTGAAGATTTAGGATCCTGTCTTGGGAGGATATTATGGGCGCCGTGACAATCAGCACAACCTGCGGCAGGACCACCCAATTTTCTTAACTTTCCATGAAACGTCTCTTGATAGGTTTCAACGGCAATGGTAGTGAGATTATTCTTTTTCATAAGCTCTTTATCGCCATGACACCTGAAGCATGCTTTCGTATAAAACGCCCTCGCCTCTGAGGAAGATGCCCTTCTCAAGGCTTGGAAAAGTTTCGTATTATGGAGGCCATGACAATCTGAACAGACTGCAGAATCTTGGCTACCCTTAAGGATTGCCTTATCGTGGCCGCTCTCCACATAATCCTCCCTGCTATGGCAGGACGTACATTTATTTAGGATTGCCACTTTACTTCCATCCCATCTTTTCAGATAATGGATGGGAGAGTGGCATCCTGCACAGTCGTAGCCTCTCTTAATACGATGTACACTTCCCGAGTACTCCTTTGCTTCCGTCTGATGGCAGGGACTACAATCTACCTTCCCGGGTATGTAGATTTTTTTCGTATGCTCTTCAGAATCTATAATCTCCACATGACAGCTCGTACAAGAATTGGAACCATGGACAGAGTCCGCGTATTTTATTCCATCTATCGTCCTTCCGTGACATTTCAAACAATCTATCGCAAGAAGGGGTCTTTGCATATTTACTTTGGCTGTAAGCGTTTGGGATTCAGCAGAAGAAGGCGAGGAACAAAAAAGGATGAAGAGGAAAAGGGTTAAAAAGCGTCTCATTATACTCTCTTTTTTTCTCTTATTTTTTGCACAGGTTTTTATAATCCAAGCCCGGTTTATCCGACATCTCTTTAGTAGGAATACCTTCACGATTCCAAAGGTGAAATTTAGACACAGATACCCCTCACCTCCCTCTTGCGTCCATCAAGAGGAAGCAAAATGAAATCATGGGCAGACATGCAATCTAAGGGTTTAACGTAAAAATTTCTGGATTGCGGCGATCAGCTTTTCCGGATCAACGGGCTTCTCAACGTAAGCTTCGGGTTTCGCATCTGTTCCCACTACTTTCTGTTTCCGTTCCGAGCGTTCTTGATCATAAATATAAGACTTCATGTCAACACCCGTCATTTTGGAAGCCCCGCTGACGACGATGACCGGTATATCTTTATATCGCTCATTTTTTTTGAGCTCGTTGAAGAATCCCAGCCCGCTCTGTTTAGGCATCATCA
>DATHCH010000005.1:0-28429 GCA_035319625.1 Thermodesulfobacteriota bacterium
GGTTGTCGAGATATTATTTTATTATTTTACTAAAAGTCAACAAAAAATATGTCCAATTATATGATTATCAGGAGCCTTTGACTCTAAGATAAGAAAGGAGGCAAGGTTTAATGCCCTGTGGTCGGTTATAGGTTGACAACAGGTTTGGCAATTTTGACACGAGGTTTGACAAAAGCGAGAAAACCCGGTGAAAGTGTACAAAAAAACACGTCAAAAAGTGACATATTGTCCTTTTGAGGAGCCTTTTTCATCTCCGTGACACCACTAATATAGGGCCGGTGCGGACCCCTGATGTGCCTCCAAAAATGCTGTAAAAGATACAAACCACATAAATGATATAAGTATATCAAATCTGGGTGCAATCACCCCGCAAGATTTCACTTTTTTCCTCTCATCACGTCCCCAATATACGGTCTTCGTGGCCCTACGTCTTTTAGCAGCGTCCACTCTCCTGATCTACCGCGGCTCGCTACGATCCCCGCCTTGGCGAGCATCTTTGTATACCAGCGGACGTAAGCGTTTGATGCTCCGGTCAGGACGCGGAGGTCGCGCCGCGTGAAGGTTATTTTCTTCCGCATAATGAACCAAAGCCGATCAGCCGCATTGTTTTCACCTCGATACTGCGGGGCGATCCTGGCCGCGAGTTTTGCTGGCATGATCACACGGTAGCGTACCTTCAGGAACGGCGGCCTTTTGTTCAAGGAATAATCGCGGTTTTCACGGATCCGAACCAGAAATTTTTCTCTCCAAAGGTCAAGAAGAATATCCCGGACCTTATCTCTGTCCAAACCTGTCGCCTTGACAATCTGCGCAAGAGAAAAGAAGTTTCGCTGCCGCTTCAAAAGTTCGTTTCCGACGATCCGGAGCCTATTCATCTTAAATCCTTCCCTTCGATAATTTTACTTCTCGATCCCCTTGCGATGTACTCGGCGCGATGGATTAGGGCGAGGATCTTTCGAACCTTGCCCTCGCTGTCATTCGTGATCCGGTCGATGGCGTCATCGGAAAACTGAAATTCAGAGAGTTCCTTTATCATCTTCTCAACGTCCGCGCGATCCAGGGGCGCGAATTTCACCACCTCGACGAATCGATCATAGAGATGTGGATATTTCATGAGTCTCTTATCAGCATGCTGCATGCCAATAAAGACCATAGGCGTCGCAGTAATGTCGTGTAAATCGCGCAAAGTTTCGGTCACCTTACTATCGGCGGTAAAATAATCCACTTCGTCCAAAATCAATGTCCTTTTTTTCTCGTTCGAAAGACTCCTGACTGCCTCGTCGAACAGATCCATCGTCCTCCAGCGGACAGGGGCTCGGAGATCATTTAGCAGCTGGATAAGAAACCAACGAGCGTTCATGAGTTTCTTTAATCGAATATATAGAGAACCATTTGCGGCAGCGTATTGTAAGGCGCACTCGCTTTTTCCCAAACCGGGATCTCCGTAGATTAAGGCCATTCGCTCCATTCCTTTCAATTTATGATGGATACGATCAGCCGCGGACTGGAAACGCTTCACGTTTTTGACTATTACGAATTGGTCTTTCGTCCTGATGCTCCTAAGAGAAGTTGATTTGGTTTGAAGTTTTGAGTCGCCTGATATTCGGATGTCGTCTCGAACCAGGAAAGAAAATCCAGGTCCTCGGGAGTCCACGTTTTAGGGTCCTGTTCCTTGAGGTAGTCATACCTTTCCCAGTGGTCACCTTTGAAGCCGGTCCAGTCCTTTGGGGGCTTGTATTTGGGCTTTTCCGTTTTGGGTTCCTCGCCGTAAGTTACGCCGTCAACAAAGGGCGAGATAGTCGCTGCCTTCGGTTTTTTGTCTTCTATTTTTTTAATGGCCTCCTCAACTTCAGGCCTATCCCGCAGCGATCTATTCCAATCGACACAGAGATTTTTTTGCGACTGGATCATGTCGGCCAGTTTATTGGTCGCGTTTACGACTTTTCTTTTTGTGGCGTTGATTCTTTGGACCGCGGCCATATCTTCGGGAAATTCGCTATCGGCGGCGAAAGGGTTCACTTTTTCAACGGGCTTGGCAACGCATAGAAACTCGTTCCGAAGCGTGAAAATATAGACCTGGCTCAGGTCGTAATAAGAGTAGTACACGAGGACATAGTCTTTAAAACCGTAAAGGTTTTCGTGATACCAGTGGCAGCCGTTGAAGGTGATCCCATTTCGATGAACCATCCTGGCCTTGCAGGTCATCATCAAAAAGTGGAGAGCGAAAGGGTCCACCCCGGGGCCTCTTTCGGCCTCGAAGATGTCTCTTGGCCTGAGATAATCGCGACCCCTCAATTCCTGATCGATATAATATTCCCGCCATCTGAATATCAGGGCCATCGTCTCCTTGATGGTAGGGACCCAATCGTTATGTAGACTGCGGGCGCGTTTTTCGTTCCGGTTCATAAAAGCGGGTTTGTCCTGGATGGAGGCTCCAATATAGGAAGGCATCTCCCGCTCAAACCAGTCATTAAAGGTCCGGAAGAACCGCTCGATGGGCTTGCTCTGGGCATTGTAGGGCATGGCAAAATGAGGGATGATATTGAGACTGTCAAATATCCCAGGAATTTCCGTCTCCTGAAATGTGAACTTTTTCCTGAATACGTTGGCTCGAAAGGCTTTGCCATTATCAAGAAGCGCATGTTTGGGAAACTTCCCCAGGGTGATAATCGCATTGCGAAGTGCTGAAATAACGCACTGGACGCTTTCCGTCAGCATGATCTCCCATCCGAGCGGATAGGAGCTTTTCCAATCCCAAAACATGATCATCATGGCCCGGGTCGCCTTGCCCGTGAACGGATTGATTACCTGGAAGTTCAATTTACATCCATCGCCCACAATTACCCCGCCAACAGAAAGATTTCTCCATTCGCGCTCGGCATAGGGAACGCATTTGTCGTTAAGCGCCTTTTCACCCTCTCTTTCCAAAACCCAAACGTCGTAGAATTCTTTTTGAAATTGCTTGACCCACCGGCGAAGTTTTGCCGGACTTGATGAAGACATTTCGCCAAGAAGAAATTTACATTTTCTAATGGCATCGCTGACGACCGGCTTTCTCTGGTCTAAGAGCTTTTTGAGGAGGTATTCTTCCTCTGCCGGTGCAATCTTTGATGCCTGGGGTCCTTCATATTGAGGGAATAGAGCATTGAGTCCTCCGTCGTCAAACGCTCTCTTCCATCTGTACAATGTCCTCCGGGAGATGGGTTTTCTGAGTTCCTTACGAATTCTGGGCAACAGGAGGCCGCTATTGTATAGCTCAATAAAGCTCTGGATGATCTGCACTTTGGGCCTATCTTTTTTTTCGAGTTCCTTGTTTAAAGCCTGAACTAGCGCGAACCGGAAGTTCGCAATACGATCGAGCTTGGGATTTTTAAACCGACCTTCAAAATCCAATTCAACAATCGGACTTCCATTTATGATCGGGGTTACAACATGGCAACCTGGCTTGCCCCGTTTCACCAAATATCGATCTTTCGCTGTCTCCATCGTTTCCCGCTCCTCCTTCTTCAAACTATTATGATAATGATGGCGACAACCATCCGAACAAAACTTTTGAACAATTTCACCCCTATATTTTCTCGGATTTTCTATCTCCTTTTGACAAAACACGCACCTAACCATGGGATTCACCTCTCAGACCATTCATTGCCATGTTTACAATCCAATCGAGATCAGCCGTTCCCCATTCTCTCTCATCATCCGATCCGTCGACATGTTTTCCTGCTCTAAAAACTTCAATCCAACCATCCATTCTCTTTCTCCTTTTCAAAATTCCTAAAAGCGTTCAAAATCTTGCATTCCAAATGCATACCAAAGTGAAATACGAAGATCGAAACTTAGAAAGCGCCCCAGAGACCCTAAGGAAGTAAGGAAGGATCTCCGGGGCTTCTGCGTTTACATACCCCGATCTTTGGCTACCCTACTACTTCGGGGTCCGAAACACATTGTGATGCGAAAAAGGAGAACCCGATATTGCCTTGCTGCCTCGGATCAGGGCGACGACCACTATCTTTCGATCAATGATCTCATCGACTAGGAGGGGAAATATCGTCCAACGCCGCCATTGTGATTACGGCCTTTGCTTTATCAAGGTCTTCCCCAATATTATCGAAAAAGTTTCTAAAAGTGAGTAGATTTTTCCGAGTTAAATGACGGCCCTCGCAGACAGCATGCAAAGTTCTTTTAATGAATTTCGCTTTACGAGACCTTCGAATCACTTCAGCCAACGTATCCAGCTTAAAATTAAATTCTTTTTGTTTCTCCATCTCCACCCACCTCCTTAAAATTCATGCGCCTCGAATGATGTCTCGCGTTTGGCCACCACGCCTCACGTTTTCAGCGATGACGGTCATGATGGCTCCCCCTTCACCCTATCTTTTTTTGTGATGTCATAAAACCACGTCTTACCCAGGCCAGAGACTTTTGATAAAAGAACCCCCCTTACTCCCTCATCGCTCAGCATCCTTATTAGTTGATTGCATGCCGCCGAAAAGGAAACTCCTTCCTCAGAACCTCCCGGGGCGAATGACCGTGGAGTAGAATACTTCTCGCTTCACCATGGACCTGAATTTGCTTTTTCAGCTTCTCCCCTAAGTTCTCGATCACCTGTCCGCCTACTCTTTCGCCAAAAAAATGGATCTGAAACGCCGACAGTCCGTTCCAACAAACTCCGCAACCGCCGCTCCCGTCGAGTCCTCCCCCTATCCCCGAAACGGATTTCCACAGATCCCTAACATGATCTATCTCAACCTTGCTGATCCTGCTCATCATTATCCCTGTCTGAAATTTTTCGTTTGATTCTCCCGCTCTTCGTGATATCCTTTATCCATAGTCCATGTTTGCGTTGGTACCACAAGTTAGACCGGTTGGGTTTCCCATCCTTAATAACGGGACAGCCAAATCTTCCAAGGTGGAAGATTTAAAACGTCGACGATGATCCGCCCCGCTTTTGGAAATGGAACATAGAAAGCGCTGCACAAAGAAGGACCAGTCATGCCGTGCATCTTTGCCAAATCTGAGATCGTCAACCCTTTCGTTGCAAGAGTGAATTTGAGAAGTCCCCTTAATCTTCCAGAAATTTCTGTTTTATTTGTTTTCATATTGATAGGATAATAAACCTCCTTTTGGAGGTTTGTCAAGAAAAAAATGTATCCGAACGGAGGTTTATGAAAAAATATTTGTCGATAGCCGAAAGACTTAAAAAATTGAGGGGAGATTTATCTCAAAAAAATTTTGCAATGAAGATAGGCGTCTCCCATAAGGGCTACCAACGATATGAGTCTGGTGAAAGAATTCCCAGGCCACACGTGCTTTCTAAGATCGCCGAAAAGGAATCTGTAACCGTTGATTGGTTATTGACAGGGAAGCTTAAAAATTTGGAAGAGAAGATCCTCGCTAAAGAGATGGGAATTCTTTTTTCCCAGGAGACGGTGAGTCGGTCAGATATGAAAATAGTGCATCAGCTCCGCAAGAAGGGATTTTCCATGCCCCCTGATGTCGCTAAGCTTATTGATTCGGAGATATATCGAGCCGCGATCGTGTTGTTCTCAGAATCGCCTGATATTTACGAATTTATAAACAATATCTTTTATTTAAAAAAGCGTGGGAAATTTCAAGAATTTTCAGGGGCAATAGAACAGATTGGAAGGATATTTTTTGAAGGGAATAAGACCAAACTCAACGCGGTGACGAATTTTTTAAAGGCGCTTGACCCTGCCAAAAAACAACAGGGTCCGGATAACCATTAAAAGTGACAAAATGTCATAAATCCACATGAATTTGCCAAACTCGTTGTAAAAAAAATTGCCAAACCCATCAAAAACGCTCGGTCGAACAAAACCTCATTCTTACTCATCATGCTATCGTTTTTATAGCATAAAACCCTCATCCAACCCACTAACGGCGCTTTGCCAAACCTCCCATCCCCCTATAGTCGGTTTATTTCAAAAATAGCAATGGGTCCAAAGCCTTGTTATTTTTTCGAATCTCGAAGTGCAGATGAGGTCCTGTCGCCTTCCCCGTCTGGCCCACCTTTCCGATGATCTGCCCCTTCTCCGCCCATGCCCCCTCTTCTACCAGATTCACCTGATTGTGAGCGTAAACCGTAACATATTCTTCGGAATGGCGAAGGATGATCAGGTTCCCGTATCCCCTTATGCCGTTATTGGAGTATAGCACCTTACCGGCATTTGAAGCTTTAATCGGCGTCCCAATGGGGGTGGAGATATCGATCCCCTGATGCCTTCTGCTTTCCGCCTCTTCAAAAGTATTGCTAATTTTCCCTTCAACAGGCCAGATGAAATCAAGCTTCTTATAAGCCGTCTTTGCCGTTTCCGCTGGCTCTGCCACCACATCATCAATATAAATCTCAACTTTCAAAACTTTTTTCGCCCCCGGTATAAAAATCCGCTGACCGGTCTCGATCTTACTTGGATCTGCAATTCGATTCAGAGAGGCAACCTCTTTGAGATCAACCCTGTAGGTTTTGCAAATGCGGTAAAGGGTTTGGTGCCTCTCCACGACGTGATAGACCCCTTTCACCCCTTGAGTTACAGACGGCCTTTCGGGCGGGACCTTATGCGGAGCACAAGTATTTAAGAAGAATACCGCCGAAATAGAAAGCAACACTAAGAAAATTTTCTCATTCGTTTTCCCACCCATATTTCCCTATCAACTTAACAAATCGGCAACCACCCAGGTCTTCTTTTTTCACCCCGGCTTCTGTCCTGGTCACCCGAAACAGATCCTGGACAAAGGCATCTCCCACAGGGATGACCAACTTTCCACCTATCGCCAGTTGATCGATCAGAGTTTCTGGAATGTCAGGAGATCCAGCTGTCACAAGAATGGCATCAAATGGACTTTCTTCCATCCATCCAAAGGTCCCATCAAAGATCTTAATTTCAACATTGAAATACCCAAATTCATAGAGTAACTTTCGCGCCCGGATGGCCAGGGGACGAATCCTTTCGACAGAGAAAACCTTCTCAGACAATTCAGCCAATATCGCCGTCTGATATCCCGAACCTGTGCCGATCTCTAAAACTTTTTCCTTCCCAGTTAATAACAGTGCCTCCGTCATTAAGGCGACCATGTAAGGCTGAGAAATAGTCTGTTTCTCTCCAATGGGAAGAGGATGATCCGTATAGGCCTGGTTTTGAAGGGCCTCTTCCACAAAGAGATGGCGAGGGATTTTCTTCATGGCGGCAACCAACCTGGGATCTTTAATCCCCCTTGAGACGATCTGCTCCTCCACCATCTTCAATCGCGCCTTTGGGAAATCAGTCATCTTCTAAACCCAAAATGTCAAATGGCAAAATCCAAATTTCAAATGAATTTCACATGACGGGTTCCTCACCTGCGAACCATGAAAATCATAAAATCCCCCCACCCCCCCTTTGTAAAGGGGGGGTGGGGGGATTTGGAAATGTATTTTCAACGTAATTCAAAACGCCAATTTCAAATGACCGAAACGATTTCGCCTGGGTCGTTGAATTCTGCCCATTGGATTCCCCCGACCCTTTCTCTCTCCCCGACGTGGAGAGGGAGGCGGCAAGAAATATGCAGGTATCAAAAATTTCACTTTCCTGAACTTTGACATTCATTCGGCATTGACTCACCTTCGGTTCATCACTTCGTGCGAACTTTGGCATTTGGATTTGTGTTTTTCAGTCTTCTTTCTCCGCTTTTTTCTTCAGCTCATTCAGAATATTTAATGCTTTGAGGGGGGTTAACTCGTCGGGATTGATCTTTTTTAGCTCAGACCGGATGGGATCAGGCTGAGCGAACAAGGAGGGTTGCAAGGGAGGCTTCGGCTTAGAGGTCACCATTCTCGTCGTGGCGATTTTTGGCATCCCCGTGGCATCCAGTTCGCCCTTCTCCAGGTTTGAAAGAATCTCTTTGGCCCGATCGATCACTTTTTGGGGAAGGCCCGCCAGCCGCGCTACTTGAATACCATAACTGCGATTCGTCCCTCCCTCCACAATTTTCCTGAGAAAAATGATCTCCCCACCCCACTCCTTTACTGCGACATTATAGTTCTTGACCCTGTCCTTTGTCAGGGCCAGCTCGGTCAATTCATGGTAGTGGGTTGCGAAAAGAGTCTTCGGCCTGAGCGAGGAATGGTCGTGAAGATACTCGGCAACGGCCCAGGCAATGCTCAATCCATCAAAGGTGCTGGTCCCTCTTCCAATTTCATCCAGAACGACAAGGCTTTTCGAGGTCGCTTGATTTAAAATGCGAGCCGTCTCCATCATCTCCACCATAAAGGTGCTTTGTCCCCTCATTATATTGTCCAGTGCACCAATTCGCGTGAAGACGCGGTCCACCGCGCCGATCTTCGCCTCACTTGCCGGAACAAAACACCCCATCTGCGCCATCAATATAATCAGGGCGACTTGTCTTAAATAGGTTGATTTACCCGCCATATTCGGCCCCGTGATAATGAGAATCTGATGCTCCTGGCCATCCATTTGGGTATCGTTGGGAACAAATCTTTCCGAAAGCCCCATTCTTTCCAAGACGGGGTGCCTCCCATCCCGGATGACAATCTCATCCTCCTCATCTACAATGGGTCGGACATAATTATACCGATCAGCAATCTCTGCCATGGCGCCCAGAATATCTACGACTGCAATGGCAGAAGCTGTTTTTTGAAGCCTTGGGGTTTCCTCCGAGACTTTTTCCCGAATTTCTTCGAAAAGCCGGTATTCCAACTGACAGATTGCCTCTTCAGCGCCCAACACCTTGGTCTCGAATTCCTTGAGTTCCGGGGTGATAAATCGTTCTGCATTCACTAAAGTCTGTTTCCTGATATAATGATCCGGGACGAGGTGAAGATTGTTCTTGGTCACTTCAATATAATATCCAAAGACTTGGTTATATCGAACCTTCAAAGAGGAGATTCCTGTCTTCTTCCTCTCCTCTGCTTCCAATTGAAGGATCCATCCCTTCCCTTCCCGACCGATCTCTCTTAATGCATCCAATTCCTTGTCGTACTCCGGCTTGATGATCCCTCCCTCTTTAATCGTCAGGGGTGGATTATCCACGATGGAGGATTCGAGAAGCTGATAGAGATCGTCGAAATTCTCAATCTCTGACGCGAACTCTCCAACGAGAGAGGCGTCAAAGGGCTGGAGACTCGCTTTGAGAATAGGTAAATTTTGGATCGAATTTTTCAATCCGACAAGATCCCGGGCATTGGCATGTCCAAGGAAAATTCGGGAGGTCAATCTTTCGATGTCTTGAATTCCTCTCAAGGATTCTCTCAGTTGCTTCCTTTCGATCTTTTTCCCCTTCAGTTCAGAGACCCCGTCCAAACGACGCTCGATCCCCTTGATATCGATCAGCGGATAATTTAGCCACTGTTTCAATGTCCGACTCCCCATCAGGGTGATGGTCTCATCCAAAAGCCAGAAGAGAGAACCCCTCTTGCCCTGCTCAAAAAGGCATTGCGTGAGCTCTAAATTTCTCTTCGTCATTTCATCGATGACCATGAAATCCTGGACCTGATAAAAAGAGAGGGGCCGAATGTGGGAGAGCGGCTTTTTCTGGTTCTCCTCCGCGTAGCGAAGTACCATGGCTACAGCTTGGGCAGCCAAAGGGGCTTTCTGGAGGATCATATTCCCCTCCTCCTGATCGAAAGAACGGAGAGCATCGAATTTGGGGTCATCCAAATAAGTGATCAAACCATTCTCAAAATTCTTTTTAAATCCCTCAAACCAGGGATATTCCTGAAATCTCTTGAGAGACAAAATCTCTTTAGGTTCATTCCGAAGGGCTTCGCTCAGAAATGGTTCAAATCCTGAGATTTGACATGCCTTCAGTTCACCTGTTGAAATGTCCAAGAAGGCAAGCCCGAAAACCTCGCCCTCTGCGGAAAACCCCATCAGGTAATTATTTTCTCCAGTCCCTAACTGGAGCGTACCAATCACCAAGCCAGGAGTAAAAACTCTGACCACCTCTCTCTTGACAATCCCTTTGGCGAGCTTTGGGTCTTCAACCTGGTCACAGAGGGCAACCCTATATCCTTTTTGTAATAGTTTGGAGATATACGTTTCGGCCGTAAAATAAGGAACCCCGCACAGGGGAACGCTATCCTTTTGGCCTTTATCCCTTGAGGTTAACGCAATGTCCAGTTCTCGAGAACCGACGCGGGCATCCTCAAAAAACATCTCATAGAAGTCCCCCATTCTGAAGAAAAGAATGGCATCCGGATATTGGCTCTTGATCTGGAGATATTGCTTGATCACGGGGGTTAAAGGTTTTGTCGTCATTCCGAAAATAATCTAACAGAATCTGGTAGGGTTGTAAAATGGAAATGCTTGACAGGACAATGTTCTCAGTGAGGGATGGAGTGACCCCCTCACCCCGTCCCTCTCCCCTTGGGGGAGAGGGACGGGGTGAGGGGCGCTTTTTGTAATCAGGGAAAGAGAGGCACTATATCGAGACCCGTAGTCTCGGCATATCCCAGCATAATGTTCATATTTTGAACGGCCTCGCCGGAAGCGCCCTTGACCAGATTATCAATCGCTGTAACGATGACGGCCCGACCGTCGGATTCGTTCACCTTGGCTCCGATGTCACAATAGTTGGAGCCCCGTACATCCTTTGTGTTTGGAAATTTCTCTTTTGAATAGATTCGAACGAAAGGCTCTCCTCGATAAAAATCGTGAAAGACGTTGAGTAGCTCTTCGGTCCCCATCTTTTTTGTAAGATGAACATAAAGGGTAGATAAGATCCCCCGGTCGATTGGAATGAGATGGGGAACGAACGTGACTTTAATCTCTTTCCGAGCCAGTTGGCTCAGTTCCTGATCGATCTCCGGTGTGTGCCGGTGAGCAAAGATCTTGTAAGCCTTTACCCCTTCATTCACCTCACAGAAAAGGGACTCCAAAACGACATCTCTCCCCGCACCGGTCACCCCGGATTTTGAATCGACCACAATATTTTCAACGGAGATCATCTCTTTCTTCACGAGGGGAATGAGGCCGATCAAGGCTCCGGTTGGATAACATCCTGGGTTCCCAACAATCTTTGCATTTCGGATCTTCTCTCGATGAAGCTCGGGGAGACCATAGACCGATTCGCGAAGGAGGTCCGCAGCCGTATGCTTCTGATACCACTTCTCATATATGGCCGCATCTGTAAATCGAAAGTCAGCGCTCAGGTCAACTACCTTCTTGCCAAGCCGATAAAACAAAGGGACAATTTCCATGGCGGTCTTATGAGGAACCGCTGTAAAGGTAAAATCTGTCTTTTTTGAGATTTGCTCAACCGAGAATTCTTCACATTTCAAATCGAGACCTTTCATCAGAGATGGAAAGACTTGGTCAATCGGAGCTCCGGCATATTTCTGTGAGGTCAGTGCGGTGACCTCCACCTGAGGGTGATGCATGAGAAGACGGAGGAGCTCCACCCCTGTGTAACCTGTCGCTCCAATGATACCCACTCGCATTTTCATCCGGCACCTCTTAGGTTTATTCGGTTTAATTGGTTGTTTGGAAAATAAAAGATTCGTCTCACGGCAAGGGAAAGGATGCCCGTTTCGTCATTAAGTTAAGTCGTTCGTTTTAAGGAATTCACGTAACCCTGCGACCCTATACCAAACGGGCCTCGTAGCCGTATAAACAAGAAAACCCAAAAAACAAAAAAGGGAGGTACCATGACCTCCCTTTCCAGACAAGTTCAACAGGATCATGGAATTATCTCTTCGAGTACTGCGGTCTTCTTCTGGCCCCTCTCCTTCCATACTTCTTCCGCTCTTTGACCCTTGAGTCCCGTGTGAGAAACCCAGCCTTTTTCAGAACGTCTTTAAAATCAGAATTGAATTGAAGAAGGGCCTTCGAAATCCCGTGGCGAATTGCGATAGATTGTCCGGAGATGCCTCCTCCCTGAACATTCACCTTTATGTCGAATTGATTCCGGGTTCCGGTCAACTCCAAGGCTTGAAGGGTGACCATTTCACAGGTCTCTCTCCCAAAGTATTCTTTCAACGCCCTCTCGTTGACAACAAACTTTCCCTCTCCTGGTTCAAGCCAAACCCTCGCGATGGAGGTCTTTCTTTTGCCTGTAGCGTAGATCGGTTCTGTCACTTTCTTCTCCTCATTTGCGAATTACTCGAAGGGTACCGAATTTTCCGAAAAAGAATTCGTTTCGTTCGCTGTTATTGGGCCTATTGTCTTCTTTATAATTCAAGGGAAATAGGCTTCTGCGCCTCGTGCGGATGATTCGGGCCTGCATAAATCTTCAGCTTTCGAAGCATCTGACGGCCCAGACTGGTTTTGGGAAGCATCCCTTTCACTGCCATCCTGATCATCTCTGTGGGTTTTCTCGCCAACAGCTTTTCAGCATTCGTCTCTTTAATCCCGCCGGGATAACCGGTATGATGATAGTAGACCTTGTCTTTCATCTTCTTTCCAGTTAACGTAACCTTCCCTGCATTGACTACGACGACAAAATCCCCCGTATCCACATGAGGAGTGTAGGTAGGTTTATTCTTCCCTCTCAATATCTTTGCCACCTCGGTGGACAGTCTCCCCAAAACTTTTCCGTCGGCATTTACTAGGTACCATTTAGGGTCTAATTCCTCATTTTTCGCTTGGTAGGTTTTCATCCCGTCACCTTCAACCATCTCATTTCTTTAATACATCGTCACCGTTTATGTCAAGAATTGTACTCTATCTTATCTTTCGCTTGCTCGTGATATGCTCCTCCCAAAATAGGACGACCGGGCTTGCGATATAGACGGTGGAATAAGTGCCGGTCACGATCCCGACGATAAGAGCAATGGTAAATTCATGAAGGACCTGTCCGGCGAAAAAGAAAAGAATCAGCACCGATATCATGACTGTCCCTGTGGTAAGGATCGTCCGACCGAGACATTCGTTGATGCTCTCGTTAAAAACTGTAACGAGGTCCGTCTTCTTCATCTTCTTCATGTTCTCTCTCACTCGGTCAAAAATAACGATGGTATCATTGATGGAAAAACCAATGACTGTGAGAACGACAGCCATAAGGGACAAATTATATTCCAGTTTCAAGACAGAGATAGCTCCATAGGTTACGGCAATATCGTGAAATAACGAGATCAGGCCGCCCAGCCCATAAGAAAACTTGTGAAATCGGAAGGCAATATAAGTCATGATCCCCAACATAGAGAGGATCACCGCCCACGCTGCCTTCTGCTTCAAATCCTTCCCGACCATCGGGCCCACGACTTGAACGCTTTCGATATCCGGAGTCCTTTCTTTGAACCGCTCTTGAAGAGCGGTTTGGATACCTTTAGCGACGGCCTCGATATCTTCCGAACTCTTCTCCACGCGGATCAAAAACTCGTTCTCCCCCCCGAAATTTTGGACCACGGCCTCCTTCGAACCAGAGGTCTCTAAAGCATTCCTTACCTCCGAAATGTCTACGGGCTTGGAGAATTTGACCTGAATCACTGCTCCCCCTGCGAAATCGACCCCGTTTCTCAATCCACCATGATAAAGGATGGAGCCAATGGTCACAAGAATGGCCAATGCTGAAATCCAGAGGGTAATTTTCTTCATCCCTATAAAATCGTAATGCGTACCCGGTCGAATCAATTCCATGGGATCGTTTCCTCTAAACCCTTAAATGCTCAATCGTTTAATCGCAAATTTAAGTGTAATATAATCGTAGATTAATCTTGTCACAAAATAAGCCGTGAATAGGTTGGCCAGAAGACCGACACACAACGTCACTGCAAATCCCTTCACCGGACCTGTCCCGAACTCGTAGAGAATGACCCCCGAAATCAAAGCCGCTACGTGAGAGTCTAAGATGGCAGTGAAGGCGCGGTGATAACCTTGATCGATCGCCATTCGAACCGTCTTTCCTATTCTCAACTCTTCCTTGATTCTCTCGTTAATCAGAATGTTAGAATCGACTGCCATTCCGATGGTCAGGACTAAACCCGCAATGCCAGGAAGGGTCAAGGTCGCCCGGAAGAGAGCCAGCGTCGCTAAAGTCAAGATCACGTTCAGGATAAGAGCAGAATCAGCAACCAAACCCGAATATTGATAGTAAATCACCATGAAAATGGCCACAACAATCCCGCTCAGCACGATCGAGACAATTCCTTTATGGATCGAATCCTGTCCGAGAGAGGGTCCCACGGTTCTCTGCTCAATGATCTTGACAGGGGCAGGCAATGCGCCGGATCGAAGAACCACAGCCAGATCTTTGGCCTGTTCCATAGTAAAACGGCCGGTGATCTGGGCCCTCCCCCCTGCAATCCTTTCCTGGATCACCGGAGCGGAATAGACGTTGTTATCCAAAATGATGGCCAGTCTCTTCTTCACATTGGCAGCGGTAATCTGCTCAAAAAGTCTCGCTCCCACATCTGTAAACTCCATGGCCACATAAGGCTCGTGAAACTGTGAATCGAGCGACACCCGAGCATCCTTTATGAATTCACCCGTCATCAGGGTTTTCTCTTTTAGCAGAAAAGGGATCTTCCTCACCGCACCTGTCTGTGGGTCCACCGATCTCTCGTAAAGAATAATGTCTCCGGGAGGGATATTCCCTTTTAATGCCTCTTCAATGTTCCCCTCTTCATCCAGCAGCTTGAATTCCAGCAGAGCGGTCTGGCCGATCAAATTGATCGCCCTCTGGGGATCTCTGATCCCGGGGAGCTGGACCAGGATCTGATCCGTCCCTTGAAGGGTGATCTCGGGCTCAGACACGCCAAATTGGTCTATTCGGTTCCGGATGATCTCCAGGGCCTGATCAATCGCCCTCTTCTTTACACTATCTATTTCTTTGCTATCGAGGACCATCTGAACCTTCCAAATCCCTCCTTCTCCTGAAGAGGAGAGCTCACGCAGCAGGGTGAAACGCGTTCCGAGCAGATTATCCACTTTTTCCTTAGCTCCGGAAAATTCGAGAACGATCCGATCCTTCTCTCTTTCCAATTTTCCAACTGGAATTCCTTGATCCTTGAGCTCGTCCCTCAAATTATTCTTTATCTGCTCCACATAGCTTTCCACAGCCTTCTCACCCTCCACGGTCAAGAGGAGGTACATGCCTCCCTGTAAGTCGAGGCCAAGATGGACTTTCTCGGAAGGCAGGACCTTGCTCCACCATGGGGGCAATTGAGAAGTCACGGTGGGGACCAGAAGAAGGATGGCAAAAACAGCGATGGCCCCATAGAATATTGCTTTCCACCTCAGGTTCTTCACCATGCGAAGCTCCTTCTCACATCACCCTAACAAAATGAAACCAAGGGTGGCTTGAACCCTTGGTGATTTGTAACATATCTCATGCTAAGATATTTTGCAAGAAAAAATTTAAGAAAAGGGTCCAAGGGTCAACCACTTGGGCCTTCACGAAGAATCTTGAAAGGAAGAAGACTACTTTAGGTCACTCCATTTTCCATATCTCTCCCTTAGAATACGATGGAGGATTTTCCCGGTGGGCGTCATAGGCATTTCTTCATCCTTGATGAAATCGACCGATTTCGGGATCTTATATCCTGCAATTTTTCCTCTGCAGTGGTCGATGAGTTCTTTCTCGGTCACCCTTTTCCCCTGATGAAGGGTGACCACAGCTTTGACCGACTCTCCCCATTTCTCGTGGGGCACTCCAATCACGGCCACGTATTTAACGGCGGGATGAGATCCTAAAACATTTTCAATCTCTGAGGGGAAGACATTCTCACCTCCCGTGATGATCATGTTCGCCTTCCGGTCCACCAGGACATAATATCCGTCCGGGTCCCGATAGGCCATATCGCCTGCGGAGAACCATTGCCCTTGGAAGACCGACTTTGTCTTTTCAGGATCTTTCCAGTATTCTTTGAAAACGCTCGCTGTCCGTGAATACAATTCTCCTACCTGTCCATCCGGGACTTCCTGTCCGTTTTCATCCAGAATTTTTATTCGATCTGATCCCCAGATCTCCCTTCCGATGGAACCCAACTTCTTGAATTGCTCTTCCGGCCTGAGAAGCGTTACCAGACCGGCCTCGGTTGAACCATAAGCCTCCCAGAGCTCTGCGTTCTTGAAATATTCCATAATGGCCATTTTGGTATCTTTCCGAGCGGGTGCGGACGAGATCAGGAGCTGCCGCATCGAACTTACGTCGATCTTCTTTTTGATCTCGTCGGGGAGGGAGAGCATCATGATGTAATGAGTGGGAACAAGCGACGTAAACGTAATCTTCTCTTTCTCAATCGTCTTCAACAGGTCCAGCGGGTCAAAGCTGACCATATTGTAAACAAAAACCTTTGCACTACAATAGGTATAGGCAAATGAATAGAAGATCGAGTTGATATGGCACATGGGCATGACGAGCATGACGCAATCGTCCGGCCGAATGCCCATACAGAGGTCGCTCAGCAGGTACTGGCCAAGGTTCCCCTCATGGGTCCGAACGGCCCCTTTGGGCTTGCCAGTCGTCCCTGAGGTATACATGAGGTTCCAGGGATCGTCTGCATCGACCACCACATCTGGTTCCGCAGGGGAGGCCTCGGCAATGATCGATTCGTAGTGCTCATAACCCTCCGGTGCTTTTTCATCTCCCCAAAATACGTAATTCGCTGGTGGGATGCTGGAAAGCTTACTTCGGATTGAATTTACCACCTCAACAAATTCCTTGGCCACGAAAAAGGCCTTGCATTCGGAATGGTTGATTACATATTCTATCTCAGGGGGGGCAAGTCGGAACATAACGGGAACCGTGATCTGTCCTCCCTTCGCAGCCGCCGCATAAATTTCCATCCACTCGACGCTGTTGTAAGCTAATATGGCAAAGCGATCTCCTTTCTTAACCCCCATGTTGTTCAACGCGTTGCATAATCGGCAGCTCCTGTTATTCCACTCCTTGAAGGTCATCTTACGAAATTTATCTCCTGCGCCTTGCTTGTCCGGATAATGCATAGCCATCATTTTAAGAACCGTTCCCGCTGTCATCCATTTGCTGATTGTCATAAACTCACCTCTTCCTCAATCCCCTGTTCTTCTCCGCGGAGGCAATTAATTAAGGATCCGTTCGTAACTCCAAATGTTTTATCGTTCTATTTCGCATCTCATTATCACTACGGCGAAATTTTGTCAAGGAGAAATTACAAAAATGACTTGTTATCACTTTGTTTTTGGTGTATATAGCCACAAAAGAGGGAAAGGGGGATTTTGGTCAATGGAAATCGAAGGATATATCTTTCCGGACGATCTATATTACCACAAAGAGCATTTTTGGGCAAGGGTTGAAGGAAATATTGTGGTCATTGGAACAAATGATTTTGCTCAAAAATTGGCGGGGCAGATCGTCTATGTCGAGATGCCTTCTCCGGGCAGAGAGGTCGAACAGGGGAAACCTTGTGGCTCCATGGAGTCCGGCAAATGGGTCGGAAGGATCTACGCTCCGGTTTCCGGAAAAGTGGAATCCTCCAACCAGAACCTCGAAGAGAACCCTGAGCTGATCAACGAGAGTCCGTATGAAAAAGGCTGGATATGCAAGATCAACCCGTCTAACCTTCAGGAGGAACTCAAGAACTTATTAAAAGGTGAAAACCTGGTAGAGTTTATGAAATCTGAGATCGACCGGGTTAAAAAGATGAAGAAATGAATTAACTATCATCTTTTGCATCTGATGGCTTCTGGGTTCACTAATTTAACCGGCCTGCGGGTGGACCCCTTGAATTCGCTACCATTAATGGTTTTGTCACTTTGAACCCTATCAGGAATTCTCAAGCCTTTTACGTCAAGCTTTTACTCTCGACCCTCAGTCGCCCGAATCCAGTTCCCCGCCTGCGCAGAAACCTGCCTTTGTACCAAGTCCTTTTAGCGCGCGAGCAGAGCTCCCGGCCTTGGGTGAACATCTGACGTCTTCCCAAATCATTCTTACTCAGAGTGCCCCTTTTTCTAGCCACCTCGTCAGACAAGCCTTCGTGACAGATGGACGGACCGCAGTCTTCATGGGCGTTTTTTGATAGACGAAGGCCGTTGAGGGCTCCGCGGCAACCTTTCTACGGGTGCCAATACTGTTCCACGAAGGCACGAACCTTTCGGTACCTACAGGGGTCAGCAGGCTGTTCCCGGAATTACAACAGGTTTCTCTTGCAGACCCTAATTCCAGTCAAACTTTTTGGAGATTAAATCCGGTATTCTAAAATGTTTTATGCTATAAAATGATATAATTACAACAAGTTATAAAAATAATTCAAACAGTGAAAAAATTCTTAAAAAAGACTTGACAAGAATGGTTTCTCTATGCTAACTATTATGTGAAACATTGAACAACGCTTCTGGTAGTACATGCGTAAACGTGAACACCATTATGAATGACTCCGTTGTTTGGAAAGAGAATTTCAAGTTAATCATATGGCGCACACACTGACAACCTGTACCTTCTGCGGTGTTGGCTGCGGAATCTACCTGGAGACATCGGGTAATAAAATCGTTGGGATTTACCCAAGCATGTCTCACCCTGCAAACTGCGGTCGAATCTGCGTCCGTGGATGGCACGTCCACGAAGTCGCAAGCGCTTCCGACCGTCTAACCCAACCCCTCATTAAAAAACAAGGCGCTTTCCAATCTGTTTCCTGGGACGAAGCGTACGACTTTATCGCGAAGCGACTCACGGAGATTAAATCGGAATACGGACCGGATGCCATCGGCTTTTTGAACTCTTCCCACTGTGGTAATGAAGATGCCTACATCCTCCAGAAATTTGCCCGTGCGGTGATCGGGACCAACAACGTCGATCAAGGAACCACGTTTTACCATTCCAATAGCATCAGGGCACTCCGTGATACGATAGGCGTTCCCGCGGCAACGAATTCGATTGCCGAGTTGATGGAGAGTGACGTTATCATTGTCAGCCAGATCGATCTGGGACGTCAGCTACCCACCATTGGCGGGTGGGTAATTCGTGCAAAATTGGCTGGCGCAAAGCTCATTTGCATTGGACCTCGGCGACATCCCATTGCCGAGCACGCAGATTACCTTTTGCAGACCATTCCGGGAACCGCGGTTTTTCTGTATGGAGCGATGGCCAAGGTCATCGTTGACCGCGGGTTGATGAACCTGGAGTTCATACGCCGGCGATGCAATGGGTTTGAACAATTTTTGAAAAACATCGAGTCGTTCGATGTCCTTCAAGCCGCATCCATTTGCGGACTTTCTCCGGATGCGATCGAACAGGCCGCGATCACCTATGCCAAAGCCTCCAAGGCAATGCTCCTTTATTCCACAGGTGCGGAGGCCAGCGGCAGGGATCAGATTCACTCCATGGTGAACCTGATCCTCCTTACCGGAAATCTCAGTAAGCCGGGAGCGGGTATCATGCCCCTCGCCGAGCACAACAACCTGCAGGGCGGCTGCGATGTTGGAGTGTTTCCAAGCTCTCTGCCAGGTTATGTTCCTGTTCGGAACCTCGAAGGCAAAAAATATTTCGAAAAAATATGGATGCGACCGCTCCCCGATCGGTGGGGAATGGACTCCAGCACCATGCTTGGCGCCAGGGGAAATTTGAAGGCCATTTGGCTTGATCGCCACAACCCTGTTGTCTCCTCCGCCTACTCTGATGCAAGCGTGGCATTGAAAAAGATGAAATTTGTTGTGCTCCAAAATCTCTTCATGACACCAACGGCGCAATATGCGGACGTTATCCTGCCAACGGCAGCCTACGGTGAAGAAACAGTAACCTTCACGAGTTCGGAGCGTCGGATCCAACTCGCCCAGAAGGCCATTGAGCCTCCACCGGGTCTTACCTCTGCCTGGTGCCAGGTCGTGGAAGTCGCCAAACGCCTGGGTGTCACATGGGATTACAAAACCTCTTCTGATGTCATGAAGGAGATCGGATGCGTCATTCCATTTTATGAGGGGGCAAGTTACGAGAATCTGGCCCGCCACTACGGAAGACAGTGGCCGTGTACGCATGATCATCCTTTAGGCACTCCCTATTTCTCTACCGATCAGACCGAATGGCCGCGATTTTCTTTCGTCCCTATCCACCAGTCGCCCCCGCCAAGCCGTTCAACCACCGCATTTCCATTTGTGCTGCTTTTTGGTCGCTCGCTCTATTACTGGCAACAGAACACGATGGTTCAGCACAGTGAAACATTGAAGCGAGAATACGGAATCCTCCTGCTTGACTATCCAAATGGATTTGTGGAGATAAACCCTGAGGATGCCAAAGCCCTGAATATCCGTGACGGCATGAAGATCCGCCTGGTGTCGGACATTGGGTCTGCGTCCACGTATGCCCGCGTGACCAGCGAGATCCGGGAAGGAACCATCTACGTACCTTATTACATGGAGGACATCGCCAAGGGGATCCTCGGCCCTGCGCGCACGGAATACCGGGCCGGCAACCGCGCCGTTTATGTAAAGGTGGAAAAGGCATAACATGCGTGTACGACTGATACAGAAAAACAATCTCTTAAACCTGGTCGACGAGCTCCGGAAAGAGCATGAAGTTTATGCGCCCTTTTACGGGCGAGATCGAGACACCTACTTCGACAGGGTGACGGATGCAAACCGCGACGCCATTCAAATCCATCTCCCGAACCCGTATTATCCGCCCAAGCGTTACGTGTTTCCCCATATCCAGAGGCTCTTCACGATCCGCGCCGGCGAACATCCTGCCATCGAGCCGGTAAAGGAAGGAAAGAAACAGGCTATCTTTGGCATCCGTTCCTGTGATGTGGCTGGCATTTCCCACCAGGATCGATTCTACCTGGGGAATACCTATAAGGATAACTACTACGAGGAGTTCAGGAATAACACCTTTCTTGTCAATGTGGTCTGTTCGGATGCAACCGTGGATGTGGATGACGATTGTTTCTGCGTCTGTGCGGATACCGGTCCGGCCGCCCGTGAGAATTTCGACCTCCAGCTCATGGACATGCACACTGACCGTGGTGAATTCATGGCGGTTGCCGGGTCACCCCGCGGCGAAGCCCTGTTCGCTTTGCCTTTCTTCACCAAAGCAAAGTCGGAGCACGTCGCCCGACGCCGCGAGATCCTGAACGAAGTCCGCAAACGTTTTAAGCTGGCCACGAGCTGGTACTCGGCCGCTACCCGCTTCATCACTCAGGGGGCAATTACTGAGGAAACATGGAAGAAGATCGGCGATCGCTGTCTCGAGTGTGGTGGGTGCAGTTATGTTTGTCCTACGTGTACCTGCTTTACCGTGACAGATCGCACCACTGGCCCGGACGAAACCGAGAGGGTTCGGATGTGGGATGCTTGTGCACTGAGTGGTTTTACCCGGATGGCAGGCGGTCATAATCCGCGCCGAGCCGTGCACGACCGCCGTAATCGTCGTTTCTTCCGCAAGCTCGGACACTATTTCATCCAACGGGAGCTGATGCCATCCTGCGTCGGATGTGGGCGCTGTGTCAGCGTTTGTCACGGCGACATCGGCATGCCACACGTCGTGGAGATTCTTCGAAGGGAAACGGCAGGGGCAGAGAGGAAATGAGATGACGCATCAACCTCGGAACCTCTATGAACCGAAGATAGCCGTCTTGGAAGAAGTGCGGGACGAAATCCAAGACGTCAAGACCTTTTACTGGCACTTTGAAAATAGGGACGATGAGAAAGCATTCCGCAACTTCATGCCGGGGCAGTTTGCACAGGTCTCGATTTTTGGAGTCGGGGAGATTCCCTTGTCCCTCCCGCCCAGTCCGACTGAAGACCGCCTGTTCTTCACAACTCGAAAGGTTGGGCATGTGACCGAAGCCATGCACCAGTTGAAGTCGGGCGACCGCTTCGGGGTACGGGGACCTTACGGCAATGGATTTCCGATGAAGGAATACGCGAACCAGAACTTGATCATCGTCGCCGGCGGTATTGGCCTCATTCCGCTCCGCTCCGTGATCATCTATGCCCTCGACAACCGCAGCCAGTACGAGAAGATTCAGGTGTTCTACGGCGCACGCACACCGAAGGATCTGATGTACGTGGAAAATCTTGACGCGTGGCAGCAGGACAAAGGATTTGAGTGTTACCTGACCGTGGACCAGGGTGACCAAAGCTGGAAGGGCCATACGGGCGTGGTCGGCACACTTTTCAAGAGGCCCGGTGTGCAAATGCCCCTGGACAATACAACGGTCTTCATCTGCGGACCGCCGATTATGTTCCGGTTCGTCCTGGCTGACCTCAAGGGCATGGGATACGTAGACAGAAACATGGTCTCAACCCTCGAAAGATATATGAAGTGCGGCGTGGGTAAGTGTGGACACTGCTGCATCGGCCTGGCCTATGTGTGTACTGACGGGCCCGTATTCACGCTGGAGCAAATCCGGAAGCTCGGAGAAGAGATTTAATTGGAAACAGTGAAAAAAGACTTACGAACCACATTACAAGAAAGGCTGACCGGCCAAACCGCACTTGTGGGCATCGGGAATGTTGACCTCGGCGATGACGGGTTTGGCGTCCGTCTGGCAGAGGCATTGGCTGCTGGTGGGCTCGCTGATGTATTGGTCACACATACAGTGCCCGAGAACCACATTGTGACTCTGGCTCAGGCAGGATTTGACGACGTGGTATTTTTGGATGCTGTAAACGTCGGTGCTGAGCCCGGCTCGGTGGTGTTTCTCGATTCAGGTGAGCTAAAGAACCAGTTCCCTCAGGTATCCACTCACAAGTTTGCCCTCGGCACGTTGGCACGGCTGATCGAAGCGGAAGGGCCCACCCGTGTCTGGCTCCTCGGCATTCAACCAGCGTCTTTGCGGCAGGGCGCCAGCCTGAGTGAACCCGTGGAGACAGCTTTGGAAATCTTAAAAGTGCTCCTGCCGGAAACCCTCAATCATCGTCAGAGGATGCCGGTTGAAGTGGAGTGTAGGGTCTCATGACACCAACAGAAACTGTCCTTTATGCCATCGGAATAAGCTGTGCCGGAGGGCTCCTGGTGGGGCTTTTTTCACGCAATAAGGTATTGGCCGGCTGGATCAACTTTCTGATCACCGTTGCTTCCGGCGCACTCATCCTTTACGGGGCAGCGACGACCCTGCTGCGCGGTCCGGCGGCTGTGGCAACGATCTATACCCTGCCCCTATACGGCTCTGCCCTGCGAATTTCTGTGGACGGCCTGAGCGCGGTATTTTTGGGACTGATTTCCACCATTGCCATTTTCTCCTCATTTTACTCCATTCGCTACATGACCCACTACCAAGAGTACGGCGTCGGTCGGTTCTATCCATACTTTCAGTTCTTCATCGCAGGCATGTATGGCATCGTGGCCACAACGGACCTCATGGTCTTCTTCTGCTTCTTCTGGCAGCTCATGACCCTACCTTCCTATGCCCTGATCCGCTATGAATTCAAACAGCGCGACAATGTCCGGGCTGCCAACAAATACCTCCTGATGATGGAGATATCCTGCGCGCTCGTCATGCTGGGGGCCTATTTGCTGGCCGGGACAGCGCCAGTGACTGTAGCTGGCGAGACGCTGATGCGCTTTGACTTCGATGCGATTCGCGAACGTGTCGGTACGCTGGCAGCCCTTCCGGCCGGAACGGGATCATTGGCACTCCTCCTTCTCCTGATCGGTTTTGGAATTAAGGCAGGCATGTGGCCCTTTGGCCAAATGTGGCTTCCCGATGCCCACCCTGCAGCGCCCTCGCCCGTTAGCTCGCTCCTCTCCGGTGTCATGATTAAAACGGGCGTCTATGGTCTGATGCGTTCATTCCTCTGGTTGATGCCTTCGCACGGGAGCGACTGGTACTCGCCCTCGGCATGGGGTGCGGCACTTGCCGTGCTCGGTACGCTCACGCTGTTCTTCGGCACCATGCAGGCGTTGAAGCAGGAACAGAGCAAACGTCTTCTTGCCTTTCACAGCATCGGACAGATCGGTTACATCCTTCTCGGCCTCGGCGCTTGTTTGGCATTGTTGTCCCCAGGAAAAGACTCCGCAGGCCTGACGGCGCTGGCTGTCATCGGTTTTTACGGCGCCCTCTTCCACACAATGAACCACGGCCTCTTTAAGAGCCTCTTGTTCCTGAACGCTGGCTCCATGCTTTACGCTACTGGAACCCAAGATCTCAATCGGCTGGGTGGCCTGATGAAATATATGCCTCTGACCGCCATCACCGCGCTGGTGGCTTCTTTCTCCATCGCAGGTGTGCCGTTGTTTAACGGATTCGCAAGCAAGTGGAGCATCTACGTTGCAACGATCCTTGGCAGCAGCTATGAGGGCAGCCGCCATGCGGGCTATCTCGCCCTCTGCGGTATCTTCGGTATTGTTACGAGCGCCTTGACACTGGCATCGTTCATGAAGTTCTTCGGCGTAAGCTTCCTCTCCCGCGCGAGCAGCCTGGTGGAAGAAAAGGCGACCAAGAAGAGGTCCCTGGAGGTTACGCCAACCATGCAGATCCCTCAACTCCTGCTGGCCCTATTCTGCATCCTGCTTGGCCTCGTGCCGGGACTGGCGTACCATCTTATACACCTGTCTTTGGCAGCCAGTAACCAGGGGCTGGCGGCAAGACTGCTGAGTGCCGCACCTGCACAAACAAACCTCCTGATCGCGCTTCCTGCGGGCACTGGTCTTGCGATCCTAGCGCCCCTGACGGTAGGAGTTATCCTGCTCGTCATGTTCCTGATCGGCCAATTCATCTCCCGGGTGGGAGCAGCGAAGAGACGCACTGCAGAGGTTTGGCTCTGCGGTTACGTTCGTGATGCGGACGTTTACCGCTATAGCGCCCATAATCTCTATACCGAAGTGAAACGTTACTTTCGATGGGTGGGGGGGATGCCACGCCATGCCCGTGGAATAGCACCTGAAATAAAAACCAAAAAATCGATCTCTGGGAATCCTTAAGACTATGGCAGCACGCGATGTATTAAACAGTATCAAGAAACGATTTGACACGATCATCCAACGGGTGGATGTACCGGCGGATAACCGATTGTATCTTTACGTCCAGCCTGAAATGATCAAAGAGGTCTGCCGATATGTGTTCCGCGACCTGGATGCCCGGTACGTGATCAGCATCGGTATGGATGACCGGCAGCGCTCCAACCGATTTCTTGTCGCCCACGATTTCTCTTTTGACCGAGAGAACGTGCTGGCGAGCATCATGGTCCAGCTGCCAGCCAGTCAGCCCAGGGTGAATTGCATCTCTGACGTCGTGCCCGCTGCAAATTGGGCCGAACGCGAGATGCGTGATCTCTTGGGCATTGAATCCGTGGGCTGTCCCAATCCCAAGCGGCTGATCCTTCCGGACGGCTGGCCGGAGGGAGTTCATCCCCTTCGGAAGGACGTACCGTGGAACTACGTCCCATCCAATTTCGATGAGAATAAAGAATACCACTTTGATGAGGCGCCGGAGGGGTGCACGGTTGTTCCCTTTGGCCCCTTTCACCCCACCCTGGATGAACCCGCTCACTTCCGTCTCTACGTGGAAGGAGAAATCGTCCGCGGGTGCGAGTACCGTGGATTTATGGTGCATCGCGGCATCGAGAAACTGGCCGACTCCGTCCTCACCTACAACGAAATACCAATGCTCGCAGAGCGGATCTGTGGAATCTGCGGTTGCGTACACAGCGTGGCGTACATTCAGGCCGTCGAGCAGGCCGCGGCGATCAAGCCGACTCCGCGCGCCGAGTTCATCCGCACGATCATGCTTGAGCTCGAACGCCTGCACAGCCATCTCCTGTGGGTGGGACTCGCATCGCACATCCTTGGTTTTGACACGCTGTTTATGCAAAGCTGGCGGGTACGTGAGCCGATCATGTGGATCGCTGAAAAACTCACTGGCAACCGGAAAACCTATTCGCTGTGCGTGGTCGGTGGCGTGCGCTGGGATATCACGACGGAGATGAAGAAAGAACTGCAGGGGGTGCTTGATACCCTTGAAAAGGAGTGGATAAAAGTTGCCAATGCCGTCAAAGGCGATCGGAATATTAAGGCGCGTACCAAAGGCGTTGGTATCGCCGATAAGGACCTGGTGAAAGATGCCGGCCTCGTCGGTCCGCTCGCCAGGGCCTCTGGTGTACCCATCGACTGCCGCCGCGATTTGCCCTATGCCGCCTATGATCGTGTGGATTTTAATGTGATCGTGGAAGACGGCTGCGATGTCTGGTCTCGGCTGCTGGTCCGTGTCCGAGAGGTATTTGAATCGATCCGCATCATCCACCAGTGTCTGGAGAAGATGCCCGAAGGTCCTATTCAACTGAAGATAAATGATGAACTTCCTCCGGACCGCATCGGCCTCTCTTCTGTAGAGGCGCCGCGCGGCGAGTCGCACCACTTTGTGGTCACGGGTGAAAACAACCGTCCGGACCGGTGGCGGGTACGTGCACCGACTTATCAAAATCTGCAGGGCATCCCGGCGATGATCAAAGACCAGCAATTAGCGGACATGACGATCTCGCTCGGCAGCATCGATCCATGCTTCTCCTGTACCGACCGGATGGAAATAGTGGACATCCGCTCCGGCAAAATACAAGTCTACTCTCAGGAAGAATTATTACAGCTGGTACGACAAGGGAACGACACGGGGACAAAAAAGAAATGCAGTTAAACATAGCAGCCATCATTCTTGGAGTATTCAATGTGGCACTCGCCCTCGTCCTGGCGCCACTGTTCGAGGGGATCCTGCGGAAAATCACAGCACGAATCCAATCCCGGCAGGGCCCTCCTCTCCTGCAACCCTATTTTGACCTGCTGAAGCTGCTCGGCAAGGAGGATATTGAATCCGGACACTCCCCCAGGATGCAGCGATTTGCTGCCTTGCTTTCGCTGGCTACGGTGCTGACCGTTGCGGTGCAAGTACCGATGGGGGGGCAAGCCCCGTTGGGCGGCCAGAGCGATGTCATTCTCCTGATCTACCTTCTCACACTTTCAGGGATATCCACCCTGCTGGCAGCGCTGGCTGCGGGCTCAACGTATTCCCTCGTCGGCATGAGCAGGGAGATGATGGCCATGATGACCCTGGAGCCCCTCCTCGCTGTTGCCATTGTGATCGGCGCGGTGCACACCAGTACGCTCAGGCTCGACCAGGTGCTGAATGGATCGGTCTATACTTCTGGCTTGTTTCCAGTGGCAGGGCTGATCATGCTGGGAATTATTCTGTTTGCACTGCAAGCGTTCATAGGCCGGATGCCGTTCGATACTGCGGAGGCCGAAACAGAGATCATGGAAGGACCGGTGATGGAGTATTCAGGGCCGAAGCTTGCTTTATTTAAGTATGCCCGCATGGTGAAATTATTTGTCTTCAGCGCCCTCTTTATCGCACTCTTCGTCCCGTGGGGCCATATCGGTTTTTATCCCCTGGATGTAATCATCTTCCTCGCGAAGGTAACGGTCTTAGTTCTGTTGGTGACGCTCGTCGCAGCCACGCACGCCCGCTACCGTATTGATCAGGCGATCCGTTATTATGCGAGCCTGTTCGGGCTTGCACTCGTGGCATTGGTCTTTGCGGTGAGTGGATTTTAAAAGAAAGGTGACTATGTCGCTGCTCAGTAAGATCAAAGAGGTGATCATCTGTCTGAAAGCAGGTCGGGTGACCCTGCCCTATCCCTTTGCGGCCAAGCCCGTGCCGGAGCGCTTCCGTGGCCGTCCGATCTTCCATCCTGAAAAGTGTATCGGGTGTGCCGGGTGCGCCAACAACTGCCCTGCCCGTGAAATCCTGGTGTTCGACCCCTGCCAGGAGGTCCGCATCATCAAGTACATCGGCCGGCGCTGCACTTACTGCGGTCGGTGCGCGGACGTCTGCCCTGAAGGTGCGATCACCATGAGCGGGGAATTCGAAAACGCCACCGGAGACATCCACGACATCCAGCAGAACCTTGAAATCTTCATGGGCACCTGCCAACGTTGTGGCCGCTGTTACAGCGGACAGGGCCCCTTGGAGGGGCTGATGATGAAGGGCTACCGCTCCGATAACCTGGACAAGGATGCATGGGTCTATTCCTCTCAGGCTTATCTTGATAAAGAACCCGTCGTAAAGGATATCGACCTGGAGCTGGACTGAAGGAGAAGTAAAGATGCTTAAAAACCTGTGTAAAAAGATGTTCCCCCGTTCCCTCTGGGTGTATCACGCCAACAGCGGAGGCTGTAACGGATGCGATATCGAGGTACTGAACGTATTAACACCGTACTATGATGCCGAGCGTTTCGGCATAAAACTGGTTGGCTCTCCCCGTCATGCCGACGTGATGCTCTGCCAGGGACCAGCATCCCGCGCTACTGCCAAAGCGTTGAAAAGGGCCTATGAAGCCATGCCCGCTCCCAAACTGGTGTTTGCCATCGGTTCCTGCGCCTGCGGCGGGGGGATCTGGTATGACACCTACAATGTGATCGGCCCTGTCGAAAAGGTCATTCCTGTTAATTTCTACATCCCGGGCTGTCCCCCCCGACCGGAAGCTATTCTATACGGCGTGGCCGTAGCGTTGGGTCTGGTGGATAAGAAAGTTTCACCCGTTCAATTCAAACAACTCGAGCTGCCGATTCCCAA
>DATHCH010000006.1:0-6128 GCA_035319625.1 Thermodesulfobacteriota bacterium
ATGGAGCGGCATTCCGAGAGCAATAGCTAGGCGCTTGGGTGAGGTAAAGGCGCTTGTCAGTAATGGGATCTTGTAGTCTTTCACCTTTTCGAAGAGAAGGGCCGGGCCTTTCTTCTCCTCGTTCAACTTTGCAATGTGGGAAAGTTCAAGATTCCAGTCGACCTCCACTTTTATCCTCTTCAGTTCTCCTTCCTCTTCGCACTTTTTTATGAAATCTCGAAGATCCATATCCTCCTCCTTCTTTTTTAATTGGATTACCTGCAATTTTCTTTTCAAAAAAAAATCTTGTCAATCTATTTGTTTTCATGTATAAATAACCAAAGGTTATAAAAAAATGGAGAAGGAAAGCCCCTTAAATATACCATTAAATTCTTTTCTTGTCTTCCACGAAGTAGCGAAATTTAGAAGCTTTTCCAGGGCCGCAGAAGAATTATTTGTCTCCCAGCCAGCCGTGTCCAAACATATCAGGCAACTGGAGCAAAAGGTAGGGATGGGACTCGTTCGAAGAGGAAGGGGGGGATTTGGCCTGACCGAAGCCGGGGGAATCCTCTTCAAACATACACAGAAAATTTCTTCCCATCTCCTGGAGATGGAGAATGCCCTGGGCAATTTAAGAAAAGACCATCACGGTGTTTTGAAGATTGGGACCACGGAGTCCTATTCAAAATGTTTAATGCCGAAACTTCTTTCAGGATTTCAGACCTCTCATCCTTCCATTAAAATCACCCTCGAAGTGGGAAACTCAGAAGAGATTGAGAAGAGCCTTCTCGATTACAAAAACGACATCGGCTTAATCGGGCTGGTCAAGGCATCCTCTAAGTTTGAATCGATTCCCTTCTTAAGAGAAGAACTCGTCCTCATTGTTCGGCCTCATCACCAACTGGATAAAAGAAAAGCAGTTTCTTTGAAGGAGATTGAAAAATATCCGTTCATCATTCGTGACAAGGGTTCGACGACCCGGAGAATCTTATTTCACGCTTTCGAAGAGTTCGATATTCATCCCTCTCTCTTGATTGAAGCAGGCAGTTCCGAGTTTATCAAACAATGGGTTTCAGAGGGGGAAGGGATATCTATTATTGTCAAAAGGTTAGGTGCAGATGAGGAGAAAAGAGGGATGATTAAGGTGATCCCCTTGCAGGAGAAACTCTATCTTGAAGTAGCCCTCCTCTATTTAAAAGAGGAACGGGCTAACCCCACCATCAAAGCCTTCATCCAGTACATGGAGAGTAAAAAGAGAGAATTTTCTCAAGTTTAAGAGAATTGCTCCGACCTGATTCACCCCAGAAGAGATAACCGAAATTTATAGCCACATAACAAAAAATGTGTTGACAAAAAATAGGTGAAATAGGTAAGTAGTCGGATAGTTTTCTGAATACAATCAATACCGAAATTAACCCATCTTAAGATAAACCAATACATACGCGGTAATCGTTGCATCCTTATGGCGAGGAAAGGAGTTCCCCACTCCTTTCAAACACATACGTCAAGGAGCCAAGAGTCAAACAGTATTCATGAGAAGGAGGTGAGAGGAGAGTACTTGTTTTCAAAGGACTTTTCTGATCAGTCGTCGTCTTTCGATTATAGGGAGAAAGGAAGGAGGTGCAATAATGGCAGAGAAGAAAGGTTTCCCAATGCCGCTGGAGGTGAAATATCCGAAAGAACTTGAAGGTTGGGAGGAGATGTATCCATCACACTATCTCTTCTCCAAAGAAAGAGAAGGATGGGAAAGTAGACATTTCTGGTATCAAGACAAGATACATGATCCGGAACCTATGCCTCCTCTTGACTTGATATTCCATGAGGCGTGGCAGATCTCTCTTTCCCAGTACACGACTCGGGTATTCTGTATCCCGCCGCCGCAAGGTATCGCCCAGAGAATGGTCGGTTGTTACATGTATATCACACCCGTGGAGTCACCGCCGCCGCAGGTCATTGAAGAAAAAGCTAAGCTTTTCCAAAAGCGGGCCTTCTACGTATTCGAACACTACGATGAGCTTTGGGAGAAATGGCTTAAGAAGTTTCAGGCACTTGGCAAAGAAATGGAAGGCGTGAAAGTGCCTGAAGAATTTCCGAAATACGTTCCCGAAGACCTGGTTTTGCCAGCTCCAAGAGGCTATTACGCCTCGTACGAGCTCATGGAGGCTTTCAACAGGCTGGTAGATCTAATGTTTAAGGGCTGGCAGTATCACTTCGAGATGCTAAACCTGACCTACCTGGCCTACCTGATGTTTGCCGACGTTGCCAGGAAGCTATTCCCGGGGATAAGCGAGAGTGCTATTGGCAAGATGGTCTCTGGTGCTGAAGTATCCATGTTCCGGCCTGAGGAAGAGCTCTGCCGGCTGTCAAGGCTGGCGGCTACCTATCGTAGCGTAGCTGACATTATTAAACGTGATGCATCCTCTGAGCAAAAGATAGCGGAACTCAACAAGACAGAGGATGGAAAAAAGTGGCTTGGTGAGCTAGAAAAGGTCAAAGATCCTTGGTTCTACATATCCTGTGGAAGCGGATGGTTCTTTTACGAGGGGAGCTGGCTTACCAAAATGGACATCCCGTTCACCTACATGAAGAGCTACGTCGAGAGGCTGGGCAAGGGAGAGAAGATAGAGAGGTCGTTGGAAGGGATAACTCAGAAAAGGGATGAGATTGTTGCCGAGTACAGGAAATTGATTAAAACTTCCGAAGACAAGAAATCGTTCGAGGATGCTTACAAGACAGTCAGGACAATATACCGGTTCGCTGAAGACCACCTCTTCTGGGTAGAGCACTGGTTGCATACCATATGGTGGCAAAAGATAAGGGAAATCGGAAAACTCCTCGTTAAACAGGGAATGTTGAAGGAGGTAGACGATATATTCATGTTTAATAGATTTGAAGTTCCCCAGCTGATCGAGGAGGTAGTGATTGCATGGGCCCTGGGTGAAGGTGTTCCTCTGAGAAGCAAGTCCTATATGGCCAAAGCAGAAAAGCGGAAGAAGATACTCGAGGCAGCGAGAAAGTGGAACCCGACACCAGCCCTTGGCATGCCGCCTGAAGAGGTTGCCGAACCATTCACGGTAATGCTGTGGGGAATTACAACGGATAAGGTTCAAGAATGGCTAAAAGGGATAGCTGTTGTTCCAACAGAGGTGGCCGAACTAAAGGGATTTGCATCATCTGCAGGAGTCGTTGAAGGGAAGGTGAGGGTTGTCAAATCTCTTGAGGAACTCACCAAGATTGGAGAGGGCGAAATACTGGTTTGCCCGACAACCAATCCTGCCTGGGCTCCTATCTTCACTAAAATCAAAGCCGCTGTCACGGACATCGGCGGTTTGACCTGCCATGCTGCGATTGTATGCAGAGAATATGGACTCCCATCGGTCACGGGGACAGGAATTGCAACGTCCGTTCTCAAAACAGGGGATACTGTTAAAGTGGATGGTAATACAGGGATTGTGAAGATCGTGAAGCGAGCGTAGAAGTGTTAAATTTGGAATGTGGAATGCGGGGTTTTGGTTTTTACAGATTCCGCATTCTGCATTTCAAGATTTTCAAAAGAGGTTCATCATGTCTTATACATTATGGTTCGACAAAGCTGGGAAGGAAGCCATTGGTCTGGTAGGAGGTAAGAATGCAAGCTTGGGCGAGCTGATTCGGGCTGAAATTCCTGTTCCCCCCGGCTTTTCTGTAACCACCGAGGCCTATCTTGAATTTCTTACTGGATGGGGTATGAAGGAAACCATCGAGTCGATTCTTTCTAGAGTTGACCTTCAGGATGTCGCTTCCCTGGAGGATGCAAGCAACGGGATTCGGCAACTTATGGCAGAAGCCTCATTCACAAAGAAAATAGAAGAGGAAATCCGTTCTGACTATCAAGCCCTCGCTCAAGTATTTGATGTCGCTGACTTACCTGTCGCGGTTCGTTCCAGCGCCACAGCTGAGGATTTACCCGGAGCAAGTTTTGCAGGGCAACAGGATACATTTCTTTGGGTGAAAGGATGCAATGAGGTTCTGGAAAAGATTAAATTATGTATGTCCAGCCTTTTCACGCCGAGAGCGATTTCCTACCGGATGAAGATGGGATTCCCTCATGAAAAGGTGTTGATCAGTGTGGGTGTCCAGAAGCTCGTGGATGCTGAAGCTGCAGGGGTCATGTTTACCCTCAACCCTCTCAATGGGGATCCCTCGAAGGTAATCATCGAAGGGAATTGGGGACTGGGAGAGACTGTCGTTTCTGGACAGGTAAATCCGGATAAGTTTGTCGTAGACAAGGTTACGAAGGAGATTGAAAGGACGGTTTCCCAAAAGGGGATTGAGTGTATTTTCGATCCTGAGAAAGGCATCGTCCGCCATCTTGACATCCCTCCTGAAAGGCGGGAGGTCCAGTGCATCGAAGATGAAGAAGTTCTTGAGCTGGCGAGATATGCAAAGAAAGTTGAAGAATATTATGGGTGTCCCCAAGACATCGAGTGGGCCATCGACAAGAATAGACCTTTTCCATTCAACATATTCATGGTACAGAGCCGACCGGAAACCGTGTGGAGCCAGCAGAAAAAGGAGCCAGTCCTTGGAAAGAAAAGCGGTTACGAACTTCTGATGGAAAAGGCGTTGACCCGAGTAAAAGTTAGTTATTAGATATATTTGTTAAAGAAGTCTAAATCGCCGTAGTTTATCTGGATAAAGGATCATGGAAAATCAATTAACCGTTTTTGAAATTTTGGGAAGATAAAATCTTTTCGACAAAGAAGGAGGTATCTTATATGGGAAATGAAAAACCACCGGAAAAGATCGGCATCGGTCCCCTCGGAAGAGGGGGAGGATTAATTCAATTTATCGTTTTTGCCGTTATAGGTATTGCCATCTTCGTCTATTGCATCTCCCCAGCGTCTATTGTTCTGCAACTCATACCCGCGACACTTATTATGCTCATTGCCCTCGGCCATTTGGTGCTTTTAGGGGATAATTGGCCCTGGGCACCTCCAGCCGGAAACTGGACGCCTGCTAAATCCCGTTTCGCTGCAGGAATTGGGATGACCTTCCTCTGGGCCATTTTCACTTTTGGTGTGCTGCTCTTCATGAGATTCGTTTATCCACAATGGCCAATTGGGCCGCTCTATCTTTGGTTTGGTGTTATTGGATTCTGGGCAACCCTCCTTTATGGAGTGGTTTGGGGGGGATGGCCCTTCAAGGGCAAAGTGCATCCGTGGGGAACGATGGCGATCAGTTTCATTATTGTCATGGTCGTTTCCATCCTCATCTGGAATTTGTTAACCAATCTTGAAGGAACGCCTGCCGCGGGGAGCCCAATGGATCATAAGGGACCTCTCAACGTGAATTGGCTTACGGGGTACCTGGTCTGGGCCATTGCCTGGTTCTTCGTTTTCAGTCCTGTCTTCACCACACAGGGGTGGCCCTTTTACAAATGGGGCCAGCCTGGGATGGCCATTGGCCAGACGATCCTTGCCCATATCTTAGCATACGTATTTTGGAAGGGAAGCTTAGGTCTGGGTATGAGCCCAACCTTTTCCTTTGCCGCAGTCGGTTCATCCCTTATCTTCTGGTCCCTCGCTTACTGTTGGCATTTCCAATTTTGGGGGGTCACAAAGCTCACCTTTTTCAAAAGAGCGATTTCGGCATTTATCATCCAGGTCATCATCATTGCCATATGGATTATCATCATGACACCGATCCTTGGCCCTGCCGGCAAGGCTGTCGTTGATGCTAAACTCCCAGGAGATGTAAATATCCTCATTATTTACCTTAATCTCTGTGTCGTCGGACCCGCTCTGATTGCCCACAACGCATTCTGGCTGAGGTGGCCGCTGACACTTCCCAACCCACCAGGAACTCCGCCCCCTGATCAAGCTGTCTAAAAATAATGAGCCCTGGGAGGATTCTCCCAGGGCTTTATCTCTTCCCAGATGGTATGAATTGGATTAAGGCCGATGGTGCCGTATTATATTTTCTAAAACTTCCACGGCTCTTCGTGCAAAGGCAGGATCGCTAATATGGGCATCCATTTCTTCAATAGGGATGTTAGGGTTGATGAGCTTTCTCAATTCTTCCACAAAAATCTGGTCCGTCTTTGGATCAAAAAGCTCCATTCCAGGTTTATCCGCCTCAGACCATCCCTTCCCAGGGACGAGCACATA
>DATHCH010000007.1:0-3588 GCA_035319625.1 Thermodesulfobacteriota bacterium
CTCTCAAAAGTATAAAGGTGGCCCTGACCCGAGCGCTCAAAAGCGCAAAAATTGGAAATTTCCGGCTACACGATCTCCGACATACCTTTACGACCAATGCTAGGAAGGCAGGAGTGGACAAGAGCGTGATAATGAGGCTTACTGGACACAAGACCTCATCAATGTTTATACGGTACAACTCTGTGGATGAGGCTGACGCCAAGCATGCCCTCCAACTGATGGAAGGTTATTTCGGAAACCGGGACCAGGGAACTACTGCAAATCTACTGCAAGCACAAAAAAGGGGTCAGGATGAATCTCCCAACCCCTTGAATTGACTGGCTCCCCGGGCAGGACTCGAACCTGCAACCTAGTGGTTAACAGCCACCCGCTCTGCCGATTGAGCTACCGAGGAATTTTCTTAAGAATTAATTTACCTAAAAATATCGGAGTTGACAATTAAAAAGTATTTCAGCCGCGGATCAGGAGGTCCTCCTCGGGAACTAGATCCGTCTTCCTCAGAGTCTTCTTCTTGCGCCACGCCAGGACCATGCTGACTGGACCGGAGAAAACATAGAGGAGAACGGAGGCGAACAGGACCACGACGGGTTCCATGACGATGACGACCAACGAAAGGACGACGAAAATAAAGATGCTGAACGGTTTCCGTTTCGCTAAGTTGAGTTCTTTGAAGCTGAAATACCGGATGTTCGAAACCATCAGAAAGGCCAGGATGTAAATCATCACCAGGATCACAATATCTTTGACCCAATCCGTCTCAATCAACTGGAAGTAGAGAAGGATGGTGAAGGCAATCATGGCGGCCGCTACAGGGATGGGAAGCCCTTTGAAATACTTTGTCTCGCCGGTGGAAGCCAGCACGTTGAACCTGGCCAGCCGGATTGCCCCGCACGCTACGAAAAGGAAAGCGGCCAGCCAGCCAAATTTTCCGTAAGGCCTGAGCGCCCAGCTGAAGGCGAGCAGAGCCGGAGCCACTCCGAAGGAGATGAGGTCGGCCAGCGAGTCATACTGCATTCCGAATTTGCTAGTAGCTCCCGAGAGCTTAGCCACTTTCCCGTCGAAGACATCGAAAACGGCTGCCAGGAGGATGGCCACGGCGGCAAAGTAAAATCGTTCCTGAAACACGGAGATAATTGCCCAGAACCCGCACAGGAGATTCCCAGTGGTGAGAAGATTGGGAAGGATGTAAATTCCCCTTCTCATTTTAGTGGGTGTTCTTCTCTTTTTCATACTCGATACCCAATGATCGACTCCCCTCCCTTGACATGCTGCCCCACCCTGACAATCGGCTTTACTTGAGGCGGGAGGTAGAGATCGACCCTCGATCCAAACCGGATCAAGCCAAAGATTTGCCCCTTCCTCAGGGTATCGCCTGCCTTGGCATAGCAGACGATCCTTCTCGCCACAAAGCCGGCAATCTGGACCAGGAGGATTTTATACCGATCCTCGGTCTCCAGGACCATGGCGTTTTGCTCATTGAGGAGGGATGACTTCTCCACATTGGCCATCAGAAATCGGCCCGGGATATAATTTTTTGCAAGAATCGTTCCGGAAACAGGGGCCCGATTAAGGTGGACATCGAAAAGAGACATAAAAATGCTCACCTTAAGCGCTTTTTCTTTTAAGAAACGGTTTTCCTCACATTCCCCCACATGAACAACCCTGCCGTCAGCCGGGGAGAGAATGACGTTTTGAAGGCTGGGGATTTCTCTCCTCGGATTCCTGAAGAAATAGGCGATAAAGAGAGAAAGAAGGATTCCCAGAATCATCCAGACCCTCCACCCCAGAATTCCAAGAATTACCGTTAAAAGGACCATCGGGATGAAGAAGGGATGCCCTTCCTTGGCCATGGGCCAGCGATTCTGCTTCATCACTTTTTCTTCTCTTGGAGCCAACCCATCATGGAGCGCAGCTTTTTTCCCACTTCTTCGATCGGGTGCTCGGCCTCCTTCTTCCTCAAGGCATTGAACATGGGCCGGCCCACGCGGTTTTCCAGGATCCATTCTTTTGCAAAACTTCCGGTCTGCACCTCTTGGAGCATCCGCTTCATCTCCGCACGGGTCTCCGGGGTGATGATCCGCTTGCCTCGCGTCAGGTCGCCGTATTCGGCTGTGTCGCTGACGGAGTAGCGCATGAAAGGAATTCCTCCTTCATAGATCAGATCCACGATGAGTTTCAATTCGTGGAGGCACTCGAAATAGGCGATCTCGGGCTGGTATCCGGCCTCCACCAGCGTATCGAAGCCTGCCTTGATGAGTTCCGACACTCCTCCGCAGAGAACCGCCTGCTCTCCGAAGAGGTCTGTTTCCGTCTCCTCTTTAAAGGTGGTTTCAATCACGCCGGCTCGAGTGGCGCCAATGCCTTTCGCATAGGCGAGGGCGGTCTGTTTGGCCTTCTTCGAGAAATCCTGGTAAATCGCGACCAGGGACGGGACGCCTGCTCCCTTTTGAAATTCTCTTCGCACCAGATGGCCGGGGCCTTTCGGGGCGATCATCACCACGTCAATTTCTTTGAGCGGAACAATCTGGCCATAATGGATATTGAACCCATGAGAGAACAAGAGGGTTTTCCCTTTTTGAAGGTGAGGCTTGACGTCCATTTCATAGAGTTTGGACTGGACATCGTCCTGGGTGAGGATCTGAATGAGATCGGCCTGTTTGGATGCCTCCGAAGCGCCGATGGGCTTGAAGCCGTCTCGAAGGGCAAACTGATAATTCTCCGTTCCCTTGATCTCGGCGACGATTACGTTGAGACCACTGTCCCGTAAATTTTGAGCTTGGGCATGTCCCTGGCTCCCGTAGCCGATGATAGCGATCTTTTTTCCTTTCAGGATGCTGAGAGTCGCATCTTTGTCATAATAGATTTTCATATGGGACTCCTTATCAAGAATAAACTTTCAAATCCCCTCCTGCCTATTGGCAGGCACCCCCCCCTTGCTAAAGGGGGGCGAGGGGGGATTGATTTCAGCTGCCGGGTTCGGTCGTGATTTTACTCCCTCTGATCATGGCCACGCGGCCTGTTCTGACGAGCTCTTTAACGCCGAGGGGCTTCAGAAGGGAGAGCAGGGCGTTGATCTTTTTTTCGTCCCCCGTCACCTCAATCGTATAGGTCTTGGCGCCGACATCGACCACCTTCCCTCGGAAGATATCGACCACTCTGAGGATTTCCTCCCGCGTCTCGGAAGTGGCCGTTACTTTCACCAGAACCATCTCCCGCTCGACAAAGTCCCTTTCAATAAGGTCCACGACCTTGATCACCGAAATCAATTTGTTCAGTTGTTTGAGAACCTGTTCGAGGATCTGATCATCCCCGCGGGTGAGAATGGTCATGGTCGAAACAGTCGGATCGAGGGTTTCGGCGACACACAGGCTTTCGATGTTAAACCCCCTGCCGCTGAAGAGCCCTGCAATCCGGGTCAGGACGCCGAATTCATTTTCAACCAAAAGAGTAATCACATGCCTCATGATAAGCAGGGACCTCGCTAACTCATAACCATTTGCTAGCGGAAATCGACTTTCAACACGCTAATGTCAAATGCCCAAATCCAAATGACAAAGGAAATCCAAATTCCAAATGTTCCGATCTAAT
>DATHCH010000008.1:0-18526 GCA_035319625.1 Thermodesulfobacteriota bacterium
TTCCTTCCCCTTCCGGCAAAAGTTCAATCTTGAGTGTAATATCGTCCAAATCTCCCTTCTTGGTCACCAATACCTCAAACTCGTCTCCCAGCCCCTTAATCGAACGAACCACCTCTTCTATCGCCGATGGAGCGATCAGCACTCCCTTGATCTTTGTAATATCATCCGCCCTTCCCGTCACCCCTCCCTGAATGATGCGAAACGTCCTTCCACAGGGACAGGGATCCCTGGACCACTCTGCCACATCCTTGGAGTCAAATCGAATGCATGGTTGGGCGATCCGGTCGAGAGCAGTAATGACAATCTTCCCCTTTCGGCCCGGCTCCTCGATCAACTCCCCTGTCTCCACATCCTCCAGTTGAACCAGAAACAGTGCCTCGTTCACATGAAGACCTCCGGGTTGCTCTACACATTCAAAACCCCATGCCCCGATCTCTGTCGCTCCTACGTGATCATAGACCTTTGCCCCCCATGCCTCCTCCATCCGCTGCTTGGTCGATGGAATGCTTGCCCCGGGCTCTCCGGCACAGGTGATTTTTCGTATCGTCAGATCCTTGGCCGGGTTGATCCCCAACTTTTTTCGCGCGGTGTCTGCCATACCCAGCACATACGTCGGCGTCGCCATCATCGCTGTGGCCCGTAACTCTTGAATCTTCAACAACCGCGCCTCGGTATCTAGAACCCCACCCGGGATGACTTCACATCCCAACTTCTCTGCCGCATAATGGCCCGCCCAGAAGGCCACAAAAATATTATACCCAAATGGGAGAAAGACCCGATCGGTCTTCCGGTATCCCTGAGCATAGAGCAGGTACGCCCACGCTTCTGACCACCACTCCCAGTCCTGCCAGGTATCGGGCTGATAAACAGGCGTTCCCGTAGTACCGCTGGTCTGACGAAACACGGTCACTTCCTCCAAAGGCACACAGAGGGCGTCACCGTAAGGAAAGGGATCTTTCCTCTGGATATCCCTCATCATTGCCTTCTCCACCTTCGGGACCCTGGCCACATCCTCAAAGGTCTTGATATCGCCCGGCTCAAGGCCTGCCTCCTGATAGAGCTTTCGGTGAAACTTTGACCTTTCATAAGCCCATTGCAAAATCCTTCTGAACTTCTTGACCTGGAGGGGTCGCAACTTCTCCTGTGGTAGTGTCTCAAGAACAGGATTCCAATACCTGGCTGTCTTTTCGTGAAATCCTTTCATCTTACTCCCTACGAATGCTTTCACTTTTTCTTAAGGCTTTTGCAGACTCAAACACCCTGTCCCGGCAGTTAGATTTTCAGTGGCGGCGTGCGAATCGACAGGCGCCCCCGTCACGATTGCAAACTCCCCATCTTCTTTTGAAATATTTCTTAACTAAAAAGAAAATTGTTGTCAAGAAAAACTTTCTGGGAATATTGAGAAGGGCTTTATGGAACCCGAATTTTCCTGCATAGAGGGTTTTTGTCAGAAAAGAATGTGTATAGTGTCCAATATCGGAGGGAGATACGGGAAGATCGGCTCAACATCGGGGATAAGCGATTCAACGCTTTCATAGACCCGTAGGAATCGGGTGGCCCCAGAACATAGGAACGGTCTGTGATGCGAGGATAGAGGATTCCGGATGGGGGCCCCAACGGGCAGAGCCCGTGGTCTTCTGCGTGAGCGGATAAAAGCAGCGTGACCTGGCGAGGGATCTCATTTGGAGGAGCGAGAGCAAGGGGGGCCTCGCAGCGAAGGGAACCTGTTCTTAAAGAAGATCAAAAGTTAAGTAGTGAACAGCACCCCTTCTTCCGGCGTGCGCCCTATTCTCGTTCCCTCAATCTCTTTATGGCAAGGCGGATACTGGCTTGCATACGGCTAAAGGCATCCGCCAGGTCTTCAATTTCATCCTTCGATTTGATCTCCTTTAATTCCACATCGATATTGCCTAAACTGATACGGTCAGCCGCATCGGACAAAGACTTCAGTCTTCCTGATAACCGGTAACTATAGATAATGACAATGAGGGCGATCAGAATAGCTGTCGCGGCCAAAACAATCATCACAGTACGTGTCGCTCTCGCAGTCAATTGGTTGGCACGTGCTTGGAGCTCTGTCATGGGTAAGGTAAATTCATCAATGTACGTGGTGCTGGCGACAAAGAAATTCGTTCCCGCAACAGGCACCATGACCATGTATTTCTCGCGTTGATCGAACCACATATAATATCCGTCGGATTCCCTGCCAGTTCTGAAAGCAATATCCTGGATCTTAAACCAGCGGTCGTATCCATCCCCGAGTGTCTTCCGCATGACCAAGACGATATCCTTCCCAATGAGTTCTTGTTTTGGATGTAACCAGAGGCAGCTGGGTTCTGTCTCAAGAACCTTGGAGACAAGACAGGTATATCCGGTCTGCCCAACTTTCTGTATACCAATGCTTTTTAGCGCCGGATCTTGCATGTAATCCTCTTTCTTCAAATCCGGGTGATTCAACAGATAGCGCTCGACCTCTTTGGCCACAGATCTGCCTTTCTCGGCGATCGCTTCTTCAGCCATCTTGGTTACCAACTGTGAGCTTTCTCTAGTAATAAGTCCTGAAAGAGTTTTCACATGATTCATGTAAACGAGACCCGCAGCAATGATAAGGACGATCGGAACAAAAAAGAAAAGAAAAAACATCTTAAACCGCAAGCCAAGCAATCTCTTTGGCGGACCGGATACTGCCGGAACCCCTCTTTTCGCCTCGGCCATACTTAACCTCCTTTAAGGCTTACTTCGTGCCCTTTTTAGGATCTTGGTCGTGAATCAACGATTTCTCGACAGGCAAATCCCTTTTGAAAGGGGTACCTTGCCTATTAGAGCTCATTTTGGAAACCCCACTTGTCACCCTCTTCCCATTTTCTTTTAAGAATATCCATTCAAGGTCATATCCATAAAGGGAATCTTTATTGTAAAGAGGATGAGACTACTTCCTTTACCCCCAAGCGCTCCAACGTATCGCTATGTAGTTCTAAGAAAGATCTTATTTCTGCTACCAATCTTAGGGGAAGCATTTTATTCTTTGGAAGCTCTCTTCCGAGGAGAATAAGTGTCGCATTCAAACATTCCAAAATACCCCTGGTAAATTCTTTTGCCCCGACTTCCCCCGAAAAGCGAATCACGCCGTCCTGATATTCGAATTCGCCGGCAAACGGGTCTAAAAAACTAAATGCCTCGGCCTTTTCAATCAAGGACTTCTTAAAGGTAACAATGAACGTTCCATTTCGAGAAGCCGCGTCCACCAATTTCTCAGCAGTGGAGAGGGTTTCCTGAAGGATGGTGATAAGTTCTTTCAGCCCTTCCTTGCCCTGTGATAGGGGTTTACTTTCCACGACCGGTTTGCTTTGAACGATAGGTTTACGTTGAAAAACAGGCTTACTTTCAGGAACGGGTTTCTCTTTCTTAAACATTTTGCCGCAACTTTTATACACATTTAGAATGGCCCCCTGTTTACTCACATTTTCCACAAATACGGGGATTGATTTTCGGCCGAAAACAGACGGACCAGATTCAGGAATGGTGAACATATCTACGGGTTCTCCCCCTTCCACAAATAGAACCCCCAAGGTCTTCTTCTCTTTTGTCAGTACTTCGATGAAACCGTCATGTTTGTCTTCTTTAAACTTCAAGAGGAGGCGGTCCAACCGGGTAAAATCAGTGGACAATTCTTTAAAAAGAACCTCGTGTTGAAGGTGGTTGATGACGAGAGCCACCTGCTCGGGTAACAATCGGTAGACATTGAGGACCCCATTCTTTTGATTCGATAAAGCCAAAAAAGCTTGGATAGCTTCCTGTCCGATCTTCCTTTCGGCGTTACTCTTTTCTCTTATCTCCGCATTGAGAACCTCTCCCGAATCGATGAAGATGGTCCCCTCTTTTTCAGGGAATTCTATTTCAAGGGTACCGCTGAAGCCCTCTGATTTTAGAGCCGCTAGAAGGGCTGAAACATCCGTATAGGCTGTCAACAAATTTTGGTGTCTCACTTCTCCTTTTGGAAGAATCATGGCTTTCTCCTTTTTCTCTATTCTTGAAACCCCATATTCCCACGGCTCTCAGGGAGAAAAGGTTCCAATCGCCCCGTTGGCCTTTTGGTAAATCCTCCTTATAAAAGCGATGTTCAACCTCGTCTATACATTAGGATCCAGATCATTTCTTCTCGGTTAAAAGAAAATCCATCATGGCCCTGAGGAACTCCTTTTTCTTGGAGTCAGGAGAAACCTCTTCACTGAGCCTTTCAATAAAGGATGAGGCCTGATCCTGGGCAAGAGAATCCTCTGTCTCACCCAGATCAGAGAGTTTATCCTTGATGATGAGAGGGGCAATGGGACCGATCACCTTTTTCAATTCGGCTTCGACCATCATGAGAAAATTCTCTGAAACCGGTTTTTTCTTGATAGGCTTGTGCTCCCCTGTCTTCTCCAATAATCCTAACTGGACGAGTTGAAGGATTGTCTTAGATGTTCTGAACTCATCCCAATTGAGCGCTTCAGTAATTTCTGAGACGGTTTTCGTCCCGTTGCATAGTGCTAATGCGTTCCATTGGTCAGCATTGATATTTTTATTCTCCGGACCCTTCTGGAGGGAAAGACGGAAAACTGCATTGGGAGAAGAGATGACCTCTTTGATCTTATCCCACTCCTGCTTTTGGGAAGACCAATTCAACATGAGTTGTTCAGTGGAAGTGAAAATGGTTTTTTCTGATGGAACTTCATCCGGTTCAAACAAAGCCTTTCCAACGTTTAATCCCATCAGGGTGAAGAAGGCATACTCTCCAACAGCATTACTCGTTTTGGCATGAGTGATATTTCCGAGCTCCAAATACAATTCTCCCCCTTCTTTCCCTTTAAACACAATCCTTCCGGTCTTCTTGCCACTAAAAAGAGGTTTGAGAATGTCAAAGAGTTTAACCTGTGTCAAATCGCCGAGAAATATTCCAGCCATAGGATGCTCCAAAATTGCTTTTTTAAGGTTAAGAGAGCAAAATTAATGCCAAACTTTCGCAAAGTACCTTGTTTCTTTACAATTGACCCCAATTTGTGGATAGGGGCTGGGACATGGGGGTTATTCTCGCTTTCATACTTGCCTTCGAGCACGCCATCCTCCCGGCTTATGCTCTATAGCTTCCCGGAGGACAGAAACTCCATCATCAGCCTAATGAACTCTTTCTTCTGCGCATCACGAGGAATCTCCTCACTCAGCGCCTCGACAAAAGGGAGTGCTTGATCTTGCGGAAGGGACGCCGAGGTCATGCCCAGCTCATTGAGTTTATCATCGATGATGACGGAAGCTACCGGCCCTATCGCCTTTTTAAGTTCATTCTCCACCTTTAGAAAAAAGGTCTCCCCTGCCACCTTCTTCTCAACTGGTCTTTGCCCCTCGGCTTTCACCAGTAATCCTAACTGGACAAGCTGAAGAATTGTCTTAGATGTTTTGAATTCATCCCAGTTGAGCGTTCCAGCAATCTCTGAGACGGTTTTTGCCCCGTTGCAGAGGGCTAATGCATTCCATTGGTCAGCATTGATATTCTTGTTCTCCGGGCTCTTCTGGAGGGAGAGACGAAAAGATGTACTGGGAGAGGGAATGGCCTCTTTGATCCTATCCCACTCCTGTTTTCGGTAGGACCAATTCAAAAGGAGTTGTTCCGTTGAAATGGAGATGGTTCTTTCTGACGGGACTTCATCCGGCTCAAACGAGGCCTTCCCGATTTTTAATCCCATCAGGGCAAAGAAAGCATACTCTCCAACAGCATTGTTCGTTTTGGCATGGGTAATATTCCCCAGCTCTAAATACAACTCTCCGCCCTCCTTGCCCTTTAACATAATCTTTCCGGTCTTCCTACTGACGAAAAGGGGTTTAAGAGCGTCAAAGAGGTTAATCTTTGTAAGATCGCCGAGGACTATTTCAGGCATAAAATTGCTCTAAAACTTTCTCTCCGAAATTAAGGACCTTTCCGTCCCTCACGGCACAGAAGGCATTTTGCCGTGCACAAAACCAAAGCCTCCTCCGTGAATCATCCATCCTTCATCTTCCTGAGGTACAGTTAAGTTGTTCTTCTACGAAGCCTCTCGATAGATAAACGAATACTATCCTGCATACGGGAGATTGCATCGGCCAGATCCCCAATTTCATCGTTTGATTTGATTCCTATCTCTGCTCCTAGTTCACCTACGCTTATACGATAGGCTACCTCGGTAAGATATCTAATTTTGCCCGTCACGCTATGGATATACAGCAATATGATCATACCAATGAGTAAAAGGGTACCCCCAAAAACTCCAATAAGAATATTTCTCGTATCGAAAAGTAGGTTCCTTACACGACCTTCAAGCTGCTTTGCTGACAGCATAAAATCATCGGTCTCGGCAGTGGCGGCGATGCCGTAAGGGGTTTGTGCAACCGGTGAGCAGGCCAATATCCTTTCCTTTAAAATACCGCCTTCAACCTTCGTGAGATAAAAATCGGATGCCACGCGATGCTCCCCATGCGACCCTGCGGGGATGAGTTTCCCGAATTCGTCATACTTGTCTTTACCAAGTGTGCCCTTGACCATGAGGCTGGTCAGGGGTTGACCCTCCACATTTTTGTTGCGGTTTATGAGGAAAGTGCCTAAGGGCTCTCGCGTTTCAGGATCGAATCTAAGGTACAAGCTTGCCTCACCAGAGAGCGAAGCCCGTTGAAAGATTATTTTTCTTAAACCGTCATCATTCGTCAAATCCTCTCTTTTCAATTCCGGGTGGCCTGCAAGATATACTTCCACCTGACTGGCGATTGAGGTTGCCATCTGGTTCATCTCGGTCTTGGACCTTTCAACGGCATATTGTGTATTCTCATTGACGATCAGCCCGACGGCTTGGTTAAAGTATCCCACGGTAAATGGCACGGCGAGAACTAACATAAATATAAAAATGGGAACTACAAAGAGAATAAGGAATATTTTGCCCCTTAAACCAATCTTTCTCCTCTTTAAACCAAAACTCTCCAATGCGGGGCTGGGGGCTTTTTCTGCCTTCGCCTTTGGAGGGGATGGATTAGGAGTCTTGGCCATCGATTTGGAAACCGTGATGACATTACCGCAGGATGTGCATCTAAACCTACTTACCTCTCCTTCAAATTTTTCAGGGTCTATCTCGTATTTTTTCCGGCATTTCTCGCATGCAACTATCATAAATTTCCTCCTTCTGATCTTGATGACCTCACAAAAACGATGAGGCGATCATAGAAAAATTTCTGTTCGCTTATCACCCAATGAATTGTGCATCCCCATTCATCTTTACTGTAGTCAGAGCTGGGTATTCAAATCCGTCTATCACGTTAATGTTGGTCCTTTTCCTGATTCTTAAAAGTATCTCCGGACGGTTACGCCCGTTAGGACAATTGCGATGATCCACAATCGAAACCAATCTTCTCTGAAATCATTCCATTGCGATGCTTTTCTTACGCCGCCTCAATCTAACAAGTATCCTGATTAGTTTTTGAGCAATTTCAGTGCCAAAAATAATTCTGACTGTTTAACAACTTGATTTCAAATGACTTTTCAAAATATCAAGAGTCCCAGAAAAATGACAAATTTGACCTTTCTCGTCTGAATGGATAAAAATTTACCAGTCCTTGGATAAATACTGGCTCTCAGTCTTCAATTTGAGACCAATTTTTCTTTCTTTGCCGGTCCGCGTCCTCAGCCCCATTACGAGCCCGATAAAGAACGGAAGGCCTGCTACAATATCGAGGAAATTGTGCGCTTGACTCTGAATCTTCCGAAAGGCTTGTTCACTCGTGGAGTACCAGTATAAGCTATGTGAATAGATTGCGTTTTCGTATCTTTATTTCGCATCCGTTACTTACGCAGTTTTCTGCCTGCACAACGTATATATTTGTTTATATCAAAAGTCAAGATAAATTTCAGAAAAATTTTTTAATATTATTGGGTTATGATATGGATTCGCCTTCTCCCGAATCCATGGACACACCTGAAAATTTGTATCATTGGGCAGGAGAATATTTGCGTTGATGTCCCTCATGTTCTTTGACTAACATTATTCTTTAAGTTTATTCTATGGTTGGGAGGATTATATGAACCTGCAGCAAAAGTGTCAATCTATCTTTGGCTTGAGACCATTGAGTTGAGGGGTTGTTTTCGATATAATAATAGTAGATATGTTACTGAAATAGTTATGTGGACAAGAAGGAACTTTCTACGAAAATCATTTTGGGTTTCCTTGGGAGGTTTTTTTCTGACCTCCTCTTTAGGGAATTTTGTCTCAAGAGTCTGGAGCAAAGCAAAACAAATCCTTCCCAGAGGATTTCCAAAGAATCAACTGTTAAACATGAATCCGGCGGAGATTGACAATCGAAATCTCGAAATCGATCCCCTCAATCAGTTTGGGACCATGGGGCCTGCGGATATAGTGATCGATTTAAAAACTTATCGACTCAAGCTTACGGGCAATGTGGGGCGCCCTCTTTCGCTCAATTACAATCAAATTCTCAAGTATCCCTCATTGACGGAAACGGGCCTGCTCATCTGCCCCGGTTTCTTCTCCAATAACGGTCGTTGGACAGGAGTGACCTTGAAGAGTTTGCTTCAAGAAGCACAGATTAAAAAAGAAGCTCAATATATCGATGTCGTTGGAGAGGATGGAAAGCGTATCAGAATCTCACTAAAAGAACTCGATCAAAAAAGAATCTTTTTGGCTTATCGTGTGAACGGCGAAACACTTCCTCGAAAACATGGCTTTCCTCTGAGGCTTGTTTATGAGGACGCCTACGGGTCGGATTGGGTAAAATATGTGAAGGAGGTCGTGGTCTCACAGACCACTCTATAAATTCCAATCACCAAATTCACCTCGTCCTTTATCTCCCACTTATAAACATCAGTTATTGAATTATTGGATTTACTTAGAAAATAGCACTTTAAGATCCCTCCCAGCCTCCCTTTGACAAAGAGAGGAGATTATTACCCCCCTTTACTAAAGGGGGGCGAGGAGGGATTTATGATTTATTTGGAATTTGAGATTTGGGACTTGGCTATTTTCCCTTCCTCGGCGGCTCCGTTTTCAGCCAGAAATTCCAGAACGAGGGTGGCTACTTCTTTGGGTTTCTGCAGTTCTAAATCGTGGATGCCATCGTTAAAGCGCACAATTTCGACATTGGGAAGGTGGTTTTTCAAAAACTCTGCATTCGTCTCGGCCATGCCATGGTAGTAGGAATTCCCTCCATAGAGATAAAGAACAGGGGTCCGGATGGTCTTGGCCTGATCCGTGAAATCTCTCGACGTCTCGAGGGTTCGAGAGATGAGATGCCACGAAACGCGCGAAGCCGTTTTATTATTTTGAGCCATGATGTCTACAACTTCCTTCTTCTCCACTTTGCTCATCTGCTCCCATGCCTTCCCCATCACCGATTTTGCAACGAGCCTGTTCGCAATTCCCGATCGGATCACCCCGATAGAAAGCTCTCCGAGCACAGGCCATCCTAAAAGGCCCTTCATGGGCTTATAAGGAACATTCTGATGTTTAATGCCATTTCCCTCAATCGAAATGATCTTGTCCACTTTTTCCGGGTACCGCGCGGCAAGATTCAAGGCAATGGCTCCCCCGTAAGATACGCCCAAAATGTGGACTTTCTGCATTTGTAAGGCTTCGATCATTTTTGCAATCAAATCGGCCTGCTCCTCTATGGTGTAGCCAAACCCAGACCTGGGCTTGTCAGAATCTCCTACGCCAAGGTAATCCAGACAGAGCAGTTTATAATGTTCTAAAAGGTACGGAATGACCCTATTCCAGTGCCGGTATGTACTAAATGCTCCGGGGATGAGAAGTATGCGCTGCCCCTCCCCTGCCTCGACATAGTGAAGATTATACCCTTGAACGGAAATAAACTTGTCCATACCGTATCTGGGCTTCAGATAGACTTGGAGTTTGTCGTTTTTCACCATGTAACTGCAGCCAACGTTAAGAATCAGGCAGAAAAATACAAGAATCATGAAATTATTTTTTATCAGAGGCCTGTTCATCACCAATAACCCCGGTCCAATCGGTTCAAAAACTTCCGGCACTCCTCGGGTTTTTCAAAACACGGCGGCTTCCTATAAAAAACTGAAGGAATTGCGCAAAAGAATAATCTAATCTGACATGATATGTCAACAGGAGATTAGAAACGAATTTTGAAAAATCGGGAAGCGTTTTCTGTCGTCTGTTCTGATACGAGCGACGGGTCCAACCCCTTAAGCCGGCTTACTTCATCCAGAGATACTCTCACATCTTTGGGTCTGGCCTCTCTTCCCTGATTGCTTACAGGGGTGTCCGTTTCCAGCAGAATCCTCTCGATGGGTGCCCGTTTGATTGCCTCCAGATGAGGAGGACTGTAAGCCAAGGCGGGAGTCGCAGAAATAAGATAGCCCGCCTTCAGGATCTCGTCCAAAAGACGAAGGGGTCCGGAATACCAATGAAAGACGGCTCGCTTGATCTTCCTCTCTCTCAACATATCAAAGGCTCGGCGATGGGAATATCGGCAGTGAACGATCACCGGCTTGTCAGACTCAATGGCGATATCCAGAAGCTCTCCAAACACCTTCCACTGCAACTCTTTTTTGACTTTGATTTTATAATCCAGCCCGATCTCACCCAGAGCCACTCCTTCTTTGGCATGATCCCGAACGAACGAAAGGTTCGTTTCTATTTCCTCTTCTCTTATCAACCAGGGGTGGTAACCCAGAGCTGGATAGACGAATTCACTATTCTCCTTGGTGATCTGAAGAACCTTTTTATTTGACTCGACGTCCATGCCTACGGCGACGATACCGCAGACACCCGCCTCTTTGGCCTCCTGAAGCGACTTCGGAAGATCAGCCAACTCATTCAGATGAGCATGGGCATCTACCAAGAAATAGTCTTCCGCCATACCCTACCTTAGCTCTTCTCCTTCGCAGGGGATGCCTCAAGATCGTAGGACCAGCAGAGAAGCCCTCCGTCAATGTTCTTCACATTTTGAAACCCTTCCTGCTGAAGTTTGAGGCAGGCCTTATATGACCGCAGACCCGATTGGCAGTGAACAGCGGTTTCTTTTCTCTTGTCGAGCTCGCCGAGACGCTTCTTTAATTGGCCGTAAGGAATCCAGGTTGTACCGGAAATTCGTTTTGCTTTTAGTTCGTCTTCTTCTCTGACGTCCAGTACCTGGAAATTTTCTTTTGAGATCTTGAGCTTCTCTTTCACTTCAGAGGCTTGAATCCCTTCGATCTTCCCTTCCAATTTATTCATCAGTACGTTGGCTGCCACGATGATGGGCGAGAGCACCGGACTGAACGGAGGGGCATAAGCCAGGTCGACAGAGGCTAACTGCCGAGCCGTCATCCTACCATGGAGGGCCATGGCCAAGATATCGATGAACTTATCCGAAGCCCCTTCGCCTATGGCCTCTCCCCCCAATATTCGACCAGTCTCCTTATCGGCAATCACTTTTAGGGTTGATTCCTTCCCACCCGGATAATAATGGGCACGGCCATACCCTTTGACAATCGCTTGTACCGGATGGAAGCCTTCCTTCTCTGCCTCTCTCATGTTCAGTCCTGTCTTAGCCACATTGAAATCGAAGGTCTTAAAGATGGTTGTTCCCATGACCCCCGGAAATGTAGCATTTCCGCCGCAGACATTGACCCCCACCACTCTGCCCTGTTTGTTGGCCGTAGATCCCAACGGGACCCAAACTTTCTTACCTGTGATAAGATGGGTCGTCTCCGCGCAATCGCCTGCGGCATAAACCCCTTCGGCGCTTGTCTCCATCTTCTCATTAACCCCGATCGCTCCCGTCTCACCAATCCTCAATCCCGCCTGCTTTGCTAACTCAACCTGGGGACGAATCCCGAGGCTCATCAAAACGGCATCCGCCTCTAACTGACGAGCCGCGGTCTGGATATGGGTGACCTTCCCATTCTTTCCTTCTAATGCTTGAATCCCTTCAGAGGTGAAGACTTTCACCCCTTTCTTTCCTAGATATTGCCGTAAGATACCGGCAAAGTCTTCGTCGAAAAGTGTTAAGATTTGAGGGGCTAGCTCAACAATCGTTACATTTTTTCCTAAGTGAACGAGGGACTCAGCCATTTCAAGTCCAATATACCCTCCCCCGGCAATCACCACATTCCCGATACTCTCAGCCTGAATCTTTTCGAGGATGGCATCTGCGTCGAAGATGGAACGGAGGTAAAAGACATTTCTCAAGTCAATACCTTCGATCTTAGGTCGAATGGGATAAGCACCTGTCGCAATGACCAACTCTTCAAAATGATCTGTAAAGGTCTCTCTTGATCCAACTCTTCTGCCTGTAACGGTAGAGTTCTGGAGGTCAATTTTTTCGATCTTGCGGTTCTTCAGGATCTTGATTCCGTCCTGGGCAAACTTACCGGGTGTCCTGGAAATCAATTCTTCCCGGTCTTCGATGACACCGCTGATGTAGTAAGGAAGCCCGCAGCCCGCATAGGAGATGTCATCTTCTTCCTGGTAAATGGCGATCTCCATCTCAGGATCACATCGCCTGGCCTTGGCAGCTGCCTTAGGACCTGCGGCAACTCCTCCGATCACCAAAAGCCTCTTCTTCATTTTTTTTGATCCTCCTTAGTGTTCTCTCACTAATTATGACACATCCCCTCTATCCCTCTCTCCCGTGATGCCTGCCTGCCCTGTACCATCACGGTTCAGGGCCTGCGCGAAGCCGCTTCGGCGAAGGCAGGGAGAGGGCGAGGGTGATGGGAACCATACCGTTTTCCCTTAAACCAAGCGAAGTTCCATGCAAATTTTATGTGAAGTGTAAAGCTAACCAAACGGTTTTCTGCTCGGGGTCTGTCCATTCAACCCGGTGCCGCTGGTGAGGTTCGATATGGATATAATCGCCGGCGTTCATAATGAATACTTCGTCTTCATCTTCAAATAACAACCCGGCGCTGCCGCTCAACAGAATGACCCATTCCTCTGTATCCTTCTTATACCATTCTCCCTCCGGCGTTGCCTGACTTGTTGAAACGATTCGTTCAAGCTCGAAGGCTTCCGCTTTCAAAAGCGTCTCAGAAATTTCAGCCTGCATAAAAGAAGGGATCCCTGAAAATATATTGTTGAGCTTCATCCTCTCCCTCTCTCCCAGAAAAATCGCTCTTGAGCCGTGCTATTATTCCTTGGTTTCGCTCTTAAGGCATTCTACGGCTATCTTCTTTACGTAGTTCGCCTTGAGTAGAGCCTGCGTGCTAATCGTTTACTCTCTCCCGTATTTAAGGCTTGCCCTCTTCCGTCTTTTTGACTTTTGCCGTCTCACCTTCTCAACGATCATCTCTTCATGGTTCAACTGTCCTGACACCTTCTCGATTCTCATGACAAGTTCGCGCCTCGCAAGAAATCGATTAAGAGATTGATTCCTCTCTCTCATCGATTTTACTTCGATCCCTGTTCGAAGATGTTTGAGATAAACACAGGTCGAGGTCTTGTTTACCTTCTGCCCTCCCCTGCCCGAAGACCGAATGAATTTCTCTTCAATGTCCTTCTCATGAATACCGAGGGCTTCCATTTTTTCCTTAAGCCATCTATTCTTCTCCTCGCTAACGGGGAACAGAATCATAAGCTTTCCTTCTACTATTCCTTCCCGGGCAATTTCCCTACGGTTTCCCTGTGATGGGCCTGGTCGGGCTCATTTTTATGTAAAATCGTCACTGGCCCATCCTGCTCCAACAACGCCCTCTTGATTAAAGAGAGGTCAGTGTCCGGGTCGAGCTCGTGCTTACGTACCGAACGCTCCAATTCAGCCCTGGTCATGACCTCGCGCATCGGGTTTCTTGCGAGGACGTTGCCGTCCTCAACCAGGGGTGTGGGCTCGCCTTCCAGTAGCCTTCCGATGCTCGGAAAGTGAAGCGTGAGACGTCCAATCAAACCATTTGCGCAAAACAGGACCAGCCCACCGATGAGGCCTCTGGTCAGAGAATTGTCCGGACCGATCATCGCATTCTGCAAGACGTTGCTGATCGTAAGCAGAACGATCAGGTCAAAAGGCGTCATCTGGCCCAGCTCCCGTTCCCCACGATACGGAAACTAACGAGCAGGAAAAAATAGACGATCAATCGTCTCACAATTTTCTCAAGTATCTAAACCTCCGGTATAAACATACTTAAGCTCATCCTCTTCCTCCTTTTAAATCTGTCATCATGGTATTACTTGGCCAAATACAATCGAATCCCTTTTCGAACAGCGTCGGCGAAGGTTTGGAGATGACCTTGATTCGTTCTGAGGACATCACGCACCTTGCGACTGATTTCTAATTGAACGCCCTGCCGTGATCTTCCCCGGTTACAGATGTTCATCGGATCGGTCCCCATTAGCCCTTCTGAGGGAGGCAGGGTTTGAAAACCGGCTGCTTCCAACTGACGCCGTATCTCTAATCGTAAACCATCGTCGAGACCACCCACCATCACAAACTCCTCTTTCCGGTCAACTTGCCCGTGCACCGTGACTATGATATCGGCCTTTTCAACGGCCCGCAGTGCGCGAGGCTCGTCGAAAAGGTGGCTCTCGATATGAAGCACGCCGTTGCCGTCAGCCTTTAACCCATTGAAACTGTAAAAGGAGTAATCCATCCCAGCAATCGCTTCAGCAACTTCTGCTGTCGCAGGCTCGATTCTTCCGCCGTGAGGAGCCATGATGAAAAACCGTGGATCTCTTATTTCGATTCTGATCCGATAATCTTGACCTTCCACTTCCCGGTCTGCAAGTGTTCTAAAACTCGTGTAAGAAGTCAATTCATCCCTCTAAAATTTTGACTTCAATATAGCAAAAACGGAAACGTTGTCAATGAATTCGTACTAAGATATGGGATCGAGAATGAGGGGCGGGATTAAGGATTAAACAGATGCCAATACCTGCCTGCCAGCCCCCGTCCCACACTGTTAATAGACCGAGGGCGGGGCAGGCCCTGAACCTCACATGGTACATGGCAGGCAGTCGTCGCCTGCCTGCCGATAGGCACGGGTGACAAACCCGGATTGTATGGAGCCCTGTCAATTAATTTGCAGGCTGGGTATTCGCAGGTGTATAATGGCTTATAGAGAAAATCTAACAACCCGAAGGGCAGAGTTCCACGGGCTTTGCCCGTGGGTGAATGGAAACTCGCCCGTAGGGCGTCAAGCATAGCTTGTGCTTTGGAACAAGTGCCACGGGCTATGCCCGTGGGTATCTACGCGAACGGGGGCCACGGTATGGAAACTCATAGAAAAGTTGACGGGAAGGGAACAATGACGGTTAGCGTCATGATTGAAATCCCGAAAGGAGGCCGAAACAAGTACGAGTACGACAAACAAAGGAGGCTACTCAAATTCGATAGGATGCTCTTTTCTTCGGTTCATTACCCAAGTGACTATGGCTTCATTTTAGACACCTTGGCGCAAGACGGAGATGCCCTCGACGCCCTTGTGCTGGTTTGGGAGCCAACTTTTCCAGGGTGTATTATCGAAGCAAACCCTGTTGGAGTCTTCATTATGTGGGATGAGAAAGGGATGGACGAAAAGATTCTCTGCGTCCCCGTCTCTGATCCCTTATGGAATTATGTTAAGAGCCTATCCGATGTCCCGCCCCATTTGCTCAAAGAGATACAGCACTTCTTCTCGGTTTATAAGGATCTGGAGAGGAAAAAAACCCGCGTGAAGGGCTGGGAAGATCGCGAGTCGGCTATAAAGGTCATCATCGAATCCCAGCAAAGATGCAAGGTGCAGCAGACGGAATGTCTGAGCATCTAAGACTATTCTGGTGGTTGCTGAAAAGGTATTGACTAACCAATCCATTCCAAAGTAAATTATATCTACCTGTGGCCAATGATCTGAAAGGGAAAATAAAGAATGAGCGAACCTTTGATTTGCTTTGAAAACTTGATGAGGACCGAGGCTGCATCCAATCCCGGATGGACGAAGCGACAGTTTTTGCAGTTCTGTGCTGCAAGTTTCTGCATGCTCTCCGCCGCCAGTCCCTTTGGATTCCCGAAGATCTCCAGCGCACAAACGGCCACGAAGGGACTCATCAAGACGAAACTATCTCCTTATTTCACTCCACTTGACGGAAGAGAAATCCGGTGCGAGTTGTGTCCTCACCGTTGCCGCGTGGCCAAGGGGAAGAGAGGCATCTGCAGGGTGCGAGAAAATCACGACGGAAAATATTACAGCCTGGTCTATGGAAATCCTTGCGCGGTTCATATCGATCCGATTGAAAAGAAACCTTTTTTTCATGTCCTTCCCGGAACAACTTCTTTTTCCCTCGCCACCGCGGGATGCAATTTCCAGTGCAAGTTTTGCCAGAATTGGGAGATCTCGCAGGCCGCTCCGGAGGATGTTTACAGCAAAGAATTTTCGCCCGAGATGGTGGTCAAGGAAGCCAAAGAGAGTGGAGCCCATTCTATCGCCCATACGTATGTGGAGCCGACCATCTTTTATGAATACATGATAGACATCGGCGCGCTCGCCAAGAAATCAGGCCTTCTCAACGTTTACCACTCGAACGGGTTTATCAATCCCGCCCCTCTGAGACAACTATGCAAGGTATTAGATGCAGCCAACATCGATTTGAAGGGATTCACAGAGAATTTTTATCGTGACGTGTGCGGTGGAGAACTCAACCCCGTTCTTGAGACATTGAAGACGCTGAAGCGGGAAAAAGTCCATCTGGAGATCACAAACCTCGTCATCCCGACAAAGAACGATGAGATGTCAGTCGTAAACGAGATGTGCCTCTGGATAAAAAAAGAATTGGGAGCAGACACCCCGATCCATTTCTCCCGTTTCTATCCTTTGTACAAGCTGAAGACCCTTCCCCCTACTCCGGTTTCGACATTGGAGAAAACCCGGGAAGTGGCTTATTCTGTAGGTCTTGAATACGTCTATATCGGGAATGTCCCTGGTCATGAGGGCGAAAATACCTTCTGCCCGAAGTGCAAAAAGAGGATCATCCAGCGAACGGGGTATATGGTTGGAGAAGTGAACCTCAGGGCCGGGAAGTGCAAGTACTGTGGAAAACCTATCCCTGGAATTTGGACATAGATACCCTCTTACCCCTCACCGCCATCCTTCTAATATGGCAATTAAGCTCAAACATCGCAGGCTAAAGGCTGCGGCTACAAAAAATATTTATATTTATGGAAGATTTTCCGCCATCGAATGTAAGGAAACGTTATGCGCACTCCGGCAAAATATTGCACTCACAAGAAAAAGTCCAAGATTGGCGGGCAAAAAAAGAAGTGTGAATAACAAAGAGTGATGGTCGTCCTGCATTTGGGAATGACAATTTCCGTTGGAAAAAGGGTATAACGCTCAATCCTGATGCACACGTTATTTATTGGTAATAAATTGGTTTCGGTTTGCGGTTTTAGATTCTTGAACCTGCTTTTTTGACTGAATGGCCTTCATCACCCCAAGCATCAGTCTAAACGGCTTAGACCGCGATTCTACCTGATTGATAGATCCTGCTATATAGAGACTCAGGTCATCGGAATAATAAAGGAATGAGCCGGTAGAGCCCGAATGACCCCATAAAGGCGGTGCTTTCATCACCTTGCCGAGTTGAACACCTCGACAGTGTCATGAGTAATCCCCCTGCAATTATAAGCACTGTAGACGCTTCTATTATCTGTTTCATCCTTATGATGGCTCCCGTGCGATATCGTGAAAGCATCGCTCGGGGATAGACTTAATTATTGAAACTCTTTCCTATATTATGCCCGTACCCCCTCCCCGCCATGCTGCAAATTAAGAAATGTTTCCTTTGACCCGACCCCTGCTATTCTTTCTTCTCTATGTCCATACTTTTCCGTTTCCCTGCCAATTTCATCAATCGGTCTCGGAAAAAGTAAGCCAGCAAAAAGATGATACTCATGATTATCAAAAGGATGAAAAAAATCATATCTTGATGGTTTTTGAGAGAACTTCCACATATTGAAACTAAAATAATTCCCAATAACCTGCCAGGGGTGGAAACGGCAATAAAAGTCCAAATAGTCATACGGCTAAGGCCGATGATGTAACAAAGCGCGGCTTTGGGAAAACCGGGAATCATGAAAAGGAAAAAGGAGATGTGACGCCCCTGATGTTCCATAAGATAATCATATTGCTCCGTAATCGAAGGGTTCACAATTCGTCTTACAAGGGGCAAGCCATATATCCTGGAGAGGGCAAAGGCCAACCATGAGCCGATGCAGAGACCAATGGCAGAATAAATCGTCCCTAAAACAGGGCCGTAGATATAGCCACCTATGAATTCACTTATTTCACCCGGTATGGCCCCTACGATCAGCACCTGGAAAATCTGAAAAACGACAAAAACGAAATTGTCGTAAGGATGGAAGGAATTGATGAACGCAATCACCTTATTCTGGTCGATCAGAAAGAGATTGAGCTCATAGTGAATAACAAGGTAGGCTCCAAGGATAATAAAGAAGATCAACAAAATGCCTTTGAGGGGGTAACTGATCTTCATATCAATCCGGGGTTTACTCGAAGCTCATCCCTAAAGCCCGA
>DATHCH010000009.1:0-14164 GCA_035319625.1 Thermodesulfobacteriota bacterium
GCTGTTCTAATTGACAGAGCTTAGGGTGCTGGATAGAATAGCCAAGAGCGGGTCTTTGTCTTTATTAGAAGGTTGAGAGAATGGGAGATAAGAGAGACTTTGTGATGGTGACCGTGTCCGGTCCGGACCAGCCGGGAATCACCGCCACGTTCAGTAGGATTCTGGTGCAGAATCAGGTGGAGATTGTGGATATCGAGCAGGCCTCTCTTCAGGATTTTCTCGGCCTCTCTTTCCTCCTGGACATGAGCGGAGCGAAGCAATCACAGGATGGTGTTTTGAAAGACCTTCTGTTTGAAGCCAGCCGGCTTCACCTGACGCTCAATTTTCGGCTCTTCTCCGAGAAAGAGATGAAGGCGAGAAATAGCAAGAACCTTTTTATCCTGACTTATTTTGGGGATACTCGGGCTCTGGCGGAGATTTCAAGTATCCTGGCCGAGGAAAATGCCAATATCGAAATGATCAGCAATCTGACCCGCCACCGTGCAAGTTGTGTGGAGCTGACGATCGACGTGAATAGAGTGAAAAACCTCGGCCACTTGAAGGAAAGAGTGATTGCCAAGAGCCACGAACTCAACGTTGATTTGGCCCTCCAGAAGATGGAGGCCTATCGCAAGAACAAACGCCTTGTCTTTTTTGACATGGACAGCACGCTGGTGGATATGGAAATCATTGATGAGATGGCTGGGAGGGCAGGGGTCTTTAAGGAGGTTTCGAGAATCACGGAGAAGGCGGGGAGAGGGGATATCGATTTTGAAGAAGCCTTGATCCAGCGCGTGGCACTTCTCAAAGGATTGAAGGTTGAAGCATTAGAGAAGATTCGTAGCGAGATGAGGCTCTCCGAAGGAGCTGAAGATTTAGTGGAGACGCTCAAAGGGTTGGGGTATAAACTGGGTTTGGTGAGCGGAGGATTCGATTATTTTGCCGATTTTTTGAAGGAAAGATTGAGCCTGGATTTTTCCTTTGCCAATCAGCTGGAAATCAAGAATGGAGCCCTGACCGGTAAAGTTCTGGGAAAGATTGTGGACAATACTTACAAGGCAAGGATCGTCAATATGGTTTCCAGTGAGGAAGGAGTGCTTTTAGATCAGACCGTGGCCATCGGCGACGGGGCCAATGATGTTTTGATGTTAGGTCAAGCCGGATTGGGTATTGCATATAATGCCAAGGAAAGAATTGAGCGAGCGGCCAATATGAGTGTGGGCCGCGCCCGGCTCAAAAATATCCTCTATATCTTAGGCATTTCAGAAGAAGAATAAGTTCCCTGACTCTCTGCAACGGTTTCCTCTAATCCTTGTTTATATGGGAAATAGATTCATTGCAAGTGAAACGCTGCCCGCCGAAAGACAGAAAAGTGATCTTACTTTATTGGTTCGCCAAGATACCCTGATTCCTGAGTTTCTCTCCAGCTACGAAGTGTGACTCGCTGATAATTTCTTGCCGCGATCGTGAAGGTTTAAATAAGGTCATAAGTCAGCTTCTCTGATCGATTGGAGAACTAAGGATAGAGCTGAAGAGTCAAAAAAGACCTTCATCTCTTAGACTGTTTCCTTTCCTTGAGTATTTTCTTACTAAGGGAGACATCCCTGATTGATAATTTCAAACCAGGTTTCCGCAATTCTTCTCTGATCCTCTTCGCCTTTAGGGGCTTAGCTTTATGAAAGAACTCCATTTGAGACTCGATCCACGGAAGTCTCAGTTCTACTGGCTTCTTACGATAGGCTTCGCTCTCTTCTCTCGTCTTGTAATACAGGAGAGGCGACTCCTCTCGTTTACTCAGCCTTTGTTTTTTCATCTGCCCACTCGCGCCTGATCTTCTTGAGGTAAAACACATCGGCCCTGTCCTGTGGCCGATCTGACGCTTCTTCCATTGCTATAAGTTCCTTTATTGGAACAACCGGTATGAAGATATATTCCCGCCACCAAGTATTTTATAGATGCGCGGTTTAAAGATGAGAATAGTTTCTTAAAAAGTTCCATTCATGCTATCCTGAATAGAAGGACCCTCATTAGAATAATTTGCTGTAAGGATTGAGCCTAATATAGTTATTCTGAAAAAGAGTGTAAAGGTTAAACTTGTTAACATTTTTGGCTGTTAATAAATGACGACGCAGCGACAAAATTGAGATTGCTTCTCCCCTTTAGGCGGGATCACAATGACTCAGGATGAAGATTTGACAAACCCGACCAAAAGGGGATAATTTGGGAACGATGAAAGAAATTGTTGAAGTTGCGGTGGGGCTTCCTGTCTCTAACACATTCCACTATCGCATCCCGGAAAGAATGAGGGATTCTCTCAGAATCGGGATGAGGGTCCTCGTTCCTTTCAAAGGGAGAAGAGTCACCGGGTTTTCAATCGATCTTGTGGAGAAACCTCCGAAAGGAGTAGAAGAGAAGTTGCGGAAGGTTGAGGACCTCCTCGATGAGGCTCCTCTGATCGACCCTCAGATGCTCCGGTTTTTTCGCTGGATCTCCGATTACTACCTTTATCCGTTAGGAGAAGTGATCAAGACCGGCCTTCCGCCAGGGCTTCAGCTAAAGAGCGAACTGATTCTGGGCCTTACTCAAGACGGGATGGAATCTCTTGCCCGGGGGGGGTTGGAACCGCTTCAGGAAAAGGTCTTTAAGGAAATTGCAAGGTGTGACAAAGTCTCTTTAAAGAAAATTTTAAAAATATTTCTCGGCGAAGTATCAAAGTCTCAAATCTTTTCCTGGAAGAGAAAAGGGCTTCTCATTATTGACGTTGGCATAGAAGGAAAAGAGGTCAAGCCCAAATTTGAGAAGGTAGTTCAATATCGAGGAAGTGAATCCGCCCAGCTGATTTCAAGAAAGCAAGCAGAGATTCTGAACTGGCTCAAAGAGAAAGGAGACATCTCCTATTCCGAATTGAGTAAAAGATTTAAGTCTCCTTCCAAATCCATGCAATCCCTCCAAGCCAAAGGGCTCCTCTCACTCTCAACGAGAGAGGTATGCCGTGATCTCTCACTCCGATCGGAACTGAAACCTTATCCAAAACCGGAGCTCACTCCTGATCAGGAAGGAATTCTCAACGAGATCCTGAAAGGGATCCGTTCAAAGCGATTTTCTCCGTTCCTGATTCACGGTGTCACAGGGAGCGGGAAGACGGAGATTTATCTTCGAGCCATCGAAGAGGTGTTGGTCCAAGGCCAGGAAGCGATTGTTCTTGTTCCGGAGATATCTTTGACTCCACAGCTCCTTTCCCGGTTTAAGGACCGATTCGGAGAGAACCTCGCTCTCCTTCACAGCGGGCTTGGAAGGGGAGAGCGTTATGATCAATGGAGAAGAATCTGGAAAGGAGAGGTGAAGATTGCCATGGGGGCTCGGTCTGCCATCTTCGCCCCCTTTAAGAACGTTGGAATCATTATCGTGGATGAAGAGCATGATCCCTCTTATAAACAGGAGGAGAAGCTGAAATATCATGCCAGGGATGCGGCTGTGGTGCGGGCAAAACAGGTCGAGGCGACCCTCCTTCTGGGATCGGCCACCCCTTCTTTGGAATCATTTTATAACACCGAGAAAGGAAAGTTTCGCCTTCTCAATCTTCCCGAGAGGATCGAAGGAAAACCCCTTCCGAGGGTAGACGTGGTGGACGTGAGGAAGGAAAAAACCCTGCTCTCAGAAAAATTAAGGGGCGCACTCCAGAAAAATATCGAGGACAAAAAGCAGAGTTTCCTCTTTCTCAATCGAAGAGGGTTTGCCAATTTTATCCTCTGTCCGGATTGCGGCCAGACCTTCAAGTGTCCGAACTGCAGTGTGACACTCACGTATCACCTCCGGGATCGCTCCCTTCTGTGCCATTATTGTGATTATCGAATCCAGGCACCGGGAGACTGTCCGAAATGTCAAGGCCACCGACTTCAAGGAATGGGGATCGGGACCGAACGCCTGGAGCAGGAGATTAAATCACTCTTTCCGCAGACGCAAGTGGGGAGAATGGATCGAGATACCACTTCAAGACGAAGGTCTCATCTGCAGATTCTAAAAAGACTCGAATCCGGGAGTATTGACATCTTAGTAGGAACACAGATGATCGTCAAAGGTCATGACTTTCCCAATGTAACCTTTGTCGGTGTAGTCTCTGCGGATACATGCCTTCACTTTCCTGACTTTCGATCAAGTGAGAGAACCTTTCAACTTCTGACCCAGGTAGCGGGAAGGGCAGGAAGAGGGGAATTTTTGGGGGATGTGGTGATCCAGACCTTTAACCCAGACCACTATAGTATTCTCAGGGCAAAAGATCATGACTATATCGGATTCTATCAGGAGGAGATTCTATTCCGAAAAGCCCTGGAATACCCTCCCTTCTCACGGTTCATAAATTTTAGATTGGTTGGAAACAGTGAAAAAAGGACGAAAGGAATGGCAGAGGAGATGGGGAAGATTGGCCAATCCCTGTTGGAAAAGGGGTTTGGAAAAGGGATTGAAATCTTAGGCCCAAGCAGCGCGCCCTTCGCCAAGATGAGAGGAAAATTTCGGTGGCAAATGATGGCAAAGGGGAAGAGCCATCATTTGCTTCATCATTTTGCTAAGGAATTGGCGTGTAGAATGGAGGGTCAGATGAAGGGAATCGGAGTCCATCTGGACATTGATGTGGATCCTGTATTCGTCCTATAATGGACAGCATTTATTGGGCTGATGAAAAATACCCATCTACGGCGTTCCCCTCATTCTTCGTCATTGCAGCGTACTTCCATGTATGCCTCATTCCTCAGAATTTCGGGCGCCTTGTATCTGGGCATTTTTGCTCAGCCCTAAAAGAATCTTTTTTCAGCAGCCTTTTGAGGAGAGAACGATGATTGATCGGGCGCATGGTTATTTTCAGAGGGAAAAGGAAACGATGTCGAAGAGAAGAAGAGAGGCTTATCTGAAGGAGAGGCTCTCTAAAATTCTCCACTACGGATATCGCTATTCAAGGACCATTCGGTCAAGATTTGATGCGATGGGGATCAAGCCTGAGAGGATAAAAGTTCTGAAGGACCTGGAAAAGCTGCCCGTCACTAAAAAAACCGATTTAGTCACTGCTCAAAAGCAGACCCTTCCTTTCGGAGGTTTTGAGGTCGTCCCTAAGAAGGGGATGAGAAGAATTTATATCTCACCCGGACCGGTGTTTGAACCTGAGGAATGGGATTACAGGGATACACGATGGGCTCAGGCGCTTTTCGCCTGCGGCTTAAGAAAAGGAGATGTTGTTATAAATACCTTTAACTACCACCTTACTCCTTTAGCTTTCATGCTCGATGAGTCACTCAAGATGCTGGGGGCATCTGTGGTTCCTATTGGCCCTGGAAATCTCTCGATGCAGATCCAAGTGATGCGACAAGTGCACGTGACGGGATTCATTGGAACGCCCAGTCTCCTTGTGTCCCTGGTAGAGGCCGCCGAGGGGATGTCCCTTGACCTGAAAAAGGACCTTTCTCTGAGGGCAGCCCTTGTCGGTGCAGAGATGTTTCCGGAGTCACTCCGGCAAAAGTTGGAAGGAAAACTTGGGATCCTCATCCGGCAGGCTTATGGCACGGTGGACGTGGGCTGCCTCGGGTACGAATGTCCGGAGAAGAAAGGGATGCATATCCCCGAGGACGTGATGGTGGAGATCGTAGACACGGAGACAGGAAGACAATTAGAGATCGGCGCCACCGGAGAAATCGTGGCCACTACCTTCAGCAAGGTCTTTCCGATGATTCGTTTCGCCACAGGAGACCTCTCTTACCTGATCGAAGATCCGTGTCCCTGCGGTCGAACTTCGCCCCGCTTAGGAAAAATTCTCGGCCGTACAGATCAGGTGACCAAAGTTTGGGGCATCTTCATCCATCCCTGGCAGGTGGATGAGGTGATGGCAAGATTTCCTTTGGTAGGGAATTATCAAATCGTCGTCACCAGAGAAGAACACCGTGACCGGATGACGGTTTACATTGAATTAAAAGAGGAGTTAGCTGACCAGCCTGGCTTGAAAAGAAAGGTTGAGAAAGAAATGGAGGAAGTTCTCAAGGTGAAAGGCGAAGTGGTATTCACTGTGAAAGGGGGCATTCCGGATCGAGCTAAAAAGATCGATGATCGGAGGGTCTGGGAGTAGAAGGAATGGGAAACGGGGCAAAGGTCAAGGTGGGTGGAATAATGGCGAGTACTGGTCTAGCGACGGTGAGTATCCTTTGTTTGGCAAATCGACCTGACGTGGCTGGAACAGTCCTCCACGCTCTGGGCAAGCGAAATATCAATATCGAATTTGTCGTCCACAATCTCGACCTGGAAGACAATGGAAACATGACTTTTTGCATCGACCAAAAGGATCTGGAGGCCGCGTTGGAGGTGCTGGAAGGCGTTAAACCCCTGGTCGAGGCGAAAGGGATTTCTTATCATCCCAATGTGGCCGTGATCAGCGTTTTCGGCCCCCACTTCAGAGAGAAACCTTTGATCTCCGGTTTGATGTTCAATGCCCTGGGAACAATAGGGATCAATGTGCTGGCGATCAGCACCTCGATCTCCAGTTGCTCCTGCCTCATTCAGGAAGATCAGACAGAGGATGCCCTAAGGGCCCTTCACGAAACCTTTGAGGCCCCGCATCAAATCACGAAGTTTGCCCCTTAATCTCGATCCCCTCGCTCTCGCCTTTGGGGAGTAGGCGGGGTGAGGATAAAATCAAGGGTGTTAAGGAGTCATTATGGAAAAAGCTCTTGAGAGAGTGGCGGAACAGATTCTATCCTTTGATGAAGCCTCCATGTCGAGCCTGAGGGAAAAGTATCGTTCGAAGATTGAGCATTTTGACGGAACAAAGGACTGGGAAAAGTCAGTAATCATCTACTGCATCATCAATGCCGTCAGCCTGAAAAATACCCTCTTCAACGAGAACTTGCTGAAGAGGGAGGGAAAGAAAGAGGGGAAAACTTTGAAGGGCCATCCTGGTCTAAAACGGGTGAAGTAATCCCTATGATGCTTAGCGTGCAATAACACGGCCCTCCCAATACTTGTGCCTTTTCTCCTATAAAGCGGTCCAAGATAAAATACAACTTCCCCGGGAAGAGCAGACAATAGGCATTGGAAAGGGCTTCGGATAGGGGGGCTTAGGCTCAACCTACTATACGTAGCCCCGCTTTTCACTTCACCTACTACAGATTGTGGCGTGGTTCGGAAAAAAAAGATTTGAGGCTTGACAAAGAGCGTTTCCGTATGTTAGCATTGTGAAATAAGGTTACAAGGAGGTCGGTATGGGAGTTAGAAAATCAATAATGAAGATAGAACACCCTCCTCACAGGTCCGACGACAGAGGAGCCGACCGCTTGAAGCGGCCAGGTTGGGTAAAGATTGAAACGATACCCGAAGCCGTCGCTTGTAGCAAGAAGAGTCTTTCCCTTCATTCTATTTCCCTCAAGTTCGTTCTCTTCAGCGTCGTTTTTATGCTCTCCTTTAACCTCCCCTTCCCTCTTTCAATAAAGTACCTACCTCACGGGTTTGGATTCCTCTCACCCGAACATCAGAAGAGGGAATATGCGATTCGAGATATCTTAGGGGTGCTGGAGAGATACCCGACAGGTCTTGCCAATGTGACGAAGGAAGAACTTGCTGAGGTGATCTACGAAGAGGCCAATCGCCGCAATCAGGACCCCAAATTCATCCTGGCTCTCATCGCCGTTGAGAGTGAGTTTTATAACTGGTCTGTGTCTGAAAAGGGTGCCAAAGGGCTGATGCAGATTATGCCGTATGTGGCGCAACCTCTCGCCCAGGAACTGGGTATCGAATGGAGCGGAGACCGGACCCTCTTCAACCCATACCTCAATATAAGGATTGGAATTTATTACCTTTCCCAGCTTATCCTTGATTTCAAAGATACCGAGGTTGCCCTGACGGCTTATAATTATGGCCCCACATATGTGAAAAACCTCCTTGAGAGAAAAGAGAGAATTCCGCACGACTACTACCGTAGATTCCTAACCGTCTACCAAAGCATTTAATCTTACATGATGGGATATTCCCTCCTGGCCACGCATGTAGGTGGGAATTCCCTTTCTCCTCGAGCCACGTCCGTCTTTAAAGGAGCCTAACAGACAAGTCCACGGTATCAGTCCTAACCCCCCTTCGGGACAAACATCCTGCAACCAGTGAGGCAATTCGCCCAGGGTAAGTCCCTATCCATCCTGGTGCGGGAATAGAATTCCACAATATTTTGTGGTACCTTATAACTAAGTAGAAAGAATTTTCTCATAGAGTGATACTAACGTGACTTTCATTCCTTCCTATGTCGGTCTGTACGAAAAAGGAGAGCTCAGCCAGAGAATCCAGCTCCTGAAGGAATTCCCTAAGGCGTGTCGGCTTTGTCCGAGGGAATGCAGGGTTGATCGTTCGAATGGCGAGTTAGGAGTCTGCCAGGCCGGGTCAGAGCCCATGATATCAAGTGCTTTTCCCCATTTTGGCGAGGAGCCTCCTCTGGTTGGATATCACGGCTCAGGGACCATCTTTCTTACTCATTGTAATCTTCGGTGCATTTTTTGTCAGAATTACGACATCAGCCATCTGGGAAATGGTAAACGCATTACCTCGTCAGACATGGCACAGGCCATGGTGAGACTTCAGGAGATGGGTTGCCACAACATCAACTTCGTCACCCCGACACATTATATCCCTCAAATTGTAGCCTCTCTTCCAGAAGCGATAGAGAGAGGACTTCGGCTTCCCATTGTTTATAACTGTTCCGGATATGAATCCATAGAGGTGATTCGACTCTTGGAAGGGGTGGTTGATATCTACATGCCCGACGCAAAATATATGGACAAGAAGCATTCAGAACGATTCTCGAATGCCCCGGATTATCCTGAGGTGATCAAGAAGGTTCTCAAAGAGATGCACCGCCAGGTCGGAGACCTGACCACCAATTCTAAAGGGATTGCCCACAGAGGACTCTTGATCAGACACCTGGTCATGCCTAACGGCGTGGCTTCTTCGGAAGAGGTTCTCAGGTTCATCGCCGAGGAGATCTCCGTTCATTCTTATGTCAATATCATGGACCAATACCGGCCGGAGTACCGAGCCCATGAATACCCTGAGATCAACCGCCGCGTCACCCACAAGGAATATACGGAAGCCGTTCAATGGGCTAAGGTCTACAAACTCTATCGAGGTTTTTAGGTGAAGTTACAGGAAGCTCTCCTGGAGATCCAATCGCTGAAGGAGAAAGTACGATCTCTCACCCAAGAGATCGAATCCATCAAAGCCGGTCCTACGGAAAAGCCTTCTCCAGTGGAGAAGATGCTCAAGATGAGGGGGATCAAAGTATTCCGGAAGAATCCCACCAACCGCCTCTTCTTCCCTCCTGACCTTTCCTCTTCTCACAAAAGTCGGTTCTACGAGATGATGAAGAAATACTCTTTTCGCCTCGTTCTGAGAGACATGATCAAATACCAGGGTGGGTTTCGCATCCAGGATCTGACCCGCTACTGCTCTTCGAGAGTAGTTCAGGGATATTGCAGCCTCCTTTGCGAAATGGGGGCACTTATAAAAGATGGAAGGGGAAGATATCGAACGCGCGTCTCCCCTCTTTACAGTTTCGGACCCACCTTGGAATGGTTCATTGCAGAGGTGTTTCAAAGGGAATTTGCCTCTCCCGCCATGTATGGAGTCAGCGTAAAGAACACCCCTTCCGGCGGCGACTACGATGTGATGGCTTCCTGGACCCAGAGACTTGTCTATGTAGAAGTGAAATCCTCTCCTCCCAAAGGGGTTGAGCGGAACGAGATTTCAACTTTCTTTTCCAGGATGGAGGATATCCTACCGGAAGTGGCGTTCCTCTTCAACGATACACAGTTAAGGATGAAGGATAAGTTGGTTGTGATGTTTGAGGAAGAATTGGAAAGAAGATATGGGAGAGAATCGAAGACGCTCTACCCCGTGGAAAGGCTGATCGAGGAACTCTTCCATATTCGGAATCATATTTTTATCGTCAACAGCAAAAAAGATGTTTTGGAAAATTTCCAGTACTGCCTGAAACACTATCTGCGGTACGGAGTACGAGTAGCATGAAGCCCAGAGCTCCCAAAATCTCAAATCCCAAATTCCCTGCCTGCCGGCAGGCAGGCAAATACCAAACAAGCTCCAAATTCCAAATTCAAGTGACCCAACAGATTTTGTTTCAAATTCCCTCAACCCCCCTTTACTAAAGTGGGGGTTGAGGGAATTTAGGGAGCAAAGAAATGAAAAACAGAGAATTGGCTGGTCTCTTTGAAAAAATGGCGGACATTCTGGAATTCAAAGGGGAGAACCCATTTAAGATCAGTGCATACCGAAGGGCTTCAAGGATCATCGGGGATCTCACGCAAGACATCGAAGAGATCACCGAGCGCGGAGAACTGAAGAACATCCCTGGGATTGGCGAAGGGATGGCTCAGAAGATTGTGGAGTATCTTAAAACGGGAAAGATCTCCAAATTTGAGGAAGCCAGAAAGGGAGTGTCGGACGAATTGATCGCCATCATGGATATCCCGGGGATGGGACCCAAGACCCTTTCGATGCTTCATAAGGAGAAGGGAATCAATAACATCTCTCAACTGGAAAAGGCCATCGAAGACGGCTCCCTGATGGGATTATTCGGCATAGGCGAGAAAAAGATCGAAAACATCAAACGGGGAATCCTACTCCTTAAGCAGAGCAAAGGCAGAATGAATTTAGGCGTAGCCTTTCCTGTGGCCAAACGAATTGTGGAAGCGTTGAGGCAGAAGACAGGATCGAAAAAGATTGAATGGGCAGGCTCCCTTCGAAGGATGAAGGAGAGTATCGGAGACATTGACATTTTAGCTACCGGCCCGGATAAGGAGAAGATCGTTCGGGCATTTACCCATCTGCCGGAAGTCAAAGAGGTCTTAGCCTCCGGAGAGACGAAGGCTTCAGTTATCGTGGAGGGAGGAATACAGATTGATCTTCGGGTAGTCGATGAAGATTCCTATGGCGCGGCGCTTCAATATTTCACCGGATCCAAAGGTCACAATGTTCATCTCAGGGGGATCGCCAAAGCCAAAGGAATCAAGATCAACGAATACGGGGTATTTAAGGGAAAGAGGAAGATTGGTGGAAAGGACGAAAAGGATATTTATCGTGCTTTAGGAATGGATTGGATGGAGCCTGAACTACGGGAAGATCGCGGAGAAATCGAAGCCGCACAAGAAGGTCGTCTCCCGAAACTGGTTCAGGAATCCGACATCAAGGGAGATCTTCATGTTCACTCCAAATGGAGCGACGGGGCATCCTCCATCGAAGAGGTTGCTCGAGCTGCCCAGAGGAGGGGCTACCAGTATATTGCCATCACGGATCATTCAAAATCTCTCAGGATTGCCCATGGACTTGACGAGTCGCGATTAATGAAACAGATGGAGGAGATTGGCCGGGTGAATGAAAAACTGAAAGGTTTCCAAATTCTTAAAGGGACAGAAGTCGATATTCTTGCCGAGGGAAGATTAGACTTCCCCGAAAAGGTGCTAGAAAAATTTGATATGGTCGTTGCGTCGATCCACAGCGGGTTTAAACAAGACCGGGCTAAGATGACGAAAAGAATCATCCAGGCGTTTGAAAATCCGTATCTCCACATCTTTGCTCATCCCACCGGCAGGCTGTTAGGGGCCAGGGATCCCTATGAGGTCGATATGGATGAATTGATAGAGGCTGCGAAGAAATTCGGAAAGGTATTGGAAATCAATGCCTACTTCGAACGTCTCGATTTGGATGACATCCTTTGCCGGAAAGCAAAGGAGATGGGTATTCAGGTTGCCATCAGCACGGATTCCCACCACCCGGATCAAATGTGGATGATGAGCCTCGGAGTGGCTGTGGCAAAGCGTGGATGGCTTGAGAAAAAAGATGTCCTCAACACACTTTCCCTTAAAGAAATTTTGAAATGGTGCCATTACAAAAGATGAATCTCGAAGCGCCATGGGGTAAGAAGAATGCGAGTCAGAACCAGTGGAAGAGCTGCTTAATGTCCTCGACATATTCCGGAAATGGAGCAGGAGTGAAGGAGACGAAAAAAGCAAGAAAAACAAATCCTCCGAGTAACTTCCTTTTCCAACCAAGGGGTGTTTGATCATCCATTGGGGGTGGATGCCGGAACCCAAAGAGGATGATGAGGATGAGAAGGAGGAACCATCCTGGGTTGTAAAATACGGTGATAAAAGCCATTACGGCAATGGCAACGAGGAAGATAACCCGACTCCTTCTTCCAAAAAGACCATAAGCGATATGGCCTCCGTCTAACTGTCCGATGGGGAGAAGATTGAGTGAAGTGACAAAAAGGCCCACCCATCCCGCAAATCCAATCGGGTGGAGAACAATCTCATAATTTTCTGAGATCTGTCCCAAAACCAAGCGCTGGATAGACGAAAAGAGGAGAGGGTCTGCCAGGCGGAGCGCTCCTTCCTTAATGTGTGAGGTAGGGACCACAGTCGAGAGTTTTAAACCGATTACAATTGCAGGGATACTGAGAATGAGACTGGTCAAAGGGCCAGCCACGCCGGTGTCGAAAAGGGCCTTTCGGGAAGAGACGGTGCTTTCCATGCGAATCACTGCACCCAAAGTCCCGAAAGGTGGAAGGGGGAAGGGCAAAAAAAAGGGCAACGTCGCCCTTATCCCATATCTTCGCGACATCAAATAATGGCCCATTTCGTGTCCAAAGAGGATGAGGATAACTGCAAAAGAATAAACAGGGCCTCCAACGAAACACGTGGAGGCCACTGTCAAAATGAAAAGGAGAATATGGAGGGTATATCTTCGCATCAAAAATAGTTATTTCTTTTTCTTATGACGATCCCGGTCTAATTGCTTTTTGTGTTTGTGTTTTCGCATCTTCTTCCGGCGTTTCTTAACGACGCTTCCCATGATCTCGCCTCCTTTCTATTCTATGAATGATGTAAATCTATAATCCCCCTCTTCCCCCCTTTACAAAAGGGGGGGTGCGAAAAAATCGTCCCCAATACGAGGGGAGGGCAGGGATGTCGAGAAAGTTTTACAGCGGCACCTCTTCACGTTGACTATTTAGAAAGAAAAACTTAGCAGTTATTGAACACCTACAGGCTTCTGTTAGCTTTACCATCTCAAGGAACCGCATTTGTAAAACTTTAGAGACATCCTTGCCCACCCTCCTCGCCGAATCTTTTCACAGCTTCAAGGGATAGGGAAATTTGGAGTCATATTCGGTCAATCTACAATTACATTGGTCTGAGTTCTCAGAACACCATTAAGTCCCTGAAGTTTGGTGACGATGAAATCGCCAAGGATATTGATGTCCGGAGCCTCTACGAGTACGATGACATCGTAAGGACCCGTCGTCGCATTGGCCCGCTTCACTCCTTGTATCTTCGAGGCTTCCTTCGCCACATCCCTCGCAGCCCCTGCGGTGCACTCGATAAAGACGTAAGCGGATATCGGCATACCATCACCTCCTTCTGAGAAGAGAGATTATATCAAACCCAGTCCGATTTCAAGCTCAAAAAACTTAGTTATGCAATCCCTCAGCTATGCTCTCAGATCTTGTCTCAAGGATCGGAGTGGGTTCTCCGAAGAAAACTTGAAGCGGCACATTTAAGCGATGAACCAAGGCATTGATCTGCTTAAAATGGTCCCTTCGGCAAGAACCTCCGATACCCATCTCTTTCATGACCCGCGATTTCAAGGTTTCGGAGGGGAGACCACTTCGATCCCACTCTTTCATTTGACTTTACTCAACTCCTTCTCATCGATGTGGAAACTATGTTGGTCCGTTGGAAAGGCCCCTTTCAAGACTTCGTCTCTGTATAATTCAAAGGCTTTGAGGATCACCTCGCTCAGGTTGACATATTTTTTTGCAAATTTGGGTGTGAAGCGATCAAAGAGCCCTAACATATCATGGACCACCAATACCTGCCCGTCACAATGAACACCCGCTCCGATGCCAATGGTTGGAACTTTTAGACGCTCCGTTATTTTTTTTGAAATGGGGGCGGGAACGGCTTCGAGAAGAACAGAGAAGGCCCCGGCGTCTTCAAGTGATAAGGCATCATCAATGATCTTCTGTGCAGCCTGTGCGTCCTTGCCTTGAACCTTGAATCCCCCAAGCATTGAAATGGTCTGAGGCGTCAGCCCGATATGTCCCATCACCGGGATGCCCGCCTTGACAATCGCCCTCACAACTTCTTTGACG
>DATHCH010000010.1:0-9094 GCA_035319625.1 Thermodesulfobacteriota bacterium
GAATAACCAAACAACACCACCTTTAACAGAATTTTTGGATCATACGCCAACCGCCCCGTCTCATCATTGGCATACCGGTTGTCAAAAACCGACCTGTCAATCCGAGTCTCCACCAGGGTGTGAATCGCAAACTCCAATGTCGCCGGCATTAACTGCTCTTCAAGAGAAACAGGAATCAGTTTGGTTTGTGAGTAATCATAATATTTGTATTTAGCCATCGCTCCATCCTCTCCAAACGAGATACCAAACATCCCCCTCGCGAAAAACGGGGTAACAAATACCACACTTTTTGTCATTAGTAAATGAATTTCGAAAAAATAGAAAGAGACAAACGAGGTTTCACAAGTAAAGTGCCAAGAATCAGGTTTTTCGACAGTCTCTCCTGAAGTCTTGATTTCTAATTTCCAGTCTTCAATACAACATTTCAAGCGTGAATCAATAGTATAATTTTATGGAAAAATCTGAAATCGAGTTTGGAGCCGTTTTTAACAAGAGGATACTATTGAAATTTTCACACTTGATTTTTCGGAGTAGTATGGACATCTTTTTCTTAAGAGGGGGGAATTTAAAAAGTAAGGTACTTTTCGCCGAGAAAGGAGGGGAAGCCATGCCAGATATTCTTCACAGAGTCGGAATTAGATCCACACCCAAAAAGGTTTTTGAGGCGCTTTCCACTACTGATGGACTTTCTCATTGGTGGATCGTGGATACTAAAGGGAACGTCAAACAAGGTGGAATTATTCACTTCGGGTTCGCCGACATGAGAGTTGTGGAGTTAAAGCCTAACAAAGTGAAATGGAAATGCGTGAAGGGGCCTAAGGAGTGGTTGGGTACAGACCTGACCTTTCAACTGAAAGCCAAAAAGGATCAAACTTTTGTCCTATTCACGCACGCCAACTGGAAGAAACCCGTAGAATTTATGCACCATTGCAGTACCAAGTGGGCTACATTTCTTTTAAGCTTGAGGGATTGGTTGGAAAGGGCCAAAGGTCGTCCCTCTCCTTATGATGTCAAAATCCATGTTCGTGATTAAACATTTTGGATTGTGGGAAAGACCGTATAACACCGGCATCAACATGACGAGAAATACGTGCGTTAAATATTTGCTACCGCTGGCTGCCCACACAAGTTAAGCAAATCGTTATGCTTTCTTTCTAACGCAAATCATCACCCCTTAATGAAGGATAATCATCACTCTTTGTAGATACTATGATAGATTGTTAGTCCCCTTTATACTGTCTCCATCAAAAAACCATGGAAAGGAGGCTAACAATGAGAGGAGAAAATTGGAGCAGTGAGGTTTTAGTGGGGGGTAAGGGAGTATTTATTGGGATTGATGTTCACAAAGAGAATTGGCATGTGACGGTTCGAGTAAAGGAGGAAGAAGTCTTTCATGGGAGTATCCCAAGCCAATATCATGCCTTGCGAAGGCTTCTTGATCACTTCAAGGATTGTAAGATCAAAGTTGCCTATGAAGCAGGCCCCTGCGGTTTCTGGTTATATGACAGACTTACTGAAGACGGAATAGAAACCATCGTGGCTCCTCCTTCTCTCATCCCGATTGAGTCTGGGAACAAAGTCAAGACCGATAAGCGAGATAGCCGGAAGTTGGCCAAACTGTTAGAGAGCGACATGCTGAAAAGGGTTTATGTCCTTACGGAGGGCGACCGTGCAGACAGAGAGTTATTGAGGACTCGGCGTCAGGTCTTAGAGCATCGCAATGATGTGGCCAGGCAGATCAGGAGTAAGTTGTTATTTTATGGGATCCGGTCGCCTTTTTCTGCGAAGCAGGGATGGAGCAAGCAGTATCTTCGATGGGTAAAAGGGTTAGTTTTTGAGCGCGAGGTTCTCAAGGCATCGTTTCAGAGTTTAATGGAGTTGTATGAGTATTTAAGCGCTCAGCTGGTGAACATGAACAAAAGGGTCATTGGACTATCTCGGAGCGAGAAATATCTGGATCGAGTGAGGCTTTTGTGGAGTGTTCCGGGGATCGGGATTCTGATTGGGATGGAGCTATTGGTCGAGTTACCGGAGATGGAGAGGTTTAAGAGTGGGGATGAGCTGGCTTCCTATATTGGGTTAACGCCTTCTGAATATTCTACTGGGCAGTATGTGCGTCAGGGGAGGATCACCCGGTGTGGGAACAAACGGGTGAGGATGTGTGCGGTTGAAGGGAGCTGGGTCCTGATCACCAAGGATCCTTTGATGTGGGACAGATACAGACGGTTGAAGGCTCTGAAAGGGGCCAAACGGGCCATCATCGCAATTGCAAGAATGTTCATGATCCGGGTAAGGAGAATACTTTTATCGAGAGAGCCTTATAGAGTTGGGACACCCGGAGTAATAAGACAACGTCTCGTGGATTCGACGGCATAACGGGTAAGGAAACTCATTATCCCTTTTATTTTGGATTGACCGTTAACTTTCACCTTGTAACGATAACGGTTACGTTTCGTAGGCTGCGGCAATCCTTTGATATGATCGGATAAGAATCCTGTGGCTTTTGACCACGAATAGCAGGCTAGGGAAATAGTTTTTAGTTACTACTAAAAACAGAGGGAGATCTTTTTATTGGGGCTTGACAATCTACATAGCAGGTGAACTATTCAATCGACGGTCTCCGTGAATGTCCCTATTTCTTGTCTTTTTAGGGTCTAAACTCAATTCTCATTGACACCTTGTTTGATTCTTAGTAAAATCCAATCGAATGGAATAATGGAGACCGTTATTCTCTGTCCCATTCTAAATCCACGAAGGGATTTCCTATGAAATTTAAACCAATATTACTGTTCTTATTTCTCGTCTCTATTTTTACCCTTCCTTCTCCTTCGATCACTCAAAGCAGAGATCCCAACAAGGTCTATAAGGTAGCCATCTTCCCTTTTATGATCCACAGCCAAGAAAACCTCGATTATCTCCGGGAAGGGATTAATGACATCCTCACCTCCCGAATTACCGTCGAGGAGAGAGTCGTTGTCATCGAACGATCGATTGTGGATCGAGCTCTCTATGATGAGAAGCCGATGCGTCTCGACGAAACAGTAGCTAGGAAGATCGGGATGAGAATCGGAGCCGATTATATCGTTCTCGGAAGTATCACTAAGATCCCCGATTGTGTGAGTCTTGACGCCCGCCTGATCAGTGTCGCCGAAGGAAAACCGCCCGTCACTGTTTATACCCTACAGAAAAACATTGATGATGTGATGACGAAGATTAGCGATTTTGCACAGGACACCGGATATAAAATCCTGGGTCGTCGAACCATGGCCGGCCAGCCGGATGAACCCAGGCGTCCTTTTATAACACATGCATTTACTGTAGAAAAAATAAAGTACGGAGACATCTTGAAGGTTTATATCGAGGCAGAGGATCCGGATGGGAAGATGGTCAGGATTGCCACGGTGGTCGACCAGGCTGGCTACGGTCGCTATCCGATCAGTTGGGTGTATCTTAAGCAAACGGATCGCAAGCACTTTAAAGGGTACCTCCAATGGAATACCTTTAGTTCGAAAACATCGGTTCTATCCGAAGGGACACCCTTTACCTTGACGGTCTCCGTTTATGATAAATCCGGAAATAGGAGCAACGCGTTCACTTTCCCAATTACGTTTGAATCAGGGGTCAAGCGTGCATCTTCATATCTAGTACCTTCTCCGTTCGATCAAAAGGACGTCAGAAAGCTGGGATCCATCGATATTGAATTAATGGATCTTACGCTTTTGCCTCCCTAACAGCTTTTGAAGCAAGCTCAAAGGGGTGACGCATTCCATTTGACCTGTTAAATAAAGGGGCTTTTTCTTTTGTTTTTCGCACTAGGGGGAGAGAAAAATATTCTATCAATCTGACAGGGTTACAATGCGCACTTTTTGATACCTCGAAAAAGCCACAATATAATATTTAGATATTCACCTGGGATACGTGATTTCTACCAGTAATCCTCAACGCCAGGTAATGGCACAGACCGAGGACTTGTAGGTGAAAGCGATAAGTCGATTTCCTGCCTCTTCCTCTCCTGAAAGTTTCTATTCCCTCTTTTTAGAAAAAAGTGTATATTACAACCACAAGTGAAGAACGCGGAGGAAAAAATCCCAAGAGGTCAACAAATCCCGAGGGGCCAGCTCTTGACACATCACAAAGTTTCAGATGGATGCTCCAATTCAATGCGGTGATCCCTTTCGACCTTCTTCCGTTCGATCACCTTTCATTCTGGATTTCAATCAGATGAAAAGAATAGGAGACTGGAAAATGAGATGCATCACGAAGAACTGTTCTACTCTGTTCGCACTGGTTGTTGTGCTGGCGTGCGTTTCTCTTATGACGGGTTGTGCGAACTCCGGCAGGTTAAGCCAGCCCACTGCCGTGCCCGAGATTCGTCCCGGCGTTCCGGCTGGCTATTTACCGCGCAAGGCGCTCCCCAATAGCCTCGCCTTGCTTCCCCCTCCTCCCGTCGCAGGCTCGGCCGCTCTAATGTGCGACGAGGACGCCAGCCGAAAGGCCCTCGCTTTGCGCGGTACGCCGCGCTGGACGCTGGCGAAGGAGGATGCTAACCTCATGTTTCCCCAGGCGGCCGGTACATTTTCCTGTGCATTAAACGCCCCCATCACGGAACAGGACACGCCGCATCTCTACATGCTGTTCCGTCGGACCCTTGTTGATGCTGGCCATTCCACTGATGCGGCCAAGGATCGTTACAACCGCACTCGTCCGTTCGTCGTGAACAAGGTGCCCACCTGCACACCGGATGACGAAAAATTCTTGAAAACGAATGGCTCGTATCCCTCCGGGCATGCCGCTTTGGGCTGGGCCTGGGCGCTCATCCTGACTGAGATTTCCCCCGACCAGACAGATGCCATTCTCGCACGGGGCCGGGCTTTCGGAGAGAGCCGTGTGATATGCAACGTACATTGGGAGAGCGACGTGATTGAGGGGCGTTTCATGGGAGCAGGCACCGTCGCTCGCCTGCACGCAGATTCCAAGTTTCGCGCTGATTTGGAGGCTGCCAAGGCCGAACTCGCTGCCGTTCGCGCCAAAGGGCTCAAACCTCTGCGCGATTGCGCTGCGGAAGCCGCAGCCATGGCCAAATGACCGCCGCTGATGCTCCTCGGCAAAACGGACCCTCTGAAGTTTTTCAGCCACATCGTTATTCACTTTCTATAATAGTTTAACTCCCCGATGAGAAGAAATTTGCAGGATTTTACATCGCATTCCACCATTTGATACTTCAGCTAATTGTCGGCATGGGCAAAGCCTGTGGCCTGCTGCGTGGGCGGATAAATGACAATTACAAAATTTTTATCTCCTGTAGCAATAAGTGTCACTTATTTTATTTTCATTTAAGTTTAATTTGTTAATAATTCTTTTAAGAATCAATTAGTTGCGGCGATAGAGGTCTATTGGCATTGAAATTGCTCATAACTAACTTAAAAGAATTTTCTTAAAAAAAACTGCCGATAAAGCCAAACCACGAGTAATCGCGGGACGGAAAGCCACGGGTCCCATTGGGATAGCCGGGTTGCCGAAGGATAAATGAACCGGACTACCGTGGCTTTAGTCAAATAGGTAATCCGGTTTTTTATTTATGGTTCTGGCAGGATGATTCTATGAGATCATCATTTATTGTCTTACTTTTAATAATCCTGAGCCTTTTCCCCCGGTCGATTTTTGCCGTTTCCGGGCTAAAAACCAATCATCTTTTCTTTATTGAACGGAGTAAAAACAAGAACCTTGTTCAGTATGACATCCGCCTCACAGAAGATCGCGATCTTCCTGATCCAAGCCCTATTAGTGTTTACTGGATTTTGGGAAATGGCAGGCGGGAGGAACTCAATTCGATTGAGAGGAAGTATGTTTATGGAATTGTTCGTCAAGAGAAACTCGCCGAGAACAAGTTCAGGGTCATTCTGGCCGGTCTTAAAGGCTTGGAGATCATCGTCGAACGACTGAACGATTCTTTTAAAGCTATGGTTTCCATCGACGGTAGGGAAAGTATCCTCGAAAGAATCTACATAAAATCCGAAGAAAAATTGGCCGGACCACCCAAGATTCTTTATATCGACCTTTTTGGCCGGACTAAGGAAACGGGGCTTCCCATAAAAGAACGGATCGATCCCAAATAACTAAGGCCAGTCCAGGTAGACAGAATAGGGGAAGAAGGAAGACAAAATATCAGAGTAATTTTTAACATTTTAAACCGCAGTAGTAAAGATGTGACGGTATTTACTCCCAGTTTTGTAAGTTTAACCAAGGAGGTCAAAAATGAAAAGGATTTTGTTATTTGTTTTGTTAACTATGGTGTTAGGATTATTTGGATGTGCTCACACCATAGGTAGGGTTGAGCAAAGATGGGGCCCTCCGGCAAGAGCAGAGCAACAAGACGATTATACCATTTATTACTATTCTTTCAATAAAGCAAGCCGGAGAGGTTCTGGCGTGCTAAATGTGACATTAACTTGCGATAACGCCGGAAATATTCTCTCTAAAAGTGAAACATGGGAACCCTCCGAATCAGTAGCACCATTACCGTCACCCTATATGAAGAAAAAAGTGGCAATGGTCCAAGCGCTTCATGAAGAGGTAGAGGCGTCTGCTGATCCGCCGGATATGAAGAAAGAAGTGGCAACGGTTCAACCACTTCATGAAGAATTACAGGTATCTGCTGATCCGCCGGAGACCGATCCAGATGTAACTCTTGATGTAGGTGTTGAAGGTCCTCCTGAAGGAAATGGCGTATATTACGATGGGCCTTTTGATATTGATGGCATATCTTTATACTATTATGGTGGAGGGTTTTATTATGTGGCGCCGGGTGACCCGCATAGATTGTTATTTCATCATAGATGTCCTCCTAGTCGACTAGAATATTATCGGAATCATTGGAGAAGTGGATGGCATGGATTTCATGATCGGTGGGTACAGTCCCATAAACAACCTTGGAGAAATGATCCAAAGCGTGAAATCCATCGCGATGCTCCGGTTAACAAGGCATATACACCTCCATCGAGAACATATACTTCTTCGAAGCCATCTACACCTCCACCAAAAACATATGCTTCTTCGAAGCCATCTACGCCTCCAAAAAACACGTATACACCTCCTTCGAAGACGTATACTCCTCCACAAAAGGCGAGTACGCCGCCAGCATATACCCCTCCCCCAAGGCCGTATACGCCGCCACCAGCATATACTCCTCCACCAAGGACCTATACACCGCCACCAAAGCACTGGAACCCAATGACTAAGAGGTGGGAATGAGTATATAGAAAGTTTCAGATAAAGGAGAAAAGTAAAATAAATATTGTTCATGGTTGGTTAGCGTGTTTTTGGTGGGATCAGCTTTTGCAGGTCAGTCATCTGGGATATGCAAACGAATAGGGACACAGAAGTGTATTCCAAATACCTATTTACCCAAAGATGCATCCGGGCACTATCAATGTCAATTGTGGGAATATCAAAATCCAGGTATTTGGATAAACTTGTGCAAACCTTGCAAGTGTGAGCATAGAAAAGTCCCCTGCGAAGAGCCGGAAGGCTTTGGCGATCTGATAGTCCCGGCGGTTCTGAATGAGAGTTCCCCCAAATTTGCTTTCAGACAATTGTCCGAACCTGAACCTTCTCAGGATACAAGTGCACCGTCATCCGAGTCGTGGGCGTTAATAAAACGACTTGCCTTAAAAGGGGAGTTATATCGGGATGATGGGATTTGGAGACGATGATGGAGTTAAGGAAGTAATCTCGCAAATCAGCAGGGTACATGGATATGTGCTTATAACCCTAAGGGTTCTGTTTGGTGGTCGGAGGAAGTACCCCTTCCGAGATTAACTTCGATTGAGATGTGGGAAACACAGTATCTGCATGTTCTGGATTCACGGCTTGCTATCATTGAATGGACAAGAGCTACAGGAATGAAGCCCTATCTTGACAGTTTGAGCAAGGAGTCAGAGCAGGCCGAATTTGAACGAGAAGTGCTGTGCGAGATTGGAAAAGACTATCCCTTTCGGGAGGATGGGAAGGTCCTTTTCCCTTTTAAAAGGCTATTCATGAGTGGCCAAAACAATTCTTCAAAGGCGGATTAACAACGGGTTGAAGCCTGACTTTGTGCGCGGCTTGGTGAGCGATTTTGGCGCACCAGGTTTTTTCCCTGTTTCGCGGGTTCGTTTCTGGTTCCGCCGTTCCGCTCAAAGCGGCTTAACCCGCCTGTTACCCACTCTTTCCATTGGTAGTCATCAACTCTGATGAGCATGTTGGAGTAAGGACTTGTAGGAAACCGTTAAAATTGAGATCGAGGGCGAATTTTCCCTGAGAACCGCAGATTCTTTCCTGAACTCTTCATTCTTAAATATTGCCCCACAATGCAATATTTCAAACGCAAATCAACAACGAATAAGATCTACGCACACAACATTCCCACCTAAGAATAGGTAATTGGGGGCCCAAAATACAGTATTTTTTATCAGAAAATACAATCCTAACCCTATTTACGCGCACACCCCTGTTCAATATTCTGATATTAAAGTGAATCAAAAAGCGAAGGAGGCACGCGATGAGAGCAGGAATCGTGACGATGGTGGTTGCGGTAGCGTTGGTGGCTGGACATGGGGCCTGGGCAGATTCGGGTTCAGCGATGAACCCGCCGGCGGTAGCAAAGGGGGTGGCGGTGCTGTCGCCGACGAAGGGCAGTAACGTGTTGGGGGTGGTGACGTTTACAAAGGTCGAGGGCGGTGTAATGATCGTCGCTGACGTGACGGGGCTGACGCCTGGCAAACACGGATTCCACATCCATGAATTTGGCGATTGTAGCGCGGCCGATGCGACATCGGCGGGCGGGCATTTCAATCCGAGTCACATGGAGCATGGGGCACCCGACGCCTCAATGCGGCACGCGGGCGATTTTGGGAATCTGGAAGCGGACGAGTCGGGCAAGGCACACTACGAGCGCGTGGACACGATAATTTCACTTACAGGCGCTCACTCCATTATTGGTTATGGTATAATTGTGCACGAGAAGGCCGACGATCTGAAGTCGCAGCCGACGGGCAATGCGGGTGCTCGTGTTGCTTGCGGCGTCATCGGTGTGGCGAAACCGTAGCGCTTTGTT
>DATHCH010000011.1:0-2299 GCA_035319625.1 Thermodesulfobacteriota bacterium
GAACAAGTTGTGCAAAACTGTCCATCGTTGGTTCCTTCCTTAGCTCCTTTTGGTTTTTTCCTTCATCAAGCTAATAATCGAACAATGTTTAAGGAGAAGTTAATGGGGGGTGCACTGTATTTTGTTTAGAATAACGCTGTATTTAAGGATAGCGCTCCACCTGCCGAAGGGTTTCGATTTGAAAGACAAAACTAAGTCAGAGGACGGCAACCACCTATCGATTACTGATTGCAATCGAGCATCCTTTGCCAAATTGGTCCCTCGTGGATTTCAGGAAGCAATCAACACCAGTTTTGGCATCGTGCGAGACCTTGAATCCTCCTACTTACAATTTATTCTTTAATTATGGGTGTCCGTATCTTAGGAGTTTTGAATTATCCCAAAATCCTCTTCAGGGTTTCGTCGGTTTTTCGCCCTTTCGGACCTTCACCCGGGAGATAGAGCATCACCCCTTTACCGCTTTTTATCGGGATGATTTCCATCTTCCCCGCCGAAACCATCTTGCTGGTGAATTCGACTGGATCTTTGTTGAAATGCTTTCGGTAGGCATCATTGAACCCGCTAAAAACGCTATGGATCCCTTTGTAAGGCTCCTTTCTCAATTTCTTGATTCCTTCGATGGCAAATTCTTCTTCGGAGAGTGACTGGTTTCCGGATCCCAATATCAGTTGAATGATTTCATCCGCCGAAAGTCTCTTCGGAGCTTCTCCGGGAAGGAAGAGCATCATTCCTCCTTTAAAGGGCCTTGTCTCGATCTTTCCCTCACCGGCCAATCTGGAAGTAACCTCAACTGGGTTTGTGTCGAAATATTTTCTGAAAGCCTCATTAAAACCACTGTAGACGCTGTGGATACCCCGATACGGTTCTTTCCTCAACTTTTTGATTGCCTGGACAACAAATTCTTCCTCTGTCAGCTTCCTTCCCTCTTCCATAGGCCACCTCCGTTCCCGATCCTTTTCTAAGGGGTAAAAAGCGGGCCTGCCTGCAGCCAGACAGGTTCGAAAGATTAGAAAGTTTTAACTCTATTTTAACCTTCTCTTAATGTTGATTATGTATAGTGAAAAGTAACAAGAGACAAAAAACTCTTTCCTCCTCATAAACCCTTTTCCTTCAAAAATCCATCGAGCCCAACGAACTCGGTGGATTTTTTGTTAGACCTTTAAGGCATCCCGAAGTTCCCTCGTAAGCAGTTCTACTGTCCCCCTCGTTCCACCCGCCAGTTTCTTTCGCCACTCTCCCTCTGTCTCGAACCGGTATTCCCCGATCCTGTCTGCCCAGGGTTTGATCGCCTCCCGTATGCCAAAATAGTCGAAGGAGTCCTTTTTTAACTCCTTCGACCTTGCCATGACGTCCGGGCTCACGCGGATGAAAGCTCGAAGAGCCGCTCCGGTTTTGATGCTATATTTTCGGCCTCCCCAGGCCTTTGGAAAGACAGAGAGAATTGCCTTAAAGTAGTTGAGAAAAAAACGCCTTCCATTCTGCTCGAAATCCTTAAATCGCTCTTTTCCTCCGAGCTTCTCGATGTTACTGAAAAGGTCCACCATTTCATCGGCGAGCGAAGCCTGGGAGACCCTGCCCTTCCCGACGCCCAATATCTTGATGTCTCCCTTCATCGGAGAACTCTCCTCCTCGTTGAGCTGACGGATAATATCGTGGGCTAGTGCCTGATACCGGTCGGCATAAAGCCTTCGGCCTGCCAACGAAATTAGATGGGAGGGATTGAGTCGTGTGTGCTTGGCATTGATCGTGACAAAGAGCTCGACCGTCTGGCGAGGATCCAGGCTGTCGAAGAGAACCGCAGGAACATCGATCTCCACATCTTTATCCGTTTGAGCGCTCAGGGCTAACAATCGATGCTGGCCATCCAGACACCTCAGGATCCCGGTTTCTTCCGGAATCTGAAGCATCCCCAGGTTGGAATTCTTCCCAGTGGGTGAAAATTTGAGCGGCCTCTCGGTAATCATGATGACGGCCCCTGGGATGGCAGGAAGATTCCGGGCCTCTTGACAATCCGAATAATACTGAACCAATTCACGAATTTTCTTCCGAATCATCGGCCTTTGAAAAGCAGCTTCACTCCTCCCAATCCGTTTCTCCAGCAACTCCCAGTTGATGGCCGAGGTCTTACCGGATTTCTTCCGTTTCTCCTCCTCCTCAACGGTTGGATAATTCAACACTTCAAATTTGACCAGCTTCTGGACGTCTCCGGATGTGAAAGAAGTTTGATAAAACTCCACTCCAAATTGTCTTACCTTATGGGCTGGGACAGTAATCATGACCAACCACCTCCTTATAAGTG
>DATHCH010000012.1:0-12222 GCA_035319625.1 Thermodesulfobacteriota bacterium
ATAAGATTAGTTATCTATTTTCGGTTGTTATTGTTGCGCTCCTGTTCTTAATCACCATTCTATTTTACAGGATTAAGCCTCAAACAGAGAAAGCCGTGGAACAAGTTCTTTTCAAGAGACTCTATGATTACCGTGAAACCCTGGCGGAATTCAGCAAGGCCATGGTTTCCATCCTGGATTTGCAATCTCTATCGAAAAAGATTATTGAAATGATTACTCAAACCCTGGGGGTTGAAAAGGCATCCTTATTTCTATGGGATGAGGAAAAAGGGAGTTATTCTCTGTTCGAATCAAAAAATATTAAAATAACCGGTGCAACACCGCAGCTTCCTAAAGACAATCCCCTCCCCCGCTACCTCCAAAAAGTGAAAGAAATTATTGTTAAGGAAGAACTGGCAAAGTGGGCCCATGTTCCAGAATTAAATGATGTCGTCAACGGGATGTCTCTATTGGAAGCGGAGGTGAGTATTCCTTTCATTTCGAAGGGGCAGCTTGTTGGGATGATTAATTTGAGCCATAAGTTTACCAAAGATATCTATTCTCATGAAGATATTGAATTACTCAGCACCCTGGCAAACCAGACGGCGGTCGCCATTGAAAATGCAAGGCTGTACGAGGATTTGAAAAGATCAAAATCCTATATCCGAAGAGCAGACCGACTTGCCTCCCTGGGAACGCTTACGGCGGGGCTGGCCCATGAAATTCGTAACCCCCTGGTCGCCATCAAGACGCTAACTCAATTATTGCCGGATCGGCTTGACGATGAGGAATTTCGAGACCAATTTCTCAAGATTGCCTCCGGAGAGGTAGATCGGATCTCTTCGCTCGTCAATGAGCTTCTCGATTTTGCCAGGCCTTCCGATCCAAAGTTGAAGTTTGAAGATATCAACACGATTTTAGACGGGATGATTCTCCTGGTTTCAACAGAAACGAAGAAGAAACAAATCAACATTCTCAAAAACTACGCTTCTGATTTACCCCCTGTCCAGATTGACAGGGAACAGATTAAACAAGTCTTCTTGAACGTATTATTAAATGCGATTCAGGCAACACCCGAAAGGGGAAAGATTACGGTCAAAACTCGACCCTTTAGGAAACCCGGTGGAGAATCTTATGCCCAAATTGAGTTTACCGATACAGGCTGTGGGATTCCAGGGGAACATTTAGAAGAGATCTTCAACCCCTTTTTTACCACGAAGACCACCGGAAGCGGACTGGGGTTATCCATTTCGCATCAGATCATTCAGGATCATAGGGGCTATATTGATGTGGAAAGCCAATTAGACAAGGGATCGTCCTTTTTTATCAATTTGCCGGTCAATCAAGATTATCCGAAAAGAAGAACAAGGGATTCAGAAAATAACAAAAATATATCAAATATCTCTGAGGAACGGTGAACTTTAAACGATGAACTATGAACAGAGTACCCTGGCGGCGACGAACCTTAAGCGATGAACTTTAAACACTGAACTATGAACAGTTCGTCTTTCACTGTCCCTTGTCCATCGTTCGTACTCTATTAAGGTGACCAGACGATCATGATTGATTATCAGGGAATAGTCCGATCCCCGCTTGTTCCTTCTCAGGTCATTTCGCTCGCCCAGAAAGCGGCCCACAATAATGTTCCCGTTTTCATCCAGGGCGAGCGTGGGACAGAAAAAGAGCTTGTAGCCAAGATCATCCATTATACGGGCGATTGGAAATTTTATCGTTTTTATAGGATCGATTGTAAGACTCAAACAGAGGATTCCTTCCGTGCCGAGTTCATCCGTATCTTTAGGGAGAATAACTTCGGGACCATTCCAGCCACGGTTTACCTAAGAGAAATTGGGGAGCTGGGACAATCATGTCAGTCAAGGTTGTTGGACCTGATTGAAGAGGGTGTTCTCCAGAACGGTGCTGAGAGCAAGGTCATCAAAAATCTCAGATTCATTTCATCCTCATCAGAAGATTTGAAAGAGAAGGTCACCCAGGGCAAATTTTCAGAGGAGTTGTACCATCGAATAAGTACTCTGTCGGTCTATCTCCCTCCGCTGAGAGAGCGTGTTAAAGACATTTCAACAATTGCTCAATATATTTTGGAGGAACACTCTAAGAAAATGAAAATAGGTAAGGTGGACATTTCAGACAACGTTTTGAAATTATTCGAAAACTATTGGTGGCCGGGGAACCTCAGAGAGCTGGAGCAGGTCATTATTCGAAGCGCTATGTTTTCCGAGGGCAAAGATCTGACGGAAAGGGACCTCCTCTTCGAAACTGAAAATGAAAGCGAATCCTTTGTCACCTTTCTGAAAAAAGCCGATACGAAGTCAGCCGAATCGAAACCCCATGGTTTCTCGTCCGAGCAAAATACCAATATTCTATCGCTTTTTTTAATCGAATTGGTTCATCGCATTAAAAATCCTTTGGTCTCCGTCAAGACCTTCACACAGCTCTTGCGGGAAAAATTTAACGACGCTGAATTCAGGGAGCATTTTTACAGGATTGTCACAGAAGATATCGGGAAGATCGATTCCGTCCTGAACCATCTTCTCACCTACATTAAGATCAATACCCCCATTGAAAAAAAGGATACGGTTCACTTCATCCTCGAAGAGATTCTTAAGAGACATGAATTACAACTGCAGGATAGAAACATAAAGATATTTAAGAAATTTGAAAAGGATCTTCCGGAAACGACCATTCACGAGGAGCAGCTGAGATATATCTTAGATGCTCTGCTTCAATACGCCCTCCCTTCTATCCCTCCCAACGGGAGCATTGGATTTTTGACCAAGTCCCTCGACCCGCGGACAGAAGCCGCTGATGCCAATAAATCCCACAGGAAGAATGGAAGATATATTGAGATATTGATCATCTTCACGGGTTATAAAAAGCCCGTTGAGCAATTTGAGTCGGTATTGGGGATCCCTGCTCTTCAAAAAGAAGAGGCCGTTGAATTGGAATTGCGCCTCATCAAGGAAATTATTCAAAAGAATCAGGGAATGATGAAATTCGAGGTGAATGAAAAGAAACCGAGGACAATCGTTTCTTTGAAATTTCCCATTGAAAGAAGGAAATTAATATATTATCAACCAGAGGCTGTCTCATGACAGGTTCGTCATCCGGACAATGACCTGTTCCTAGTTTACTGTTTGAGGTTTATCGGCCCAAGGGTACTCTGTCCATAGTTTATCGTTTAAAGTTCTTCTTCCTTATCTCGGGGTAAAGGAGTGAGAAGGTGAAAAGTGTCTTAGTCGTCGATGATGAGGTTGGTGCCAGAGAATCTCTCAAGATGGTCTTAAAGAATGATTATGAGGTGTTTTTAGCAAAAGACGCAGAGGAAGCATTGCTCCAAGTCAAATTGCACTCCCCGGACGTGATCCTCCTCGACATCATTTTGCCCGACCTGGACGGTTTGAAGGTTTTGGAAAGGGTCAAACAGAATGACCCGGATATCATTGTAATCATGATTACGGCCACCAAAACGGTGAAGACAGCCGTCGAAGCGATGAAGCTTGGAGCCTATGATTACGTGACCAAACCATTCGATGTTGATGAATTGCGTCTCATCATCAGCCGCTCCTTATCCACCAAGGCTCTGGAGCAAGAGGTTAAATATCGTCGGGAAGAAATGGAAAAAAGCTTCGACTTCGGGAACATCATCGGGAAAAGCAAATTGATGAAAGAAATCTTCAAAGTGATCAAGCAAATTGCCGATTCGAAATCCACTGCTTTGATCATGGGAGAGAGTGGAACAGGAAAGGAGCTGATTTCGCGGGCCATTCATTATAATAGCAATCGGAAGAGTTATCCTTTTGTCACCATTAACTGCGCTGCCATTCCCGAGACGCTGATTGAGAGCGAGCTCTTTGGGCATGAAAAGGGGGCCTTCACCAACGCGATAGAAAGAAAATTGGGCCGTTTTGAGGTGGCCCACCAGGGGACCCTCTTCCTCGACGAGATCGGAGAATTGAGTTTGGCGACCCAGGCCAAAATTCTCAGATTTCTGGAAGAAAGAGAATTCAATCGCGTCGGGGGATCAAAGACGATTAAAGTCGATGTCAGGCTGATCACGGCAACCAATAAAGATTTGAACCAGATGATCAAAAAGGGAAGTTTTCGTGAAGACCTCTATTATCGAATCAACGTTGTCCCTATTACGATTCCTCCCTTAAGGGAAAGGAAAGAGGATATCCCTTTACTCATTGACCATTTTGTAATGAAATTCACTCTTGAAAATAATAAAAATGTGAGAGGGATCAGCAAAGAAGCTTTAGAATTGATGATGCAGTATGAATGGCCTGGGAATATTCGGGAATTAGAGAACTTGATTGAGCGTGTGATTGCCTTAACATCCAACGAATACATCCAATTGAACGAATTGCCTCTCTCTTTCAAAAACATTCCTAAAATCAACGGACTAAAAGAATCTATTTTGGACGGAAAGGTCTCTTTCTTGGAGGCGGAAGAAGAGTTCGAGAAGGAAGTCATTTTAGATGCCCTGAAAAGGAGCAACTACATCCAATCTCATGCTGCGGAAATCTTAGGAATTAGTCGTCGGATATTAAAATATAAAATGGACAAATTGGGCATTAATCAGGATAAGTTTAAAGAGTATTAAAATCATCACAAAATTGTCAATTTCCGTTCAATTTTGAAAAAAATCGTCCCATCCTTCTCCATGTAAGTCCTAATCCTCCGAATTAAATAATAATTCTTATTAAATTTCAAATAGTTACTTAATTTTCTAAAGGATACCTTTCGCTCACAACAGATGGCAAACTTTTTGCTAAGATATATATTTTATCTGATTCTTATTTTCGATCGGGAAGGGGAGCCAATGGAATCGAAAACCAACGCACCGAACATACTCATCGTTGATGACGAAATTGGGCCGAGAGAATCTTTAAGGATGGTTCTAAAACCAAACTACAACGTCTTTGCCGTTGAGAACGGATACGCTGCTATTCAAATGATTCAACAAATCGAAATGGACGTCTTGACATTAGACCTTAAGATGCCCGGCATAACGGGGATCGATACCCTGAAAGAGATTAGAGCAATTGACCCGGATGTGATGATCATCATCATTACAGGATATGGAACGTTAAAAAGTGCGATCGAGGGCATTCGTTACGGCGTCTTTGATTATATCCCTAAACCTTTCAATGTCCCCGAAATCTTATCCATTATTGACAAATCGATTCAACGACGAAAACTGAATCGAAAGGTGAAAGAAATTCTCGGCGACTGTTTCAATCAACAACTCCTTAAGGAACCTGATGCCGATTCTGATCTTCCTGTTCACAAAGAGGGAAAGGAAATTGCTAGTGGCAAATGGGATGAAATCAATCTTTCAGATGTCCAAAGCTGCTTGGAATTTGCGAAAGTCCTCGCCTTTACCCTTGAGGAAAAGGACCCCTATACCTCGGGCCATTCAGAGAGGGTCTGTTACTATTCCGATTTTATTGCCAAACGCCTTTTCTTTTCACCCAAAGAGCGGAGTGAACTCCAGATTGCCTCTTATCTCCATGACATCGGAAAAATCGGCATCAGTAATCGGTTTATAAATAAAAAAGGGACCCTCACTCCAACGGATTGGGTCATCATTAAACAGCACACCAAAAAATCGATCGAACTTTTAATCCCATTAAACCTCTCCGCTAACATCCTTTCTTATATTCAGCACCATCATGAGCGTTTCGACGGAACCGGCTATCCGGACGGATTAGCGGGGGAGCAAATCCCATTGGGGGCAAGAATCATCGCTATCGCTGATTCGTACGACAGCATGACCTCTGACCGCCCCTATCGAAAACCTCTCACCAACGGAGATGCGAAAAATGAATTGGTAAAGAATGCTGGAAAACAATTTGACCCTAATTTAGTCTCTCTTTTCTTAGACGTTTTGAAGGAGATGGAAGAGGCCTTCCTCGTCAAGGATCACCCAAGGGCCCCTGCAAACGTATATTAGAATAGCCCGGAGGTTCAAATGAACCAGCTCATTCGTTGCAAGAATTGCGACGAAATTTTTATGAAAACGCCCTTTGATCAGTACCCGGAGTACCCATTTGACTCCGGCCGGTCCTTTGAGACTTTTAGAACTATTGAAACGGATGATTATCAGGAATTCTTGACCCATCATCAGGGACATCAATTAGAAAATTTGGAAATCATTGACGACTCCTTTGTTAGCGAAAAGGCCTACTCCGAACCTATCAAAACTTCCTTCTTTAAAGCAACCAATGGAAAAGAGAAATTTGTGATTAAAAAGTTTAGAAAGAAGATTGACGAACCGTTGAAATACCTCTTGATCCGCGGGGACTATTGTTTAAAGTGCGCTGCCATCAAAGTTCAATCCGGAGAGATCTCCAAACAATTAAAGAGAGAATTGAATCCTCCCCCTTCTCAAAACCAAATCGATGCCTTTCTTAAATTGTGTCAAACGATCGCTGAAAACATCGAGGTCAAGGATTTAGAAAGGATTCCCGAGGAATCTCATCGTCCTCTCGAGATCTATTATAAAATAGACGACATTCACTTAATGTATTTATTAAGAAATTGCCGTAATATTTTCAAGGGACAAGAATATTCGGCCATGGAGGACTTCGTTCATCGACATAAAGATGACGGGGTCCTGTTATTGAAAGCAACCTATAAAATCCAGCTTACCGAAAGAGTCAAACGAGATGAGAGGGCGATTCCTACCTCCCTGCCTTTAAAAGAAGCCAAAATCATGGGGAAAAAGTAGTTCTTCCTCCCCTCCTTCCCTTTCAAAAAAATTGACATTCATAATAGGATCGGTTATTTTTGATCTCGTGATTTTACTCCTTTTTCTGGAGCAAGGGATATGGTCTTTCCTTATTCAAGCCAAGTTTTTTTTAATATTTCAATGGCCATCTACCTCTTTTGTTTTTTGGGCTATCTCATCTTTACAGCCTCACGAAATAAAATAATCGGGACCCTCTCCACCTGCCTGTTGATCATTGGCCTTGTCATCCACTCAGCCGGCCTTCTCGCCCGTTGGTTGGAGACACATCACACGGGTTATGGGTATGTTCCGCTTTCCAATATGTACGAGTCGCTGATTTTCTTTTCCTGGGCCATCGTTTTAATTTATCTGATTCTCGAATTTAAGTACCGGCAGAAAATCATAGGGGTTTTTATCACTCCCTTTGCTTTCTTGGCAATCGCCCTGACCTCTATCGTCCCCGGCATTGATGCAAAGATCACGCCGTTGATGCCTGCCCTACAGAGCAACTGGTTGGCCATCCATGTAACGACGTGCTTTTTTGGATATGCTTCTTTTGCCGTATCCTTCGGGGTCAGCATCCTCTATTTAATTCGGGACGGAGAAGGTTCCTCTAAAGAGGGAAGTTCAAAATGGCTGCCTTCGACCCCTGTCCTGGATGAGATCAATTATAAATCCATTGTGATTGGTTTCCCCATGCTAAGCTTGGGGATTGTTACAGGCGCTGCTTGGGCGAATTATGCTTGGGGAAGCTACTGGAGTTGGGATCCCAAAGAGACTTGGTCCCTCATTACCTGGTTTGTTTATGCTGCCTTTTTGCATGCTCGATTTACAAAAGATTGGAGGGGAAGAAAGGCGGCCATTCTGTCGATTGTTGGATTTGGCGCGGTCTTATTTACCTATTTTGGCGTCAATTATATCATTTCGGGGCTTCATAGCTATGCTTAGTAAGTTGCCCAGAAAATTAGACTTTGCCTTACGGCAAAGGTGACGATACCCGTATCGTCATTCGGTTACGTTGTTCGCCTTTGAAATCTCTTGAGCGTAACCCTTTGACGATATACGAAACTGGCTTCGTAACCGTGACCCTAACCTGTCCACTAAGCTTCTTACAACCGATAGAGCTCCTCGTCATACATGTGAACCCAGTTCTTCTTTAAAATCTGCACAGCTTCAGCCATTTTATCCACGCCCACGATAAGAACGGTTTTCTCCCCTGTTCCGAGGCAGGTGTAAAGATAATTGACGTTAATAGAAACTTCCCTAAGGGGTTTCAGGATAGCGTTCAAACCTCCTGGATGATTTGGCGTCTCTACCGCTAACACATCGGTTATTCTTATCGAGTAACCGTGGCTCCTCAAAACATTCGCTGCTTTTTCAGGATCGTTGGCCACAAATCGAACGGCACTGATATCCGCAGTATCGGCAACGCTTAAGGCGATGATATTGATGCCGTTTTCACCCAAATATTCACTCACTTCGGAAAGTTTCCCGGGAACATTTTCGAGGCTGACGGAGATTTGTCTAACCGGCATGGCACCCTTCCTCCTGCATCATTCCAGATAGTCATATCCCAATTGCAGGGCAGACCTATTTGATTTCAATACCGCCGGATTTCGATTTCCGAACGTATCTTTCAAGACACGGGCCATTGCGTCCAAAGAAACCAGGCCAGACTTCTTGATGAAGGCACCTAGCATAATCATGTTGGCCACTTTATTCCCCGGGAATTTTTTTGCCAGGTCGTTGACTGGAATTTCAAAAATCTCCAAATCTCCTCGGACAGGCCTTGACTCGATCATGCTTGAATTTAAAAAGATGGTTCCTCCTGACTGGACCTGGTTCTGGAATCGAAATAACGAGGGGTTATTCATCAGGACGGCGAACTCGGGTTCCGAAGCAACTGGCGAGGCAATCTCCTCCGTGGAGATGACAACGGTGCAATTGGCAGTCCCTCCGCGCACCTCGGCCCCGTAAGAAGGTAAACAGGTGACGTTTTTCTCCTCATACATTCCCGCTACCGCCAGGAGGTACCCCATCATGATTACCCCCTGCCCGCCAAAACCGGAAAAAACTGTTTTAATGAGCATCTCTTTTATCTCCGGTTAGATCTTTTAAAATCCCCAAAGGAAAATGGACGGCCATCACCTCGTCGATCCATTTGCAGGCTTCAACAGGCTCCATCTTCCAGTTGGTAGGGCAAGGAGACAAAACCTCGATGAGCGAAAATCCGTATCCTTCCATTTGAATGCGAAAGGCTTTTGCAATGGCCTTTTTCGTCTTCAAAATATTAGCCGGGCTGTTGACGGCTGTCCTTTCTATGTACGCACTTCCTTTGGCAATGGCCAGCATTTCGCTGAGATTGACGGGAAACCCGTCCCTTTCTTGTTTCCTCCCCCCGGGAGATGTGGTGGTGTTCTGTCCTAAGATCGTAGTCGGAGCCATCTGCCCGCCTGTCATTCCATAGACCCCATTGTTGACAAAAATGGTTGAGAAGTTCTCTCCTCGAGCCGCGGCATGGATCGTCTCGGCTGTTCCAATGGCGGCAATGTCCCCGTCCCCTTGATAGGTGAAAACAATCCGATCCGGCAGTACCCTTTTCATCCCGGTGGCCAAGGCTGCTCCTCTCCCGTGGGATGCCTCTCCCATGTCAATGTCAAAATAGAGGTAGGCCAATACGGCACACCCTGCCGGCGGAATACCAATGATTTTTTCCTGAAGGTTCATCTCGTCGATGGCCTCTCCGATGATGCGATGCAGGACGCTATGGCCACATCCAGGGCAATAATGAAAGGGAGTTTTCTTGAGAGATTTCGGTCTTGAAAATATTTTCTTCATCGACTGGTTTCTACTTTGCCCACCCCCACCCTCGCCCTTCCCCATCGAAGGGGGAGGGGAAAGTGTTGGAAGCCGGGTCTATCCCAATTTCTTCTGATAGTAATAGCTGGAGATCACCCTTGAAATTTCTAAGGGAGTAAGAATAATTCCCCCCGGTCTGCCATAAAAATGGACCTCTCCGTTTCCTTCAAGCGCCAATTTGACGTCCTCCAGCATTTGTCCCATGTTCATTTCAAATACAAAAAAATGCCTTACCTTCTTCGTCAATTCCTTGATGGCTTTATAGGGAAAAGGCCATAGAGAAATAGGCCGGATGAGCCCCACCTTCAGCCCTTCATCCCGCATCCTCTTGATCGCCCCTTTTGCGATTCTGGCCGCGATCCCGAAGGCAACCACCATCAATCTGGCGTCATCTGCAAAGGAGATCTCCCAGCTCACTTCTTCTTTGGTAATCCTTTCGTATTTCCTCATCAGTTTCCAGTTGTGTTCCTCCTCTTCAAAAGGGTCTAAAAGAAGTGATCGAATGAATCGACTGGGTCTTCCTTTGGCGCCTGTCAAAGTCCAATCTTTATGGGGTAATTTCTTTATCTGAACCTCAGGGGGTAATTCAACAGGTTCCATCATCTGTCCAAGCATTCCGTCTCCAAGGATCACAACAGGAGTCCTGTATTTGTCCGCGAGATCAAATGCCTTATAGGTCAAATCGGCAAGTTCTTGGCACGAGTTCGGGGCAAGGACAATGGTGCGGTAATCCCCGTGCCCCCCTCCTCTTGTCGCCTGAAAATAATCAGATTGGGCTGGAGCAATGTTGCCCAGACCCGGGCTTCCCCGAGTCATGTTGACGATGACCGCCGGCAACTCCAAAGCAGCAAGGAAGGAAATACCTTCTTGTTTGAGGCTAATTCCAGGGCTTGAAGAGGAAGTCATCGCTCTTCCCCCAGCCATGCTGGCACCAATCACCATGTGGATCGAGGCGATCTCGCTCTCCGCCTGAATGAATACCCCGTCGTCCAGTTTGGATAGCCTCTCGGACATGTACTCGGGGACCTCGTTCTGCGGGGTGATCGGATATCCAAAATAGTACCGGCACCCCGCGCGGACGGCTGCCTCTGCAACGGCATGGTTTCCGCGCATTAAAACCTTAGGCACGATACACCTCTATCGCAATCTCGGGGCATGAAATGCCACAGAGACCGCATCCCGTGCATTTTCTGCCTTCTTTCTTCAAATGTTTTTCAACATACAAGGCAGGATAGTAACCTTTCTGATTCATTCGATCAGAAGATTCTATCAGGTGATGAGGGCAGACAGAAATACATAACTTGCAATCTTTGCACAATTCTGTGTCGATTTCGATCATGCCTTGTGCCAAAATTTTCCTCCGCTGAGACCCTCAAGCCTATCTTGACCAACAAAGCAATTTATTATAAAGTTTAATGTGTTTAAAATCAATGTCTTTAGAGGTTATGTTGGCTCCTCCGCTAAACCGCTTGGATAAAGAACAGAAGCGACTGATTATGATCGGAGGAAAAGGAGGGGTCGGAAAGACCACCTGCGCTTCTGCAATCGCCCTCCATTTCTCCCAACAGGGGAAAAAGACTTTGATCATCTCAAGCGATCCCACCCCCTCGCTTTCAGACATTTTTGAAATGGAGATTGGCGATCAGGAAAGACTTATTAAGAGCACGAAGAACCTTTACGGAATCGAGATCAGCTCTGACGCGGTGTTGAAAAAATGGAAGGACCGATTCGGGCCGGAGATCTACGAAGTGATATCCTCCTTTACCACGCTCGATTACGATTTTGTGGACTATATTGGTGGGGCACCGGGGATAGAAGAAGAGTATATGCTCAACTATATTCTGGAATTAGTCGAAGGCGGCCAATATGATTTGGTCGTCTGGGATACAGCCCCTGCCGGCCACACCCTGAGACTTCTCCATCTTCCCCAGATATTTCTTAAACATCTTGAGGCGGCAACCAAATTCTATATGAACTTGTACAGTTACTTTGAAAAGCTAAAGGAAAGCGTCAAGTTAAAAAAGGGAAAAAGATCTCTATTAGAAATCATTAGCGGATGGGAGGATCTGGCGGAGAAAGTTGTCAGCTTTATTCGTGATCCTCAAAAATCCGACTTCATCATTGTAACCATACCCGAGGCTCTCGGCGTTCGGCAGACGGAAAGGATCATTAAAGACTTTAACGACTATCAACTCGAGGTTAATCATTTAATCGTCAACTATGTCATTCAGGAGGCAGATTGCAATTTTCATAAAATCAGAAAGGAGATGCAGCAGCACTACATTCGGATATTGAGAGATCAGTATTCTCACAGGATTGGACTGATAGAGCTTCCTCTTATGCCACAAGAGATTAAAGGGGTTGAGAGGATTACTAAGATATCGGAGATTCTGTTCGAGTCTTAATGAAATTGTTCTCCTCCCTTGATGGCGAAGGACAAAAGGTGGGGTGGAAACGGGGTGTGTCTTCCCTCCCCTTCGCCCTCAACGGCCAGGGGGAGAGGGAGTGATGAAGGCAACTCGTGCCTGTCCATAAAAGTAAGTTCCGTCATGCCGGACTTGTTCCGGCATCCAGAAAGGTTTAGAAGTACCGAATTCCGGCCCAGGCTTCGCTGAGGCGAGCCCCGAGGC
>DATHCH010000013.1:0-4633 GCA_035319625.1 Thermodesulfobacteriota bacterium
CATTTTTTCTTATAGGCGTCAACAAACTTCATCGTCCAGGGAGTGGCTTTGGAGGGAGCATTGCCTGCATTGACCACGCTTGCCATGCAATATTCACCTTTTCCCTCTGTGGCCTTCCAAAATCCAGGTTCCTCAGCGGCAGAAATGATCGTTCCGTAAGGAATGGCGGGTACCTTCATATCATACCATTGCTTAAGGAGGATGGAAGTCTCGGGCATATCCATCCAGATCAGGATGACTTGGGCATTCTCTTTTTTGGCTTTGAGCAGTCCCACAGAGAAATCTGTGGTTCCTGTCGGGTAGACTTCCTTGCCCAGAACTTCCCATCCTTTCTCAACAGCCAATTTGGAGACAAGGTCTCCTCCCGCACGGGCATGGGCTACATCCTGGATCATGATGAAAAGTTTGTTGAGGCCATATTTTGCTTTGATCTCCATGAGGCAGGGAATAAATTCTCCTGTAACCATCCAGCCAACTTCACCGGAGATTCTAAAACAATATTTGAACTTGTCATATTCGGCTTCCACCCGTTTGGAATATGCGGGAGTCAAAGCCCCTGTTGTCAATATGGATACCTTCTTATACTTCGAGAGCAGATCCATGGCGGCAAGGGCTGCTTCGGAACGAACAGGCCCACCGACGATAAAATCCGCATTTTTCTCTAAAATCAGTTTTTCCACCACCAACAGAGCATCGCTGGTGGGCACGCCAGGTTCAAGGTCTCGAGTATCCATGACTTCGATCTTAATCGGTCTCTTCTCTTTTCCGACGGTTACGCCTCCCTTGGCATTGATCTCGTCCGCGGCCAGTTTCATCGCCCTCTCTGCATCCCAGCCGTATAAGAAGGCCGTCGCAAGAGGAGCCCCGATCACAATCGGTTTATCCGCTGCATTCGCCTGATGCCCTAAAAAGGGCAAGCCCACTAAAACCAGTACAAGAGAAAACACTCCTACCCATTGCTTCGGCTTTTCCATTCTTCTACCTCCTTTACGAAAGGATTTTCCCACCTACGGACGGAGATGATTAAGAATTTTTGTTTTTAAAACGAAGTGACTCAATTTTCTGATAACAAAAGGTGTCTTTTTCTTATACCTCTCTTTTGTTTTTGTCAAGATAATTCATTTGTGTAATTCCAAATTTGAATTGTCCTATGTTTCCAAATTTGAAATCTCCTGTGACGCTACTTTTCCTCTTGATAAGGCTTCGAGCTGTTCTATGCACGTTATTTTAACTGCCAACGGCAAATTCGGTTCGCAGGGTCCCACATATGATCCTATTGATTGCGGTGTAGAGCAAGAATTGTGCCAGCTACCCTGTCAGGCAGTAATTGATATAATAAGTGTCTGTCCATAAACTGACCTGTTCAGAAAGAGGTGTCATTCCGGCGAAGGCCGGAATCCAGTCTTTTCAAAGGCCTCTGGATGCCGGATCAGGTCCGGCATGACGAACTAACATCGTTTATGGAAAGACTCTAATTACAAGCGTGTCGAGGGACCTGAAGGGCTATGATCCTGCTGTTCACTTGAGGCAATTTTTCACTTTTTGAAAATTGTTTTCAATTGCAATTGTTATAGACACCTTTCATAGAAGAGGAAGGGTATTTCTTTTGAAATATGGGTCCTCAGGTTGTATGAGGTCCGCTTGATATTTCGTATTCTCTAATCTTATGCCGAAGTGTAGGCCGGGAAATCCCCAGAAGCTCACATGCCTTCCCCAAATGCCAGTGGGTATGGTTGAGTACCTCCATAATGTGCTCTTTCTCTACGTCCTTGAGACTCTGGTTCTTATTGGGCACCTCTTTCGGATTTTGATGGATATGAAACTTTTGCCCGAGCAACGGAGCGATAGCTTCGTCAAAAATGACCTCCCCTTGGGTATTGACGGCTGCATGGGTAAGCACGTTCTCCATTTCTCTCACATTACCCGGCCAGTCGTATTCTGTCATTCTCTTGAGGGCTTCCTCTTCAACTTTTCTTATGCTTCTACCTAGTTCGTAGTTGATTTTTCTAAGAATGTGTTCAATCAAGAGCGGTATATCAGATTTCCGCTCCCTGAGCGGAGGGACCTTTATAGTGGCTACATTAAGCCTGTAGTACAGGTCTTCTCTGAACGATCCTGCTTGAACCAACTCCCAGAGATCTTTGTTCGTTGCCGTGATGATCCTTGCATTCGATTTGATCTTCTTTTCTCCTCCGAGACGCTCGAATTCTTTTCCCTGTAAAAACCTCAAGAGTTTCGACTGAAGTTCAAATGGGATTTCCCCTATCTCGTCAAGAAAAATGGTTCCTTGGCCAGCCAATTCAAACTTCCCTTTCTTTGAACTGGATGCATCTGTGAAGGCGCCTTTCTCGTGACCAAAAAGTTCGCTCTCCAAAAGCGTTCCCACGATGGTGGAGCAGTTGATCGCTTGGAAAGGATGTTCCCTGTAAGGGCTATTACAGTGGATAGCCCTTGCGATGAGCTCCTTGCCGGTACCCGTCTCACCCTCGATGAGAACCGTGACCCTGTTCTCCGACAGAACGCCTATGGCTTTGAAGATCTCTTTCATTCCTCTGCTTTTACCAATGATTTCTCCTTCTATAAACGGCAAAGATAGATCTATCGATATCGCTCCAGCCATTTGGGCCGGGCTTGAAGATTTTAGAGCTTTACCGATAGCCCTTTCGAGTTCTTCCACATCTATGGGTTTGGGAATATAGTCAACCGCACCCAGTTTCACTGCCTTAATGGTAATATCCATGTCATGAAATGCCGTAATGATGATGATATTCTTTCTGCCGTTACGAATCAGTTCTTGGAGCACATCAAGACCATTCGTGTCAGGGAGACGAATATCAAGGATGATCACATGGGGATCAAAAAGGTTGCATTGATTCAAACCCTCTGATGCGGACATCACACACATCACTGCATAGCCTTTCTCCGTGAGAAACATTTCAAGGGTCTCAAGAAGGGGGCGTTCATCATCAATGATGAGAATTCTTTTGGCTTTCATGTCATCTCCCTCAAAGGAATTGTGAGACTGACCCGTGTTCCATGGGGCTTTCGGAGCGACACGCTCCCTGTGCCTCCGTGAGCCTCTATTATTCTATTCACATTGGAAAGACCGAGACCTGTGCCCTTTTTTTTGTTGCTGAAGAACGGGTCGAAAACATATGGAAGATCCTCCGTGCTGATTCCGGGTCCATCGTCGCTGATGTCGACCTGAATACCACCACCGTTAGCTCTCAACTTCTTCGTGATGATCTCTATGTTTCCGCCTTCAGGGAGTACCTCAACCGCATTCAGTAAAACATTGATGATCGCCTGTTCTATCTTTTCATGATCAACAAAGATGCGGGGCAACCCCCTGCTATAGAGCTTTTTTATGGTAATCCCCTTTTCTTTGATCCTGGCATCCATAATTTCGAGACAGGCGTCCATCGCGCGATTGATCGAGGCAGGCTCAAGATTCAGCTTAACCGGCCTTGCAAAGTCAAGCATCTCATCGAGAATTCGCTCCAGCCGGCATATCTCATGGATGATGATCTCCATGCGCCTCTTGTCGTTGCCGCCAAAATCCATATTCTTCAAGATGATCTGACTGTTCATCTTCACTGATGACAGGGGGTTACGTATCTCATGGGCCAGGGATGTGGTGAGTTTTCCTATATGGGCAAGACGCTCAGATTCCCGAATCCGCTTCTCTGTTTGCATCCTTTCCGTGATGTCCCTGCAGGTACCGGCCACCGCATACTCACCCTGGTAGAGTATCGACTTTATTTTATTCTCCGTTGGGAGTGCACTGCCATTTTTGTGGCGTCTAAAGTAGGTATAAACGTCATCCGTAACTTCCCCGATCGTTCCTTTTTCGTATATCCTCTGTATTATCTTTAAGGATTTCTCTGCGACCAGCTCTGAATAGGGTTTTCCAATGATTTCCTGGAGCGTATATCCGTGCATGTTACAGAAAGCCTGATTGGCAAAAACGATGACCCCCTTCTGGGTAACAAAATAACCATCGTTTATCTCTTCAACGAGAATGCGGTATTTGGACTCTGATTCAACAAGTTCTTTTGTTCTTTTCCTTACCTCGCCTTCAAGATTTTGGGCATAATTTCTTATATGTTTCTCATGTAACGACTGAAAATAATTGCTGAATTTTGTAATGGTATAGAAGAGGCAGTAATTCATCCGTCTTAAGGTGTCGTGAAGGTTTTTCTCATTTAATTCGTTTGGAAGGATAGGGAGGAGAACTGTTCTATAGAGTTCATAAGCATTCTGCACTTCCGAGAGAGAAAAGCCTCCCTTAAGGCGTAAATTGGTGATCCATCGAATATGGTCGTTTATCTTAGAAAAATCATTGTGGATGAGTACTGCATAATTTGCTTGATTTGCTTTTGAGACGGTGCGAAAGAGTTCGTCTACCTGTCGACCAGAATAGCGTTCACTGACCTCTGTGTGGAGTCGATAAATCCACTCATCTACAATTCTTTCACGGTATGCTTTAAGGATTTCTGCAAGATTCGGTAGTGACCCTATAATGTATTGATGATTTACCCTGCTTATGCTATCCTCTCCTTTGAAAGGAGGAGGGGATGGCTAAGAAAGCGAAGAAGAAACGTGGTCCCAAGCCGAAATATCTCGATATTGC
>DATHCH010000014.1:0-6010 GCA_035319625.1 Thermodesulfobacteriota bacterium
TGCAGCCTGGAATTCACCCTCGGCATGGATGATTTTGGCCCTCTTCTCCCTTTCGGCCTCTGCCTGGCGGGCAATTGCCCTCTGCATATTCTCCGGCAGATCTACCTGCTTGGTTTCCACCAGAGAGACTTTGATTCCCCACGGCTCTGTGTGTTTATCTAAGATATCTTGGAGCTTCAGGTTGATTTTGTCTCGCTGGGAGAGCAACTCATCCAAATCCGCCTGCCCCACGACGCTCCGAAGTGTGGTTTGGGCCAATTGGGAGGTGGCGTAGAGATAATTCTCCACCTCGACGACCGCCTTATTGGGGTCCAGGACGCGAAAGTAGACGACGGCATTCACCTTAATGGAAATATTGTCATGAGTGATCACATCCTGGGGGGGGATGTCCAATGTGACCAATCTCAGGCTGATCCTCAACAGCTTATCGACTCCCGGAATAATGAAGATGATCCCTGGCCCCTTAGCGCCGATCAGTCTTCCCAGTCGGAAGATAACCCCCCGCTCGTATTCCCTAAGAATCTTGATCGCCGAGGCAGCCAGAATGAGTAAAAAGATAATAAGAAATATGATCCCTGGTGATATTGACGCGCCCATATCATTCCCTCCTTATGCTGTTTTTTTCACCTGCAGTCTCAGATTCTTTACCCCTATGACTTGAACCTTCTCTCCCTTTTCGATGTTCTTGTCACTAATGGCATTCCAGAACTCCCCATGTATGGAAACTTTTCCTTCCGGGACAATTGGGGTGGAAGCGATCCCTACTTCTCCTATAAGGCCTTCCATTCCCGTGGTTGGCTTTTTCAAGCGTGCATTGATAGCCCTGGTTACAGCAAAAATGAAGAATGCTGCGCTTACAACAACTGCGGGGATGATTACACTGAAAGAGACTCTCATATACTCCTCGGGACTCTGAAACAACATCATAGAGCCTAAGAAAAGGGAGATGACGCCACCGACGGCTAACAATCCATGACTCACCACTTTGATTTCTGCGATAAAGAGAATGATGGCAAAAAGGATCAATGCCAAACCAGCGTAATTGATGGGGAGCATCTGTAATGCATAGAATGCAAGAATAAGGAAGATTCCACCCACCACCCCTGGCAGAATGGCCCCGGGACTCGAAAGTTCAAAGAAGATGCCATAAATTCCCAGCATGAGAAGGATATAAGCGATCGTAGGATTAGAGATAATATCCAGAAGTCGGTCCCGCCAGCTCATCTGAATGGCTTGAGGTTGAACTCCCTTCGTGTGAAGGGTTCGGGCAACTCCGTCGAACTTTATAACTCTTCCATCAACCTTGTCGAGGAGGGTGGGAATATCCGGGGCAATGAGATCAACAACATTGAGTTTGACTGCTTCCTCCTCAGTAATGGAAACGCTTTTCGTCACTGCCTTTTCAGCCCAATCCACATTTCTCCCTCGAGTCTTAGCAATATTCTTGATGAAGGCAACCGTGTCGTTGACGATCTTTTCCGTCATCGTTTTACTTTCTTTTCCTTCTCCTCCCATTGTGACGGGATGGGCTGCTCCGATATGAGTCCCAGGGGCCATGACAGCGATGTGCGCAGCCATGGTGACAAATACCCCGGCAGAGGCCGCCCGTGCTCCACTTGGAGCAACATAAACAATGATCGGCATAGTGGAGGCGAGTTCCTTTTTGACGATCATTCTCGTCGATTCCAATAGCCCGCCGGGAGTATCCAATTTGACGATTAGACATTGGGCACCCTGTTGGGTGGCTTCGTCAATTGAATCAAGGATGAATTTGGCGGTAGCTGGGTTGATGATTGCATCTACTTCGATGGTAAAGACGGATGCCTTTTCCTGGCTTTGGATCGCAGGCACAAAGGCGAATAGGAAAAAGATTAAAGGAAGTAATAAGACCTTGTTTCTTTTCAAGATTTTTCTCCTAAGCCACCAATATCCCACAAAAAAGAGGGAATGTCAAATCATTCCAAAAAGTCTAAATCTGAATCCTGATCAGATCCTCTGCCAGAATGATTTGGCCTGGATAGACCTGCTTACACTGACTGATGATATCAGATTGGTCGCAAACTGGATAGAGATGGGTGAGGAGGAGTTTTTTACAGTGTGATTCCACTGCAATTTTTCCAGCCAGCGAAGGGGTGAGATGGCCTTCCACTTTTTTCCCGTCGGGGAATGAGCACTCCAGGACAAGGAGATCCACTCCGAAGGCCAGATCAATTATGTTTTTACAATAATCCGTGTCACCTGAGACAACCAACGATTTTCCATCTTTAAACTCAATACGATACCCGACACTTTCGGAGATATGAGCCATGGGTCTCGATAAGATCTTCAAGTCCCGGTAGGCCAGGGCTTCTTCAGAAATCTCTTTGACGGTTAGTTGATAGGATTGAGCGGCGATCCAGGGACCATAAACGCTCCTCAATTTTTCAAAATAAGATTTGAAACCTTGCCCTCCAATGCACAATAATTCTTTTTCGCGCGGAAGGTCTGCATACTTACATGCGAAGAGAATGGGAACAAGATCGGAAACGTGGTCCGGGTGGATGTGGGTGTAGAGCAGAAGGTCAGGATCTTGATAAGTGATTCCCGCCTCCAGCATTTTCCCAAGTGTTCCAGACCCACTATCGATCAATAACTTAGTGCTATCCGAAAGAACCACCAAACCTGGAGAACCTCTCCTTAGAGAGGGAATCCCAGTTCCCGAACCTATGATGATCAATTCAGCCAATTTATTCCTTTTGGAAAGATTTCATTTAGAATACCACGAATTGAACAAATTGTAACTTCCTTTATAGTCTTTCCCTGCTTAGTCAGGGATTGACATTAAGCCACCTTTTTAATAGCTTATAAAAAATGGTTCTTGTAGAGCAAAAACCTATTGAAATCGATGGGTCTTACGGGGAAGGGGGAGGGCAAATCCTAAGGACCGCTCTTGCCCTTTCAGCGATTCGAAGGAAACCCTTGACCATTTATCACATTCGATCAAATCGAAATAACCCTGGTCTTCAAGCTCAACATCTGGAGGCCGTTGAGGCTTTGGCCCGAATTACAAAGGCACAAATAGAGGGAGTTAAGTTTGGGTCGCAAAGAATTACTTTCACCCCCCAACAAATTCTTCCAGGAGATTATCAATTCGAAGTGAAGACCGCAGGATCTGTCACCCTTCTCCTTCAGGCGATTTTCTTACCTCTCTGCTTGTCCGGTGGAATTTCAAGGGTGACTCTGATCGGTGGTACCCATGTCCCATGGAGTCCATCGTTTCATTATCTCTCTGAAGTTCTCTTGCCCACGCTCCGATGGGTGGGAGTTTCGGCCCAAGCCGCCATTGAAAAATGGGGATTCTATCCAAAAGGAGGAGGCAAGGTTCAACTGAAAATCGATCCTGTTCATGAATTGAAACCGATCTCTTTGGCTGAGCGTGGTTTATTGAAAAAGGTTCGCGGCATTTCTGCTAGCTCTAACCTTCCTAAAAATGTGGCAGAGAGGCAGAGGGAGCAAGCTTTAAGAAAGATTCATAGGGAGCTGAAGATTGAAGCAGAGATTGCCACCTTGTATGATATCCCTTCAAATGGACCAGGTTCTTTTCTGTTTTTGTTAGCTGAATACGAAAAGACACTCGCTGCCTTTTCGTCTTTAGGTGCAAGGGGAAAGCTTGCAGAGAAAGTGGCCGATGAAGCCGTAGACTCCATGAAAGATTTCATAGAATCGGATGGTGGTATCGATCCTCACTTAGCAGACCAGCTTGTTCCTTTCATGGCTGTGGCAAAAGGAAACTCTTTTTTTACCACTACAAAAATGACCGCGCATCTTCTCACAAATCTGTGGGTCATTGGTCACTTCTTGGAGGTAAAGGTTCGAAAGTGGGGAGAAATAGGAAGATCGGGCAGAGTTGAATTTCTCAATGAATAGAATTACTTGATTTCATTCACTCGACATTTTAGAATTAACGAAAAAGGAGGAATAAATTAGCAGAGTATACGGCAATATCTTCGGATTGAAGCCAAACCAAATAAGAAGAATCGAGCATATCTATCGAAGGAAAATCCCTCCTCAAAAGGTTATTACGCCAGAAATTGCCCGCCTCCTTAGCGAACTTTCAAATGAGATTCGACGGCAAATCGGTATCTTGGTAGGCCGGCGGGGATCCGTCGAATTTGTCATCGTCGGAGACCAAAAGGGGATTACCATTCCCGACCTTTCCCGCTATCGATCCGGTATACTGAGGCTGAGGGGTCTTCGTCTCATCCATACTCACCTGCAAGGAGAGCCCTTGACAGGGGAGGATTTGACGGACCTCGCTTTCCTGAGATTGGATATGATCATGGCCCTCAATGTTGAAGTGAAGGGTCCCGCATCAGGGTTGATCCATTCCGCACACCTTCTTCCCGATAATCCCGGTAAGAAGGTCTGGGAAATTGATCCCCCGACTTCAGTGGGTCAGCTCGATGTGAACTTCTTGAAGTGGATCCAATCTATCGAGGATGAGTTTCAAAGGGGACAAAAATCGATTCCCCTAAAGGGGGCCACAGAAAAAGCCATCCTCATCAGCGTAAACAGGGAGAGCCGCGAAAGCCTGGTCAATTCCATGGAGGAATTGAAAGAACTGGCGGAGTCGAGCGGAGTATTTGTCGTGGATTCGATTATCCAAAGGCCCCAAAGTATTTCGCCCAAGACCCTCATGGGGGAGGGGAAGTTGAAAGAGCTGTTGGTCAAATGCATGCAATTAGGGGTTGATCTGATTATCTTTGATCAAAATCTTACGCCTGGCCAGATGGCGAGCATTTCCGATTTGACCGAACTGAGAGTCCTTGATCGTACCCAACTCATTTTAGATATTTTTGCGCAGCGAGCGCATACCCTGGATGGAAAGATTCAGGTTGAACTCGCTCAATTAAAATATTTGCTTCCTCGATTGGCCAGGAAGACATTGGCCCTGTCGCGACTGACGGGTGGAATCGGGAGAAGAGGCCCTGGAGAAACGAAATTAGAGATCGATCGTCGTCGCGTCGCGGATCGAATCCATCTCTTAGAGAAGGAGATAGGAAAATTGAGGAGAAGAAGGGAGCAGAGAAGATCCCAGAGATCGAAAACAGGAATCCCTATTCTTTCCATCGTCGGGTACACCAATGCAGGAAAGTCCACTCTTTTCAACCTCCTCACGAGGAGCCAATTTCAAGTTGAAGACAAGCTCTTTTCCACCCTCGACACGGCTACGAGGAAATTAAGATTTCCCAAAATCCATAAAGTCGTGATCACCGACACTGTTGGATTCATCAAAGACTTGCCGAAGGACCTGATGGGTGCCTTCCGCCCGACATTCGATGAGTTAAGAGAATCTGATTTATTGATCCATTTGATTGACATTAGCCATCCTCGTTTTCCGGAGCATATTGACTCTGTGGAAAAAATTCTCATGGAGTTAAAACTGGATCATATCCCGAGATTAAAGGTTTTTAATAAAGAAGATAAGTTGAGTCGTCAGAAAGCGGAAGCTATTTGCCAGAGGCATGACGGCATCTGCATCTCAGCCCTTCGGCCCGAAAGTCTTGAGAAATTTTTCCTCGCAGTCGACAGGAAATTATGGGAAGTCGGCATGACTCACAGCCGAGAAAGTTATACGGTGGATGAAATGGACAATGTCAGGTTGACAAATAGGGATTCGTTTGATATATCAAATCAAAACTGGATGATGGAGGAGAGGGGAGACGATGGGAAACCATCCTATAGAGATTGAAGAACGATTGACCTTTGACGATGTGCTGCTCGTTCCAACTTTTTCCGAAGTCCTGCCCAAGGAAGTGGATGTCTCTACCCAATTGACCCGGTCGATCCAGCTGAATATTCCGCTCGTGAGCGCTGCCATGGATACGGTCACCGAATCGAGGACAGCCATCTCCATGGCCCAAGAGGGAGGGATTGGAATTATCCATCGGAATATGTCTGTCTCCGATCAAGCCACGGAAGTGGATAAAGTGAAAAAATCTGAAAGCGGGATGATCCTCCATCCCATTAC
>DATHCH010000015.1:0-5164 GCA_035319625.1 Thermodesulfobacteriota bacterium
CTCATCGGAGTTGATCAATACCAATGGAAAGAGTGGAGAAGGAAATAAGCTTACGAAGCTGCATTTGATGCCAAAGATTTGTTACGGTCCACTCAGTGCACTCAGAAGCTTTACCCCGTCAGGGCTTCCCCATCCGGTGCAGGCATCCCAGCCCGGATGGGCTGGATAGGGGCCGTTTTTACCCGTGATGTCGTTATTACCCGTGATGATGTCATGAAATGCACCAGAAGAAGAGGGCAAGCCGTAAATCCCAGAGTTCAGATAACCCACGGAATGGCCCAGTTTCTGGTTGAAGAGGGCGATCATGCCAGCCCAGAGAGGGGCCACCGCGCTCGTTCCACCGATGGTCAACTGCTTCCCATCGACTAAGACCTGGTAGCCAGTGAACGGGTCGGCATCACCGGCCACGTCGGGCACGCCCCGCCCAATGCGTCCACCCGGGTTTGCCGATGGCGGGATGTTGACATTAGCTTGCCACTTAGGCAGATCAAAAACATCACTGATCCCCCCTCCAGTCGCGCCGCCACTAACCCCTTCGTTCCAAACAATCTCATTCGTAATCGTACTGCCGGATCCTTCCAGACGGGTCCCTCCGCAGGCAAGAGCATACGGACTCGAAGCCGGAAAGTCGACATGAAGAAGACCATCGTTCACCCCATCGGTTGAACCATTGTCGCCGGCGGCGCAGCAGATTGTTACGCCGAGGGAAGCGGCATCTTGGAAGGCTTGGTCCATCGCCTGCATGGCTTGATTTGTCCAGTGCGATTCCGCAGAGCCCCAGCTGATCGAGACCGCAGATGGTTTATTTAGGGTATCGTGGATAGCGGTGTTAACGGCATCCAGGAAACCGGCGTCTGTGTTGGGAGCGAAGTAGACAACGATCTTTGCCCCAGGGGCGACAGCGCCCGCTACCTCAATGTCGAGCATCACTTCGCCGTCCGGACCATTGGGGTCTCCCGTCGGCTGGTTGTGTCCCCCGTCAACCGACATGGCAGTGACCACTGGCATGGGAATTCCGAGGTTTTGGAAGTAGGTCGTGAGATTCGAGCTGCGGTAACCGCCACCCAACTCGATAATCGCAATACACTGACCTTGCCCGTTGATCACCGGGGGAAAGTCATAGAGTTCTTCTATTTGAGGGGGCGTGTAGGAGATCCCTCCCGCACGAGGTCGCACTGCTCCCTTCTTTCCACCGTAGAGGCGAATGTGAGGCTGCGCTTGCGGCCGATTGTCGAGACCGAAGACCCCTTCTATGATCGGCGATAGATCTTCCGGCACGCGCACGGGCCCAGTGCGCCCACGGTAAGTCCCCTTCGGATGCTTATAACGTGCCAGAGAAACTCCAAAAGCTTTGCTAAAGGCAGCCACTGTCCCCGATAGCACCAGGCGACGCTGCGCGGGGCTGATTTCTACCACGTCGAGGCCATGCTCATGGGCAAACACCTCCACTTTTTCCAGTTCAGCGGGGTCAGCCCCATGGGCGGCGGCAAACTCTTCATGGGTAAAGTGCTTGCGCTCCTGCGGCCGTAGAGCGCTAATCTCCTCCACCACCGATGAGAGGTCCTTGGCAGACGGGCGGCGCCGAACCAGTATCGTTACCAATATACGCTCCTTAGGATCGGCTGCACTTACCCTGCGTGCTCCTTTAAGAGCGGTGCGCTCACTACCCTGAACAGGTATGCCTTTTTTGGTTGATGCCATAGTCTTTTCCTCCTTTTTCTTTTAAAGGTCTAAGAGATAGGGACTTTGAATCCTATCTGCCCCATAAAACAAGCCGCCCGAGGGCACACTCTGGATGGAGTCAAGCTACGTTTTCGTCTTGGTTATCTGATATTCGGGCTCATTGGCCAGGGCCCAGGCGCGATGAGCCTCAAATTGCTTAATAAAGGTCTGGGCCCAAAGGCTCGAACGAAACACCCGGGCTGAGTTTCCTTGAAACCAGGCACTCTGAGAGAAGTTGGTGCTACCCTCCCAACAGTTATACTCTTTCCCATCTGTGGGCTTCACCAGCATGCCTTTCCAGTGCCAGATTTGATCCTTTTTATCGCTGTTGACCCCGGCCGTCGTGATGGTCACGTCGCTATGTTTGAGGTTCGAGACAAGATCTTTCAATTTGGGTAATTCAGCTTTTCCCATCGCCTGGCTGTGATCAAGCAAAATGTGCAGCCTCGCCCCTGCTGCGTCGGCTTTTTTTAGCTCATCAAACATGGGCTGAAGGGTGAAGCCAAAAGCGCAAATCCAAACCTCACTTAAGCTTTTGAGCAATTCGAGAAATTTCCGCTCTGCCACTTTGCCGTCTTCCGGCAGGAAATAATCTGTCTCCGTGATCGTAAGGGTAATCATGGGGAATGTGTTTCTTTCTTTATTTCAGAAAAAAATCTACACTTTTCTGCAATGTCTGTCAATCGCTTTTAGAATGGGAGGCTGAAGAGTACACCTACAAGTCCTCATCTACCCGATACCTAAGCAACTGAAGATTACTGAGTGAAAGTGTAGGCTTCAAAGATCACACCCAAAAGATTCATCATGGTTCAAGCAAAATGCTCCGTCGTCAGCTCGAGCGACTGGTTGGCCAGTACACTATTCCATTTAGACTTAAAACAGACAACCATTAATGAACTTTATCAACAAATGCAATGCCTAATGTTATACTGATCCAAACAATGCCCGCGGACAATACAAGCAGACTCCACTTATTCGCCTGAGAAACTTTTCCTGCTCGCAATAGAATATATCCTATAACTAGATTCGCTAATCCCCACACAACGTTAACCGTTGGTGATGACAAACCTTTGCCCGGTGGATGTGCAAACAGACTAGGGAAACTATCACCGGAAATACCATGAACAAAATGTGGAATAGTATTGGCTAAAAACATACCCGCAAAAAAGCAAGCAACATAGTGATACCATTTCATAATACTCTCCTCCTCAAAAACAGTTTTGTGCTGGCTAACAATTATTATGCGGCAATTTGTAATTTGTTAGAATCCTATCCATTCAATTGCTCCTTGTCAATGAAAATTCAATGTTGAGGATTTCGGTCTGAAATATTGTACGGACAAGGTCTATATGGGTCCGATGAGTACAGGAAATAATCTTCGGAAAAGCGACCCCAATGTTCCGCCGAAAGATATTCCGGTAGGTCATGAGTTCATGGTCAGCTCGCTAAAAACCAGATGACTTCTATTGATAATCGGTGAGATCATCTCCCCACCTACTTAATACAGAAGAAGTTTCATTCGGACGCTTATACTGACTTCAGACAGTAATCGACAGAATCGGTCTCGAAAATGGCGGTATTCCTCGTCGGGAAGATCAGGTTACTATTCACCCCTCGTGGAGAGATGGAGGACAAGAGAGCACGATTGTAGCTACCTGACTCAAAAGAGGAATCAAAGAGGAGAGTATTCAGGTCGAGTTTAGAAGTTAGCTCTACGGAACCCTATTTCCGGTGGCGATTGCACCTACTACTCTACAGCGGAAAGATGATCTCGGAGTTGAGGATTACGGATCGAAATATGCAAAAATGGACGGAGGAGTACATCATCAGCGTCTTCGGAGTAGAGTCAACGAAACAGCATCTGGGAATCATTTCTCGCTATTGCTGGCAACTTCGCCCTGGCATGAACTCCCCGCACCTGCCGTGCAACCGTAGCAATGATCGCCGACGACAATCCTCCGGTTGGACAGTTTGTCTATGTCAAAAACCACGATATGATCCGGGGCGCCATGATCGGTCGGTAGCCCAAGCATTTGGTTAAAATCGCAGTCATACAGCCTCCCATCCCAGGCTACAGAGAGCGTTGTTTTGCACATCACACTTCTTAGCGCAGCCGGGTTAAAAGCGTTGACCAGGGCTGCCCAGTAATCCTCATAATTGTCCGTCCTCCGTAAGTAATCCAAGAACCGGCCCATCGGCATATTCGTGAGGCAAAAGAGACGATTAAAGCCTATCCCATACCTCTCCTTTAGGACTTGCCGATAATGGTTTTCCAAGCTTGCCTGCGAACCTGGCAGATACGCCCCAATGGGATTGTGAACCAGATCTAAAACGAGACCGCTGTCGGCTTGTCCATAGCCTCGGGTATTGAGTTTCTGGACGGCCTGAATCAATTTAGGAAATACTCCCTCTCCTCTCTGGCGGTTCGTCATTTCAGAGTCCATATGCGGCAAGGACACAACGACCTCTGCTCGACTTCTGGCATAAAGATCAACAAAGGATTCATATCCTTTTTCTAAGAGAATCACGCCATTCGTTCTTACAAGCAAACGGCGCTTTAAAGCACCACATTGCTGAAGGAACCGTGGGAAACCCGGATGCATCTCGGGAGATCCTCCGGTAATATCTATGGTTGGAATAGGATGGGCTTTCAAAACCTTCAAACACTGCTCCATGACCGCATTGGACATCATCTCAGAACGCAAGGGGCTTGCTTCAACATGGCAATGTTTGCATTCCAGGTTACAGCGGTATCCGATATTGATCTGGAGGATCTCAATACCCTCTGCCTTCAAGGAACTGGAGATTTTTTGTTCGAATGACGGGTTAACAGAAAGGATGCCCATTTTACATCTCCTTTTTCTTGATAATCTTCCGCATCTGGGTGGAATGAGCCAAAACGACCCCCGCCACCATAGCAGCCCCTACATGAACGGCTTCCATCATTTCCTGCTGAGAAACACCTAAGGATAAGCACTGATTCGTGTAGGCATCAATACAATACGGACACTTCTGCGTTGTGGCCACTGCCAGTGCAACCAACGCTTTTTCTCTTTCGGTGAGCTTACCCGCCTTCATGGCTTCCCCGTAATAATCGAAATATTTCTTTCCCAGATCCGGTGCGTATTCACCAATATTTGCGAAATCCGCAAGATCTTGTTTCTCATAGTATTCGCTCATAAAGACCTCCTCTTTTAGTTTTTGTTGACAATTGGCTTGTCATGATTTTGAGAATCATCCCCCTCCTCTCGCTCTCAATTGCTATTTGAAATATACACAATTTAACGAATTTGTTCAATCAGAGCTTTCAGTCAACTATCATCAATTCATCCTTGGATCGAATAATGTTTTGTTCTTCAACATTGCAAACATCACCCTAATTAGTTTATGGGCAGTGGCCAGCACAGCCATTTTGTAAGGCAATCCATCCTTTATTCGCTTC
>DATHCH010000016.1:0-23880 GCA_035319625.1 Thermodesulfobacteriota bacterium
CTCTAAATCTTCCCGAAGTCCACTCGTGGGATTCTCTCTCACGGAATGTCTGCCTCTGTTCTGTCTCGGACTTTCTTGATAGCCTTATTTCGTAAAACCCAAGTTTTGCCTCCTTTGGAATCTCCCAGGTCGTCTCGGAAATTCCGTTGGCATCCCACTTCAACGGAAATTGGTACTTCTGTCCGCTGCCTTCATGTTCGATTGAAATCAAATCGGGCATCAGGGGTCTTGGAACCGTAGAAAATCCCTTCATCGTATGCTGGCGAAAGACATGCTTCATATGGACCGTCTCGCCAGCCCGAAGCAATGTACGGTCAAAAATGGTGTGGGCGATGAAAGGACCGTAGTAGGATTCGCTGGGGAGATTAAACCTCCACGGTTCAATCCCATTATCCCAGCTGGAGTGAACAAAGGCCATGTCGTCGGGGGTCTGCGCCGTGATGAAGAGACCGCTCTCGAGGGATTGGAGGGCTCCCATCTGGGGATAATCATAATAATTTTTTATTTCATAGTTGCACCGGGGAAGCTCTCCCTGGGAAGGCAGTGTCCTATCAATTCGCGCAATACCGCTGGCATCGGTTTTGCCCTGCCATAAGATCTTTTCCTGGCAGTCCTTGATGGTCACAATGGCTTCTTTAACCGGGTCTCCTGTATCAAGAGAAGTGACCCATGCGAGAGAGGATTCTCGGCCCCACTTAAAATGGACAGAGAGATTTGTCACCAAAGCCGCGGTTGGGACGTACATGGGCCTGGATGAACCGAGAAGAGAATTTCCCAGGATCGCGCTCTCAAGTTCGACGATATAGAGCCCGGGCTTTTTAAACGGAATCCCAATGACCTCGAAGGCACGGCCGCCCATTGGCTTGGGAACGTTGAACTCTTTCACTCCGGCTCCGTCGCTGAAAACGGACTTGTCCCGCGAGGCCGAGGCCACCTTCCTCAGCCAGGACTGAAAGCTCTCCCCTTTCTCAGCCTGGACATTCAAGACTTTCCCAATCACCTTTCCAACGACCCCTTCCCCTTCGCCCGCATTCAACATCTTTCCTTTCACCTCGGGCTCAAGGTTCCTTAACGTGACGGGAAGCACAGGCTCAGGCTTCAGTTCTACTATCCCGAATCTTGCGGAAAACTTGGCCAGGGGAGGATATTTCTCGGTTCGAACGGAGAGAGGAAATTTATCTGCGTTGATGAGCCGCCTGTCTGAAACATCTTTCAGCCCCGATGGAATTTCAATGCTGAAATTGGTATCCTCCGGAAAGGGACCATTGAACGAGAGATTGTAAATTTCTTCCTCCTCTCCTACTTGCGGTTTCCATATCTTTCCGTCGGGCCCTTTCAAGACGATTCTATTGGCCTGGTTCTTGGAAATGGGGGCAGAGAAGTACAGGCTCATGGGTAAGATGGGAATACAGCCAGCTCCTTTATGTTCTCTTTCACAACGGAATTCTGCGGTAAAGGGTTTCCTGACCTGGAAGTGAAGGACCTGATCCTGGTCTGTTGCCACTTCAGTCTTTGTCATCACTCCTTTTCCCCAGATTAGGCTGACCTTGGCATCCGAAGGAAACCGCTGTTTACACTGGATTAAAACCATGGGGGGGAATGGAGGCTTCCTATTTCTAAAGAGGGACTTCAAGATCTCCTGCCTTTCCTTTCCCGTAATAAGCTTGATCCCTACACGGTCCTGGATGCCTTCAATGGAGAAAGAGACATTGTGAAAAACGGACGCCTCGTCAGGCTCCGCGTCCAAGGTCAGGACGAATATCTGCTCCTCATCGAGGTAGTTTGATCCCTCATAAGGGAAAGACTCTTTAATAGCAGGGCCGCCTGTGGGAAAGGAAAAAACCTTTTGTCCCACGATCTCTTTCCCCGAAAGGGCCTTCAAACCGGGCTTCAGTTTGAATTCGCAGCGTATCCCCGCAGGGAGGTCTCTTTCAAAATCGAAGGCCCAATTTTTCCCGTCTGCCCAGCGACTGGTTCCCTTTTCAGGGCAGACGATATCAAAAGGCTCGATCACACCTCTCGGATCGCCAAACGGCATCATCTGTTCTGAAAATCGAGCAGTTACCTGACGTACGGTTTTGATTGTCCCCTGGGGCGAAAAGAACTCAACCTGCGGCCCCTCTTCCGCATAAACAAACGGGATAATAAGAATGTTGATGAGCACGAATAACCCGAAAAGTCTCAGTTTCATATTTCCTCCTTGCATATCCCTCTCTCTTTTTTGTGTGAGAGGAGAAAATTTTTCCCCTCTTTGTAAAGGAGGGGTCGGGGGAGATTTTCTAAACGATGCAATACTCTTCTCATTAGACTACTTCAAATGAGGTTTGTAAATATTTAAATTTGGGGTTCTCCGTTCTCCTCTCAGATGCTGTTCTGAAAAAGAAACGTAAATTGTCACCCTTCTACAGAAATGTCCAACGATTGTAGTATCATAAGAAGGAAACCCAGAGCAAATATTTCCCGCCGATCGATTCTTCGTTTGGCTTTCACTCGTGAGGTACAATTCACCGGAAGAGTCCCAAAAATTTCTTGACAGAAGTTGAAAAGAGTTTAAAGTTTTCTTATAAATCGGAAAAACGGAGCACTCCCGGCTTAAACTGATTTCCTGCGGGTACCAACGGCATTTTGGGGGTTTTGAAAAAGGCCCCGTAAGGAATTCAAGAGAGCACCTGAATTCGTGTAAGAAATAAGGCGAAAAGGGCTTAGCAAGTGGAATACCTTCCTGTTACAGTCGATAAAAGCCATTTGATCACCATCGGAGAGAGACTCTATTCCGAGAGTATCGAACTCATCCGTGAATTGGTCAATAATGCTTATGATGCCGACGCGAAAGAGGTCGATATTAAAATGACGGATGAATCCATCGAGGTGAAAGATAACGGTACTGGAATGGATCGGGAGGGACTTAGGCAGTATTTCAATATCGGTTCCCCGGAAAAGGTCCTAAAAAGCAGGTCACCGGTTTTCCATCGGGATCTCGTCGGCCAGTTCGGAATCGGAAAATTTGCAAGCCTTTCCGCTTGCGAGTGTTTTGAGGTCCGCACTCAGAAACGGGATTTCGCAGCCAAGGTCACCTTCGACAAGACGGAATGGGAAAAGGAAGGAGACCGATGGAATCTCCCGCTCCAAATGCTGCCTCCCGACCGGGAAAGAGGAGATGGAACCACAGTCACGCTTCTCCGCCTGAAAAGAGGATTTGATCCAGAAGAAGTTGTCCGGAAGATAGTTGAAGGAACTCCCTTAAAAGCACAAAATTTCGTAGTCAGGCTAAACGGGTTAAGAATTACCCCGAGAAGCCTGACGGGCCATCGGATCCCTTTTCTCGAGGGTACGGACTTTGGACCTGTTCACGGAGAAATTATCATTTTGCCCTCCTCCACTCCTTCTCCACAGGAGTTAGGAATCGAAGTGAAAGTGAAGCAGGTCACTGTCAAGAGGGAATTTTTTGGTCTGGAACACTGGGGAAAGGTTGCTTCCAGAGTTCAGGGTGAAGTGCATGCTAATTTTCTGCCGGTTACCACGGACCGAACAGGTTTTATTCTGGATAGTCCAGAATACCAAGCCTTCGAAAAGATTATGGAGAAGGTCATTCAGGAAGTGGAGGGCATCCTTAAACGTCTTGCAGGACGTAGAGAAAAAAGGAAAGCAGGCAAAGTACTCAATGAAGCGCTCCACAGGGTGCACCGAGCCTTAACTCTTAACCCCGATCTTTCTCCTTTCGGCGCCATTCCTTTAGCCGGAGAAGGGAAAGGCATGGGAGGAGCAGGCGTCGTCACAAAAAAATCGAATCAAAAGGGAGAAATCGAGGTTCAACTCACTGAGGGTGGAAAAGGAAATGAGGGCGTTCAGCCCTCTCAACAACAGAAAAAGCTAAGAAAGAAATCCCCAAAGATTAAGCGCTTGACACCTAATGCAGTCGTCCGGAGGATGAAATTCGGAGAGATGGGAGTTTCAGTCTGCATCGATGATTTTGGAGAGAATGAACCAGAATGTTTTACCGAGGGTATGGTGATCTATATTAATCAAGAGCATCCGCTTTACCAGAGGGAGGTCAAGAGGCCGGAGACTCACCTTTTGAATGTCACAAGGTTGATTACGCAAGAAATTTCATTGCTGAAGGATACCAAGAGCCCACGCCAGGCCTTTTCGAGGCAAAGCAAACTCCTCCGGGATGCCTTCATTGAACCACCATGATTATGACTCGATGCGCTTCTAATGTACGCTAAGGTTTGGAGTTTGGTAATGCCCGATTGGGTAAAGGCCAGAAACTTTGCTCCCCCATTACGCCTTTCCCTCCTGCCGTTAGACTACTTCAGACAGGATTTGTAAATCACCAAATATTCTTCATGTTCGTGACTCTTGTTCTATCTTTTGTCCTCAAAAAGAAACCTAAATTGTCACGTTCTTACAAAAATATCCAACGACTACAATCCCATAAGAAGGAAATGCTTTAACCATTATTTCTCGATCTCTTGCTTCGCTGGCTTCTCAAAGCATTAAAAAAAGTGTATATTAGGGATGTAAACTGGCTAGAGAAACATCTCCCAAACCCAACTCAAAGATATGGCAATAAGAATGAGGAGGTAACATTATGAAGAAAAAGTCACTTCGGTCCAGGATTACTTTAAAGCCGGAGGTGTGTGGCGGAAGACCCTGCATCCGTGATACCCGAATTGAGATCGCCATAATCCTGGACGGGCTGGCAGAGGGTTTGACAGAGGCAGACATCATCGATCACTATCCGCAGCTCACCAAAGAGGATATTCAAGCTGCTTTGGCATATACGGCTGAGCTATCTCATGAAAGTGTTTGGAAGACTGCGGCGCCTGCATGAAGCTGAAACTGGATGAGAATCTCTCCCGACATCTAAAACCTCTCCTGACCGGGCTTGGACACGATGTGCTTACGGCGGCCGCTCTCAGGGAAGAACGTATGTTGCTGACCCTTGATTTGGAATTTGCTGATCTTCGTAAATATCCGCCCGGCTCTCATCCGGGAATCATTTTGTTCCGTCCTCCCTCGTTCGGTCCTTTATCAGTCAACAAATTTGTCATTGATTTTGTAAACTCAGCGGATTTGAGTGAACTCACCTCTTGCGTGGCCATTGTTGATCCTGTGAATGTCCGAGTTAGATCACCGGAGAAGCGCCCCTGATGCCTGAGCCAAGACAAGAATCGATACGACTACTTCTCGGAGCCAAAGAAACTGCAAGTATACAACATAGTTAATTTAAATTCTCTAGTGATAGAAAAAGGGACACTTCTTTTTACTTTTGATGATTGACCATTCATGACGCCCAAATAATTTTATTCATTAATTATCAAAATGCGATATAATGTTCATAAGTAGACGACGCTTGGCGCCTGCCTATCAAAGCGGTTCGAATAGACGACGCCCTTTCGGGGCGCGCGCTTCTCACCTGCACCCGTTAGGCATGATATTCGTTTCCAAGTTTTTTCGCCGGAGAGACGTTCTTTCATTCTAATAAATGTATTTATTTCCCATTCAACCCAATCGCTTTTGTAGGTATCATCTCCTATAAGAACGACAAGTTTTGAACACTTCTCAAATTTCTTCATGATTTCATCACGCACTGGTTTTGACCGAGGGTCGCTTGGTGGTTATTTGATAGGTTTTCCACTTCCGCCTGTTACGGGTTCCTTCAAGGAATGATCATGGAAGTCCAACGGATGTTTGGGATTGTTCTTGAGCAACTTGAACCCTCCGACCTGTTTTTGATCATCATGGTCATAGCTGACAAATACATTTGCCGCCATAACGTCCACTCCTTTCAGGTGGTTGTAGATATTATCCTGTAATAAGGGTTAGGCTATTTGGCTTAGCTCTGCTTGACGAAGATAGTACTTAAAAAACTTACTCTTATGAGAGTGATTAGTCAAGAAAAAATTTGCCTCCCAAATTGCCGCAATTTTCTTATTGATTTCTGTTTGAACTACTGGGAAATTCATTGGGACGGTTCTCGTATTCATAAACAACAACGGATAGATATAGGCTATTTTTTCTCCTCCCCTTCGGTTCAAGTCATAAAGGCTTCATTACTTACGATTCATGCGAATTCCTAATCCTCTTTGCCTCCGTTCCTTAAAGCGGAGGGTTATCCGTCGTTCGATTATCCGGTTGGAGATCTTGAGCAGCATTTGATATGATGAGAAAGGAGATGGACTGGCGCAGGGTTGTGAATTGAGCGACCTAACCGAAATATATGACTGTTCGAGCTTTAATCTTATTGGTTATCTCACTTCTAAGCTTAGGCATCGATCTGCCTGCAAAAGAAAGGGATTTTAAAATGGGTATTGTCTTGGTTGCTGTTGGCGAGGTAGATGCAGAAGTTATCCAAATACTAAAGGAAGACTTAAATAAGGTATTTGGCAAAGAGGTATCGGTCGGTAAAGGAATGCCAGAACCTCGTTACGCCTTCAACAAGAAGAGAAATCAGTATTTGTCCACAATGATCTTAAATGCCTTGATGAATGAAAAAGAATATACCACCTTTGAAAAAGTTTTAGGGATTGTTAACCATGATCTCTATATCCCGGAGTTAAATTTTGTGTTTGGTGAAGCGAGCCAAAGCGCAGCAGTGATTTCCCTTACCCGTCTGAGACAGGAGTTTTATAACCTCCCTCAAGACTCAAGCCTTTTTTATAAAAGGGCATTGACAGAAGCGGTCCATGAATTGGGTCACACCTATGGATTGGGCCATTGTGAAAATCCCGGATGTGTGATGTTCTTCTCTAACAGTTTAATCGATACCGATAAAAAAGGCTTCGAATTCTGCTCAAAGTGTAAAAACAATCTCAGAAAAACCTCCTCGTACTGAACTGAATTCGGGCGGCTCCCGTACTCATTAACAATAACTAACAGATACAGAATATTTTTGACTTGCTTCTTTTCGGTCTACAGATTTCTAACAATTTTTTTCTGCCAACTGACTCCCTTTCGTCTGGTACGTAGAGACAAATTTATTATCGCTAGGAAATGCGGTCCTGATCCAGACTGAGGGTTTTAAATCACCGCGCAAGGTGAGCACTTCTGGATTCCTGCTTTCGCAGGAATGACATTTCTAGAGGCGTTTGTAAAGGCACGTGATATAGTGTCTCAAAGGGAGGTGGTGTCTATGAAACTTTTCCTCATGCAACACGGAGAGGCCAAGTCCGAGGCGGAAGATCCCGAACGCTCATTGACTGCCAGGGGAGAAGAGGAGACAAAGAAAATCTCCGACGTCGCAAAAAGGCTTGGCATTCGTCTTTCAAAGATCTATCACAGTGGGAAGAAGAGGGCCGAACAGACTGCTGGGATCGTAGCAAGCGCCTTAGGTATGTCTGCTCAGCTCGGCCAGGGGCTGAATCCGAACGATGATGTCCGTCCGTGGATCGAACGGATATCCAAAGAAACAGAAGACCTGATGATTGTTGGCCACCTGCCGTTCCTGGAGAAGCTTGCCTCCTTTCTTGTTTGCAGGGACGAGGGTTCAAAGGCCGTCCTGTTTCGATACAGCGCCATCCTATGCCTGGAAATGAAGCAGCCCGAAAGATGGGCAGTGGACTGGCTTCTCAAACCGGAAATGGTCTGAGGGGGGACGGTCCGAAGCCAGCGATTTCTCCTGTGATTAAGATGTCTATGGCCTTCTCAAATCTGGAAATCATCTCTTTTCTCCAATCTTCATCAATGGAGACAGCCTTGGAAGCCATCTGTTCACAATAACCGCAACGGTTGCAATCTGTGTGAAAGCAGTCGGTTTTTTTGAAATAGTCGAGAAAGCTGTTCAGCTTCGAGTTATCGATAAAGACTTTTCCGGGAAAAGGCTCCTTGAGGACTTCCATTGCCTCCTCCATCTTCTCAGGCTCGATGAGGTCGGTTCGTTGGAGGACTTCCATATTGGGTGCCAGAAAGGCTCCTTGCTGGGGGAGTGACAAGAGCTCCACCAGATTTCCTTTATAGCTTTTTCGCTCATAGGCATTCATAATCTGAACTAAGCTTTCTGTTCCCCTAAACCTCTCTATGAGCTTCAAACAGTCTATTCCCATGACCTCGTAATCGGATACATCTTCAGGCCGTATCCAGCGGGACTTGATCAATTCAGCAGGCCGAAACAGCTTCAGGCGCTGGCAGGCAAGCTTACAGTAGTCCGGTGCAAAACCTCCGCATGGATGACCCTCCTGCGAGCCATGGGAGACCATGTTCCGGTGGTGGAGATCGAGAGGACATTGGAAGAGACAGCAGTGATTGGCGATCAGCTCAAGCTCGCAGCCGACAGCCTCCCGAATAGAGCGAAGGGTCCGAAAATCACGGCCGATGGATTCAGGAAGGATGATCTTCTGCGCTCCCAAATCTTCCCAGTAACGTGCCAGATGAATATTCTGGATACGGGCAAAAGAGGAGACGCAGACCTTGAGGTTCGGGAATTCCCGCTTCACCATCTCGAGAAGGAAGGGCAGGGCGACGGTGACCATGTCGACTCCAATGGAGGAGATCCAGTCGACGTGGTCCGCAATCTTCCGATACCCCCTCTTAGTGAATTCCAAATTATCAAAACAGGTGGCGTTGATGAGGTAATTGAAACTGAGACCTCTCTTTCGGGCCTCGGCAATAAAGGAGGCCACCTCTGTTTTTCCCACTTTGGGAATGAAGAGGGCCATCCTCCCTCCTCCCAAAGGGTCGTTCCACATCTGTCCGTAAAGGCTTTGGACAGAAGTTCCCTCCAGCCTCTCCAGTAAATCGAAATCCCAATTGGTGGCGATGGAATAACGCATGGTTGTCCTCTCTCCCTCCCTATTATTTCTTTTCCATCCTGTCTTACGGATCCTTCTTCTCGATATCACACCATCGAAGCAAAGAAGCCAAAGGAGAAATTCCATCGTGGTGCCACATCATGGAGGGGATAGGCATCTTTCCAGGAGAAGTAATTCGAGCCACCCCCAACTCCCCCAGTCTCCTGATCAACTCTTTTTCACGCTCGTCCCCGATAGCGACGGCCGCATTCTGCAAGTAAGGAGCGATAGACTTCACGGAGGGCAGTATCTGGAGAATATCTTCTACCCCGAAGATCCGGATGAAACGATTCAACGGAGAGGGAGAGAAGATTCCTGGGTCCTTTTCATAAACGATTGTCCAATCCGTTCCGTGAGGCGAGGCTAACAGCAGAACCTCCTCGCCATTTAACTCCCTGAACTCATACTTGGCTCTAAGCTGATGGATGGCTGAGGCCTCCCCAGGAGAAATTTTCCCTCTGGGCATCTTTAGATTTAAACGCTCCATGGCTTCAGCCAGGGTCCGGCAAAATTCTTTCGGAGAAACTTCCCCCCCTGCTTCTAGATAATAGATATGGGGAGCGAGGCATGCGTGTTGGTCGAACATAGAACAATCAAGGGCAACCGATGCTGCCAGTTCCCTTAATCCTTTACGACACAATCTCTTCTGGCCAATGATTCCAAAGCCGAGCCTATGGCCATGGAGAAGAGCCTTCACCCCTCGGGGGATTTTCTCCCTTAGGGATTCACATGCTTCGACCCCGCCGAACATGATGACGGCATCGGCGTGATGGAAGGCTGCTTCTTCAATGTCTTGTTCTCCCCCTCGCCAGTAAAGGACAGCCATGGATTCAGCCATCTCTGGATCGATCTCTTCGATCGTCTTGAGATAGAGTGGAGCAAAGGTCGGTTCTCCTGTGGCCACTTTTCCCAGACAAGCGGCCTTCAGAAGCGCAGACCTCATGAAGAGGAGATGGGGCAGGGCAGGAATATTCTCAGAGAATATGGAGATGATGAGTTTAGGGCCAAAAGCCCGGCTATAACCATTCAGCTCCGGGGAGTATTGGAAATCATCAAGAAAGAGAGGATTTTTGATCTCAGAGCAAAGGGCATGCCAGATGTCTTCCCGCAAGGAACTCCCCATCTCCACATCGATGCTCGCCTCCACGACTTCACGGGAGAAACGGGTGGTGAAAGGAATGGTCTTGAGTGCGAGTTTCCGAAGAGGATAATCTCTTTCCAGCCACTTCCTGGATGCCTCATCAAGGACATCGATGATTTTCCCAATAGGGAGGCTGGCAAGATATGTCTCTCTTCTCTTCTTTAGGTGATCGGTTAAGGTCTCCACGAAAGAGTTGCTGATCTGAGGGATTTTTAGATGAATCGTGATGTTTTCGTCCTGATAGACCTCGGTTCTGAAGTCCTTCACCTGGGACCTAAAATCCGGAGGCACGTAGTATGCATCTACTTCGATGATCTCCATCGTCAATCCTTTTGAATACGGGTCATCTCCTCGATCGTTAAAGAGCAACCCCTGGCTTCTTCTCCCCTCGATCTTCCATAGATCTCAAATCCTTCTGAGGTCGTCCTTCCGAGGTCGTCGGTCTGGATGGCCGCGATGTGACCTCGGTTAGCAAGGTCAAAGTGGCGGAGGAGGCCGACCTTCCCTTGAGGAAGGGGTTCGAGGGTGTCAGGATCAACCACTAAAGTTCTGGTCCAAGGGGGATTGACCTTTGTCTCGGGGAGGTCCAACCCTCTTTGGAAATTTCTCAAGGTATTGTCATAAAATTGGGAGCTGACTTCTGTCATCCCCAGCAGATTCACGGAGTAATATTTTGGGATTCCAAGAAATTCCTCACCCGCCCCGACAAATTCTTCCCTTTTCACCTCTCTGCTTCTTCCCTTAAACCCTCCGGCATCAAGTGTTCTCGAACCTGGTGGGAGTTTAAAACGTAACCCTTTCTCACGGCAGTAATCGAAGAAGTTGACAAAGCCGAAGGAACCGCCGCAAATCGTTGTCGGAATGCCATTGGCTTCAGAGCGGCGGAGCTCATCCACCAAGACTTGAACCTCAAAACCATCCTGACCGATGAGGAAGCGGCTCTGAGGGAGCCCAAAGGATTCCTTCAGTCGGTTCATCCCATAGGCCATGATCATATGGGGGACCGTGTCGGGGGAAGGGGCGAGGATGAGGATTTTCGTTTTGATTCGCTCAGGGAAAAGGAAGACAGAGGCCGCTTCATCGATGGTTGCATCCATAAGCTGGAGTCCTCCATCGTCATAGCCGACCTTTCCCCTCTCTTCAGGCTTGGTTGTGCCGCTGGTCATGAACGTCCGAACCGTGAAAGAGGGAAACATCGCGAGATCCATCACTTTGAAGGCATCTGTAGGCAGAGCGGGAACCTGATCCCAGGAAGAGATATTCTCAGGATGGATACCCCGCTTTTCGCAGTAGCACCTGTAAATCGGAATATATTTAACCTGGAGTTCAAAGACCAGAAGGGCAAGGCGATTGAACTCTTCTGAATCCTGATGATCCGTCCCCCTGCGAATATAGGACAGGATCATTTCGTCGAGATCCAATGCCTCTTTAGGGAACTCCTTCATCATCCCACCTCCGTGTGGAAGGTGATCATCTTCTTTTCCACTAGATGGAGCAACATCTTTTTCAAATCTTCTATCGGGATGCTCTTTTCTTTGGCGATCTCACGAATGGAGAGATCCCCATGAAGCTTCTCTGTCAACCATGACCAGCCTCTTCTTAAGGTAGTCTTAATCTCTTCCTTAGAGACTAAAGACATTGGCAGAAGTCTTTCATCCAGAAAAGGGAGCTCTTGGAAGTGAGATGAAATAAGAAAATCGGTCGGCCGATAAGCGAAGAGTGGTGGAGAGACGCCAAATTTCTTTTGATAGACATAACGGTAAGCACTCAAACCGGCGGCAATCCCCTGGGACACTGCTCTGGAGAAAGAGTTGTAACCTCCGGATGTGACATCGCCAGCAGCGAATACTCCGGGGATAGAAGTCTGCATATCTTGATCCACTCTGACGAAAGGAGAATTGAAGTCTTCAGTCTCTATCTCAAATCGCCAGGCGGGCGAGAGTTCATAGGAGTTGAAATCTAAGAGGACTTTCTCGCAGGCTATCTTACGTGTTCCATGCGGAGTTTGAAGGGTTAATCCCCTTAGCCGTTTATTCCCCCAGTATCTTTCCACCCAGCCTCGAAGGATGTCCTCCGTATCCTCTCCTTCTCCCTCCATGATGAATAATAGAGGAGATTTACCTGCATTTAGATCTCTGATCAAGGGAATCAGGTTTTGCAGCTTTTCGCTTCCCACAATGACCAGCCTTGGCTCCCATCTTTTTCTGAGAAGCTTCTTGAGGTGAGAGATGATAAATTCATACCCCATACTGGTCACTTCGAGGCCCCGTCCCAGGTAGTCCCTCTCATTGGCCAGAACCTTGATTCCGGTGGCCATGATCACGGCTAATGAACGGAAGACCTTGCCGTCAGAAGTAAAGACCTCTTTTATTTCGCGTTGAAGATTGATCCGGTGGACCCTGCCCTGAACCGTGGCTATTTCGAGAGCGTTCATATCCCTCATGAGGCGCCCGACAATCTCCTTTCCCTGGATCTTCCATGAAGGGCCTGAGAAGAGACATCCCCGCCAACCTGCCAATCCGCCAAGATAGGAGTTCTCGATCAAGAGGGTGCTGCAAGGGATCACCTTGTATCTCTTGACCCATCGGGCCCTGATCGCTGCATTGAGCCCAGCGGGTCCTCCACCCACCACAATCACATCCCAGTCATATCCCATCTCTCTCCCTCCCCCTTTCCTTATGAAGATAGGGGATGAGCCCTCCAGCCTCCAAGATCTTTTTGATATGGGTGTCGATGGGAGAAAAAGGAAAACGTCTCTTATCCGTCAGTTCAACCCATCCTTCTTCAAGGGAGAGAAGGACAGAATCTCCGCCCTTCACCCGTCCCTGGATGTCTCGGCACTCAAGGGCCGGGAGGCCGAGGTTGGTCAGACTCCGGAAGAAGATTCTGGCGAAGGATGCGGCCACCACTCCTCTGACGCCAAAGCTTCTGAGTCCTCTGACCGAAGTCTCACGGCTCGAACCGCAACCGAAATTCTCCCCGGCGACGATGATGACTCCTTCATCAGAAGAATCCCTTTTTGCATTCGTGCCCAGTCTCTCCATCCCTTCATATAAACCCTCCTTCACTCTGGCCTCGTCCAGGCTGAAGTAGGGAGAAGGATGGAGGATGTCTGTATTGATATGGTCCCCCAATTTCCAGACCCGACCTGTGATCCTTTTGGGAAGTCCCATCACATCACCTCTCTGGGATCCGTGATCCTCCCTGCCAAGGCAGAAGCCGCCGCAGTCAGAGGAGAAGAAAGGTAGATTCTGGAAGAGGGATCTCCCATTCTCCCCTGAAAATTTCTGTTGGAAGTGCTGAGGCATCTCTCCGCGCTCCCGAGAATTCCTTTGTCTATGCCTCCGCACAGACCGCAGCTCGGATTCAGAACCACCCCGCCTGCTTCCAAAATGATCTTGAGATATCCTTTCTCCATTGCCTCTTGGTAGATCTTCTGGGAAGCGGGTGTGATGAGAAGTCTTATCCCCGGAGCAATCTTTCTCTTATTAAGAATACGGGCTGTCAGTTCAATATCCCGCAACCTTCCTCCGGTGCAAGAGCCGATAAAGACCTGTTCAATCCCTTCGCCCTTTATCTCTTCGATACTGACGACATGAGCAGGGCTGTGAGGGAGGGCTACCTTCGGTTTAAGTGAAGAGAGGTCCGTAGTTAATTTCTGGGTATAACGAAAATCTTCGTGAGAGAAGTTCTCCCATTGGTCCAAATGGCCGTCTCTTTCTTTTAAATAATTCTTCGTCACTTGATCGGGAGAGAAAAGCCCGTTCTTCGCTCCTCCTTCAACAACCATATTGCAGATGGCGAGTCGGTCGTCCATGGAGAGGACACCGTCATCGTCATAAAACTCAAGAGCCTGATAGCGGAACCCTCCTTCTCCGAATCTTGCCAAGAGATCGAGGATAACGTCCTTTCCCATGATATAAGGAGGAAGTTTTCCCTTGAGGTTGATTCGTACTGTGTTAGGAGGCCTGAGCCACGTCCTTCCTGTAACGAGTGTATAGAGAATATCCGTAGAACCCATACCCGTTGCCAAACAGCCAAGAGCTCCGGCAGTGGTTGTGTGTGAGTCGGCCCCAAGGACTAACATCCCGGGCCTTAACCAGGGCCCTTCGATCAAGAGTTGGTGACAGATGCCTTGATAGATGGACTGATGAGGTAATGCCTCATCCTTGGCAAAGGAGATGACCGTCTTTGCGATATTGGCCCTTTCAATCGTAGAGGGAGGGGCAAAATGATCGACCGTGACGAAAACCCTCTCCTTGTTCCAGATCCGACCTCCCAAATCTTTTAGCTTTGAGAGAAGAAGAGCAAAGGTCGGGTCGGGTAAGAGGACAAAGTCGACAAGGACGGCATGGTATTCGCCCTCTCTTATCCCGTCCGAGTGTTTCCGGATGATTTTACCTGTATATCCTTCAAGCATCCTTTTTCAGAACCTCTTTTGCGATATCCCAGAAAGCCTCTAACGGGAAGTTGAGAGAGCCTTCGTAATAGGATCCCATCTCTTCGGCCATCCGATGGATCTCCGCCTTACTCTTTGCCGTCTTTCTTTCCTTAACCCTTTGGAGGATTTCCTTCAGCTCTTCCTCATTCGCCTCATAACCCCTCTGCCGTAAAAGGTGTAGGATGGCCTGGGTGCCTGTGTGTTTTCCCAAGACGAAAGAGGACTTCCTCCCCACCTCCTTTGAATCGATGATCTTGTAAGTCTGGCTGTTTTTAAGAATGCCGTCGACGTGGATCCCTGACTCATGGCGAAAGGCATTGAGCCCGATGATCGGAGCATGAGGAGGGATGAAAATCCCTGAGCACTGCTCCACGAGTCGGGAGAGGTGGTAGAGTCCCTGCGAATCGATTCCGTGTTGCCGGTGGAAGATCTTCTTCAAAGCCAATACCACTTCATGAAGAGGAGGATTTCCAGCCCGCTCACCGATTCCATTGACCGTGACCGAGGGATAATTCACTCCGGCTTCTATGGCAGCCAGGGTGTTGGCTGTGGCCAGACCGAGGTCATTGTGGCAATGGACACCCAATTCCATCTCCTGTGGAATTTGATCTCTCACTTTTTTAACGAGGTCCTTCATCCCGAAGGGTTCCATCACGCCCACGGTGTCACAGATAAAGGCTCGTTGGGCTCCCCATTGAAAGGCGTGGGAAAGGATTTCACAGAGAAATGGGATTTCAGCCCGGGAGGCATCTTCTGCAACCAGATTGACCAGGAGTGCTTTGCGGCAGGCGTAGCGCACCAACTCTTCAGCCAATCTCTTCACACCCTTTTCATCCAATCCAAGTTTTGAACGTATATGGAGGGGGCTGACCGGGCAGATGACAAACACCTCTTTCGCGTCGCATTCAAAGGCCTGGTCCACTTCATTCTTCTTCAGCCGGATGGATACCCCGACGGATGCTTTGAGCCCCTGATGAGCGATCGCAGAGATGGCCTCCCTCTCCTCCGAAGATACGGATGACATTCCCACGTCGAGGATCGGTACGCCAACGCGGTCCAATTCCTGGGCGATCTGAACCTTCTCCTCCTTGGTGAAGTAAACGCCAGGAGACTGTTCCCCCTCCCTCAAGGTTCCATCCACAATATTGATTTTAGTCACGAGCACCCCTCGAACGCCAACTCATGTAATGACAGAAGAGCCTGCCCCAAAAGGGATCGCTGGATTTTGTAGGATTGGGATGAAGTGAACAGAAGTTTCGGCACTTCGTCTCTCTCAAGATCATCTCAAACCTTTGTTCGTTGAGTTCCCTTCCATCACCCATGTAGTCAGGGATAGAGTAGCCTAATCCTCCTCCTTCAGGAGAACTTTTTTGATAGAAATCAGCAAAGGTCTGCTTCGTCGAAACAATACCGAGCTCCCCCGGATGGAGGTGCCAGGGAGAGGCAGGCTCCAGGGAAATCGGAGCAGTCCAGATTCTCCCTATATTCTTGAACTTTCTCTTGATCTCTCTTTTCAAGGCGGCGGTCTTAGATAAATCAGGATATTTTTCCCCGGGGATTCCCATGGCAAAGAAGACATCTGTCCTGATCCGAAACTTCTCTGCTACGGAGATGGCCTCCATCAATTCCTCGTTGGAGTAAGTGAATGTCTTGTTTCGATGCCTCACCATTTCATCTCCGGACTCAGGAGAGAGGGCGATCATCGAGCCGTCAAGAATGAATGTATCTGCGAATTCCCGGAGGAAGCGCTCTGAAGGAAGGGAGAAGGATTCAAAGTAAACCCTTGTGTGCATCTTCTTTTTTCTCAATAGAGGAAATAATTCTAGATAATATTTTTCTCCTTCTTTCCCCGGGTCAAAGGCGATGTTGAACATCTCGTAACCTAATTCGAGCGCTTCGGCCATGGTATTCACCACTGCTTTGGGAGAACGAAAAACCACTCCCCTTCTGCCGTTTACCACTTTCTGAGCTTCTGCACCCCCTCCGCACCAGGAACAGTTTCCAAAACACCCTCTGCCGATATTGAGAGGAAAGAGAGGAGGGCCAAGATGAAAGTGTCGTCTGTTCTTCTCTTTGGAAAGCGCTTTGGCCCAGAAAAAGGGCATTCCAATATAATGAATATAGGTTTCCTTGTCATGGAGCAGAGAAAGATTGGCGTATGAGGACTGATCCAGATCCTCCTCAGAGGCAACATAGGAGAGAGGATTTTCCCTGATCTCTCCATCTTTTCTCCAGGTGAGATTGGGGATGCCTTCCCACCCTCTCTTCTCTTTTACTGCTCTCATCAGTTCGGTAACAGGGGCTTCCGCATCGCCACGGGCGACGGCATCGATCTGAGGAAAAGAAGTCAGAATCTCTCGGTGAAAGAAACTGGCAGTATATCCACCCAGCATGAGGCGCATCTCAGGCCTTTCTGCCTTTATCTCTTTGGCTATTCTCATTACATCGTAGGACTGATGATGAAAGTGGAGGGGGATGGCCACAACTCTTATCTCTTTATCTTTCATATAGGCCAAGGGTGAGGAGACTTTCTTTTCGATCCACTCCAGACCCAGATGCAATATTTTTGTCTTATATCCACGCTGCGAGGCGAGATCGGCAAGAGAGAGAGTTCCCATCGGAAGGAGATTGACGGTCATATACTCGCCGTACGGACGGTAGAAATTGGAGAATTTAGGCGTATGAATGAAAAGGAGGTCAAGAGATTCGGTCATTATCTTATTAGTCAGTCGATAATTATGTAGACGCTGGAGACTAAATCCCTTATCCCCCCTTTTATGAAAGGAAGAATTCACCTCATGAGACAGGCAAAGAGGGGTTAGGGGCCATTTTCAGAAAAAAATGTCTTCTTAATTTTGTACTCCTTAGTCAATGGTCTGTTTTGTGATTGATTTATTGATTGAGGGATTCTTTAAATTTAGCGAATTATAACCTATCTTTCTTTTGTTTGTCATTTCCCGAAAGAGTAGAAGCCGTCTCAAAATAAGAATCTTGCGATTGGAGAAGCAAGCGGAGGTATTCTTACGAAATCAAATTCCTATCCAGACTTCTGTATTGGATCGCCTCGGAGAGGTGGGTGGGCTGAATACCCTCTTGACCTTCAAGGTCGGCGATGGTCCGGGCTACCTTCAATACCCTTGCGTAGGCCCTGGCGCTGAGGCCGAATTTATCGATGGCCAATTCCAGTAATTTTTGGCTTGCCTCGTCAATCTGGCAGAACTTCTTGATATGGCGGTTGGTCATCTGGGCATTGCAGTAAATCTTCAGCCCTTTGAAACGATTGAGCTGGGTCTTTCTGGCTGAATCGATTCGTTTCTTGATTTCCCTGGAGGACTCCCCGGGCTCACGGCTTGCCAGGTCCCGGTACTTGACTGCTGGAACCTCAATGTGGATGTCGATTCGATCCATGAGAGGTCCGGAGATCTTGGATCGATAGCGCTGGATCTGTGGGATCGTACAGGTGCATTCGTTGTTGGGATCGCTGTAGTAACCACAGGGGCAGGGGTTCATGGCAGCGACCAGCATGAAGCGAGCAGGGTAGGTGAGGGAGGTGGCTGCACGGGCGATGGTCACCCTTTCCTCTTCCAAGGGTTGACGCAGGACTTCCAGGACATTCTTCTTGAATTCGGGCAATTCGTCCAGGAAAAGAACGCCGTTGTGGGAGAGGCTGACTTCACCGGGTTTTGGGATCTGTCCTCCTCCAATCAGGCCCGCATCGGAAATCGTGTGGTGAGGACTTCGAAACGGTCGGGTCACAATGAGGGCGCCATCGGGCGGGATCAATCCCATCACACTATGGATTTTTGTGGTTTCAAGACTTTCCTCAAAATTCATATCCGGTAGTATCGTCGGGAGCCTTTTGGCCAGCATGGTTTTTCCAGAGCCAGGAGGACCGATCATAATGACATTGTGCCCGCCTGCCGCCGCCACTTCCAGACAACGCTTCACATGCTCCTGGCCCTTCACATCGTTGAAATCAACCGGGTAATTCATCTCTGTCCTGAAGATTTCATCGAGATCCACTTCGACTGGATTGATTCGGAGATTCTCGTTCAAAAATTGAACGCAATCGGAGAGGGTATCGAGAGGAAGAATTTCAATTCCTTTGACCACAGCCGCCTCCTTTGAGTTTTCCCTCGGGAGAAGGAGACCCTGATATCCCGCATCTCTTGCGGCCACGGCAATCGGAAGTGTGCCTCTTATCGGTTTCACCTGTCCGTCAAGAGACAGTTCACCTAAAATAAAATAATGGGCCAGCTTACTTTTTTGAACCACCTCGGTCGCTGCCAGGATGCCAACGGCCATGGGGAGGTCGAAAGCGGCCCCTTCCTTCTTGATATCCGCCGGCGCCAGGTTAACCGTAATCCTCTGGGAGGGAAAATCATAGCCGCAGTTCTTAACGGCTGCCTTAACCCTGTCCTTAGATTCCTTGACCGCACCTTCAGGAAGCCCGACGGTTGCAAAAGTTGGAAGGCCTTGGGCAATGTCTACCTCCACCTCTACCACGTAGGCATCGATTCCAAAAACGGTGCTGCTCAGGACCTTGGCTAACATTTGCCGCAACCTATTGCCTTTTTTACCGATTTGAAGTCACTTATACCAAAAATACTGGGACCAGACAAGTGGAAAGTCAACCCTTTGGTTCCCAAGTTTGAATACCAGGGCTTGCCTTGCTCCTCGACCGAGATCGCCTAAATCTTAGGTCGAGAACTCGTGGCGAACCCGTGGACAGCCCCGAATAGGTTAAATTCCTTGACAATCCTGCCCCTTTGTGTTTTATAATACAGGCCAAGGAACAGAAACATGTTTAACTTTTACTTCTTTTATTTTCGAAAGGGTCATCCATAAATCCATTCCCGAGAACGGGATGGAAGCCGTGGGTGACCGAAAAGGCCCCATGGCTTTTCCATTTTTGAGAGCCATAGGGGTAACCCTATGGCTTTTTTATTGCTTGAGGTAGAGGGGATCCAGAAAGGAGATTTTACATATGGCTATCTCAGAGAAAGTGAAGGATGCATTGAACAAGGCTTCCTGGGTGAGGCGGATGTTCGAAGAAGGGGAAGAATTAAAACGAATTCATGGCGACGAAAATGTTTATGATTTCTCCCTCGGAAATCCAAATCTCGAGCCTCCCGCCTCGCTGAAGAAGGCACTGAAAGCCCTTGCGGATTCCCCGATTCCGGGAATGCATCGCTACATGCCGAACTCCGGTTACAGCGATACGAGGAAGAGCATCGCTGAGTATCTGAAAGAGGAATCAGGGCTTCCTTTCGATGAAAAGCATGTCGTGATGACCGTGGGCGCTGCCGGCGGACTCAACGTCGTCTTAAAGTCAATCTTGGATGAGGAGGAAGAGGTCATCGTCCCTTGCCCTTATTTTATGGAATTCAAATTTTACATCGAGAACAGTGGTGGTGAAATTCGCCTGGTCGAAACCAATGACGATTTCTCACTGAACCTGAGGGAGATTGAAAAAGCGATAGGAGGGAAGACCAAGGCCATCCTTATCAACTCGCCTAATAATCCCACTGGGGTTGTTTATCATCAAGCCTCCATTGAAAAATTAGGGGAGTTGCTGAAAAAGAAAAGCCAGGAGTTAGGGAAAACGCTCTACCTCATTACGGATGAAGCTTACAGACGGATCGTTTTTGATCACATCCAGCTCCCTATCGTCTTTCGTCACTATCCTCATACGATTCGTGTGACCTCCCATTCCAAGGACCTCTCTCTCCCAGGGGAGAGAATCGGTTATATTGCCGTGAACCCGCTTTGTGAGGAAGTCGACGAACTGATTTCCGCCATTGTCTTTGCCAACCGAACTCTTGGTTTCGTCAACGCCCCGGCATTGATGCAGAGGTTGGTGGCTCCCCTGCAAAAGAATTCGGTGGACGTCAGAGAGTACGAGAGAAAAAGGGACTTCTTTTACCGTTCCTTAACCACCTTTGGCTATGAGGTGGTCAAACCTCAAGGGGCTTTTTATTTCTTCCCCAAGGCTCCCATTAAGGATGACGTGGCATTTGTTAGGGAACTTCAATCAAAACGGATCCTCACGGTTCCGGGTTCGGGTTTTGGAAAACCAGGCTATTTCAGGATCGCCTATGCCGTGGAAAAGACAGTAATCGAAGCAGCCCTTCCGGGATTTAAAGAAGTGGCGGAAAAGCACAGAGCCCGAAAAGGATAAGCTGGCATCATGGGGACATTTCGGAGAAGAAGTCATCCGCCAGTCTTATGCGGAGATGGTAAATTGTCTTAGCAACCCCTGGAATTCCCTATTTAAATTAGCTATTTTTGAGACAAAAAAGGGCACATTTTCCCCCCGTTGAAAGTCTTCACTTTTTGAAAAACCTTTTAAAATCCAAGGCCTTAAACTGATAGTCCCCTTTGGCACTATATTTGCTCAATAAAGAATAATTTCTATGTACATACCGGGCGATGACGCCAAACTCCGAGCAAGAGGGCTATAGGGGCGAGCACGGGTGCGACCGTTGCCTCTCGTGGCGAGTTGGATGCGGGCATGAATGATCTCCGAAATTCCTTCTTGGCAGACGTCCCGGTAGGAAAGATCGGCAAACTTTTGAATAAAGGATTTGAACCGTACTTTCAAATGATTTGATTTCGCGCAGAGTTTCTTAAGGGAGAGGGGCCTATGCGCAAGAATCGGATTTTTCAGAAGTTAGACATCAGGCTTTTTCTTCGATACGTAATGACCCTTCTGGACAATTCTTCCGATCATCCTCCCCAACGTGGGTGGATTCGCCCCGTATTCGTCCTTCGTTTCATCTCCCTCATTGCAATCACGATCCTCATTCCTCTCGGCATAGTTGCTTTAGTGGAGAAGAATATACCCGTGGGAATAACGGATCTGTCTTTGGCGTCTATACTCATCGGGAATTTTGTTGACGGCCGACGATACAAGCTGTACACCTTCAATATCTACTTAGGTATTTCCTTAGCCGCCGCGCTCTTTGTTTACATGTTCCTCACTGGTGGGATGAGCAGGAGTGGATTTGTCTGGTACTATACCTTCCCTGTGGTAGCCTCTTTCCTCCTTGGGTCCAAGAGGGGGGCCATTGCCACGGTTTTGATATCCATACCCGTCGTCGTTCTTTTCCTGATGAAAAACCCTCCCTCCCTCCTCGCTCACTATAACCTCGATTTCAAGTTAAGATTCCTCTCCTCATTTTTCGTGGTCTTTGCCTTTTCGTATTTATTCGAATACTCACGAGAGAAGAATCGTGAAGAACTTCAGAGAGCCCATGATGACCTGGAAAAGCGATTCGACGAGAGGACCTCGGCCTTGCAAGCTTTACAGGAAGCGATTCAGTCATTGCGAGAGGAAATTAGCGAACGCCGTTGGGTAGAGGAGGCACTTCGAGAGAGTGAGGAGAAGTATCGAACCATTCTTGAAAACATTGAAGATGGATATTACGAATCGGACCTCGTGGGTAATTTAAGCTTTTTCAACGATTCCATATGCCGAATATGGCAATACTCCAAAGAGGAGTTGGTCGGCCTGAATAACCGGCAGTATATGGATCAAGAGAACGCGAGGAAAGCGTTTCAAGCCTACAATAAAGTTTACAGGACAGGGGAGCCGGGTAAACTATGTGATTATGAGATTATAAGGAAAGATGGGACCAGAAGATGCATTGAGACATCTGTATCGCTACGTAAAGATTCATCTGGTAAGCCGATCGGGTTTCGAGGGATTATACGGGACGTCACCGAACGCAAGCGGGCAGAGGAGGCCCTGAGAGTAAAAACCGAGGAACTGGCCCGTTCAAATAGAGACTTGGAACAATTTGCCTATGTGGCCTCTCACGACCTTCAGGAGCCGCTGCGCATGGTGGCGAGTTATGTCCAGTTGCTCGCTCAAAGATACAACGGCAAGCTTGACTCCGATGCCGACGAATTCATCAGCTTCGCTATGGACGGGGCGGGCCGCATGCGGAAGCTAATCAATGACCTGTTGACCTACTCTCGGGTAAAGACGCAGGGCAAGGCGCTCGAACCCACGGACTGCGAGACAGCCCTCAATCAATCCCTCGATAATCTGAAGGTGGCCATCGAGGAAAACGGAGCCCTCGTGACCCATGATTCTCTTCCGACGGTGATGGCCGATAACCCGCAGTTGGTGGAGTTGTTTCAAAACCTGATCGGAAACGCCATCAAGTTCCGCGGAAGCGAATCGCCCAGCATTCACGTCTCTGCCGGCCGAAACGGCAACGGGTGGATCTTTTCCGTGCGCGACAACGGAATTGGTATTGCCCCGGAGTATTCCAAGCGTATTTTCATCATCTTTCAGCGACTTCACAGCCGGGAGAAGTATGCCGGCACAGGTATCGGTCTGGCGATATGCCAAAAGATTGTGGAACGACACGGCGGACGCATCTGGGTCGAGTCAGAAGTGGGAAAGGGAGCCACCTTTTATTTCACCCTTCCGGCGAGTAAACCCGGTTAGAAATTCCAGCGGGGCATCAAACCCCGCCACAGAGCAGTGGGGCATTATTTCTAACGGGGTAAAGTGGAGCGGGCTTCCTCATTAGCGCCTCAAAGGGTGGACAGAGTTTAGATGAATGGATAGGGGAGAAACAATGGAACTGGAGAGAGGATTGCAGCCTGTGGAGATTTTATTGGTAGAGGACAATCCAGGTGACGTTCGCCTTATCCTGGAGGCCTTCAGGGAAGGAAAGATATGCAACCACCTGAGTGTGGTCAGTGACGGGGTCGAGGCGCTGGCCTTCCTGCGCCGGGAGGAACGTTATGCCAACGTCCCTCGGCCGGACCTTATTTTACTTGACCTTAACCTCCCCAAGAAGGATGGTCGGGATGTCCTTGCGGAGATCAAGGAAGAGGAATCTTTGAAGCGAATCCCTGTCGTGGTCCTGACCACCTCGAATGCGGAGAAAGATATCTTGGAAACCCACGACCTGCGTGCGAACTGCTATATCACCAAGCCCGTGGATTTCGCGCAGTTCGTCACCGTCGTCAAATTAATAGAGGATTTCTGGTTCAGCATCGTTAAACTGTCGAAAGGTGCAGACGCCAATGTCTCATTCTAAAACAAGAAAAGAGAAACCGCCCAAGGTCCCCGACCCACGGTCCGAGATCATCCGGGTGCTGCTGATCGAAGATAATCCCGGGGATGCTCGGCTGGTCAAAGAGATGCTGGTGGATGCAGGGGCCAGCAAGTTCAGCCTAACCCATGCAGGGCTTCTCAGCGAGGGCCTGTCCCTCCTCAAAGATGAAAGTCATCACGTCATCCTGCTCGATCTGTCACTGCCAGATGGACATGGCCTCGACACGGTCAAACAGATGTGTGCCATGGTTCCTCATCTGCCCGTGGTCATCTTAACGGGTCTCGACGACGAAACGATTGCGATCCGAGCTGTCCAGGAAGGGGCGGAGGACTATCTGGTCAAGGGTCAGATGGACGGCAATTTGCTGGCACGGGCGATCCGGTACGCGATTGAACGGAAGCGAACAGAGGAGGCCCTGCGGGAGAGTGA
>DATHCH010000017.1:0-5127 GCA_035319625.1 Thermodesulfobacteriota bacterium
TTGATTCTCGCCATAAATTCCAATCGTTTGGTTCTGGAGCGTCTTCGGTAATACAGGAGCCTTTCCAGAAGGATGGTGACGGACAGGAAAGAGCAGAAGAGTAGGATATACATCGTAAAACCACCGATCTGAATGATCTCCCAGATTGTTTTCCCAGCAAACATCTCAGTTCTCCTTTGAAGATGAAGCGCCCTCTAAGAAAAGAGTCTACCATTTATTCCTGCAGCGCGCAAAGCAAAGTATCATTCGCAAGCGATTTTATAATTCGATGGGGCTCCACTACGATTTTAAGAACCGGTGCGGCACCCGAGTATGCATACCCTAAACCGTTCTGCAATCCATCCTGTTTTCTTCTCGTAATTTTTTTGTTCTAAGCCAGATAAAGAAAGGCAATCCGGACAGAGTGATGAGCAGACCTGCGATGGAGGTCAGCGGCTTGGCATAGGCTATTTGAGTGGCAATCCAAGTATAAAAACAAATAAATAGAAGAGGGACAACAGGATAGGCTCCAGTGCGGTAAGGTCTCGGCAGGTCCGGTTTTCGCAGACGCAATATAAAATGGGCCACGCCTGCGGCAATGGAGGAGAGGAGCATCACAAACACCACATAACTTAGCAGCTGGCTAAACGTTCCTAATGAAACCAGGAAGCAGGCTAAAATCATTTGACTCAAAATGGAAAAATGGGGAGTGCCATGCTTGGGGTGAAGCCTTTTCAAAGGGGACCAGAAGATCTTGTCTTCAGCCATCGCGTAAAAGATGCGTGTTCCTCCGAGGATAGTCGCATTGATGCTGCCGCTGATAGCCAAGATGATCGATAAGGAAACGACCTGAGCAACCCTGGGGTTAAAAAAAAGAGTTCCCGCCGCAAGCTGTGCCACATTGACAGTACCTTTCAGTTGTGAGAATGGAAGGGCATAGAGATAAACAAGATTGATGGCCGTGTAAAAAAGGGTAACGATGATTGTCCCCAATAACAGGGAAAAAGGAAGATTCCTCTCAGGGTTTTTGACTTCGGCCCCAATGTAGGCAGAAGCAAACCAACCGCTATAAGTAAAAAGCACCGCAATCATCGCGGGTCCAAAAAGTTTTGGAAAAGGCAAAGAGGCTGAAGAGACCGCCGTAAAGTGCTGCCAATTGCCGTTTCCAGATGTTAATCCGCCTAAGATTAATGCAAGAATGATGAGCAGGTTTCCCAGGGTGAAAATGTCCTGTATCGTTCCACTCAAACGTACCCCTCGGTAGTTTATAAAAGAGAGGAAAGAGATGATCGCCACTGCAAAGAACTTTTCTGAAAGAGCGTAATGAAGAGGAAGAAGACCTTTTATATAGGCTACCATCGCAATGGAAAGCACGGCAATGGAGCCCGGGGTGATCACCCAAAAGCTGACCCAGCCCAGGAGAAAACCCGCCCATGGGCCATATGCCTCTTTTAAGAATTGGTAATCTCCGCCTGAACGGGGAAACATTCCCGCCATCTCGGCATAGGTTAAGGCTCCGCATAACGTAAGAAGTCCCCCGATGACCCAGATGGCGACAAAAAACAAGGGTTGGGGCAGTTCCCCGGCCAGGAAGCCGCTTGTGGTGAAGATGCCTGCCCCAACGACATTACCGATTACGAGCAAAGTGGCATCGAAAAGGTTGAGCCTTCGCTTCAACTGCATGCTCAGGCTCTACTTCAGGCATGGGCCGATATAAATCATTCCCAAATGCTTCTCCGGTTCCTTTTCCGCCACCTCAGCCACTTCTGCAACCGTGGTTTTGACGATATATCCACTGTCAGAATATCCTGCTCTGTAGACAAGATGGACAGGTGTTGTATTGGCGTAGTACTTTTGGAAAAGGGGTTTGAGATTTTTCAGCTCCTTCAGGCCGATGAAAATAACGAGCGTGTCTCCATTGTCGGCCACTGCCTTGAGCATGGCCTCGTTGGTCTTTAGACCTTGGGGGACAGTGATGATGATTGAACCATTGCAGCCAAGATGTTTTCCAATCATTGCATTGGCGGCATTGAAGGCGCTGATGCCGGGGATGTAATGGGCCTCTTTCGATAGGTCGCCGAGCCAATGCATCCAGCTTGGATAGAGCGTGGGGTCTCCGTATTCCAAAAAGGCCACGGTTTTACCGGCTTTGAGCGCATTCCGTATGCTCTGGATGTCCTTTCTGTTTTGCTCCTCCAGTAATTTCTTTTTTTCCTCAGGGGATAAATTGGGATGGTCTTTGTTGAACAGGTGTTCAATGTGTTTCAGAGTTTCGAAAAGGACAGGTTTATTTCCCATGTATTTGCCAAACCGTTTTTGGATATCTTCTGGACAGATAAAAACATCAGCCTTGCCCATAACAGAGATTGCTTCTAAAGTAATCAGATTGGTGTCCGCGCAACCCATTCCGATAATGTAGAAATTGGATTTCGGTTTTAAGGAGATTACTTCGATTTTGCTGACGGCCTTGACGGTCCGGTCAGCGGAGAGATCGTCGGGCAGGATCAGTTTAAACTTCCCGTCCTTCTTGACAGGTTGATTTGCCGCCTGATCGGCAATTAGGATGCTCTTCCCTCTTGAAGATAAGAACACTTCGCCGTAGGAAAGAAGGGTACGGTAACCATCAGGCGCTGAGATGATGACGACTTGATTCGTATCCGGCGTTACGCCTGCCTTTTTGAGGAGCTCTGAAAGAAGGACCCCGCCATAAGTCTCCAGGCCGTGATAACCCGCTCCGTCTCCTATCATTTTTGCTGGAGCATGAGTACGAGGATAGGGAGCGAGGTCAGAGATATTTAGGGTTTGTCTAACCTCGCCTGTCACCGTAAAGCCGGGCGAGAAGAGATCTTTAGTTCTTTCGTAAGGCATTTTAAGATGCAGATCCGCCACTTCGATATTGGTTACATCTTCCAGAGAACGGTCTGTATAGAAATCATTGGCGACGACAAGTTTGGGAAGGCCTACCCGCCGCGAAAGAATATCCAGCCTGGACTGAAAGACTTCCGGTCCATGACAAATTTTGCAATCTGCGTGCGGTATAATCGGAGCGCTCGAAAAGGCCAAAACCACTTCTCCGGGGTTGCTGGAGAATACTTCACCCCAGGAGAGCACGGTCTGCTTGCCCTCCTTATTCCGCACCACGATGGCAAGGTCACTCAGTTTTGAAAAGCCTGTCTCTTCTTTCTCGACATAGGCAAGTTCGAGTAATGTTTTTAAAGGAACCCCCCGGAAATAAAATGCGCCGTTATAGCGATGATCCATGGTTACTTCATTCAACCGGACCGTAACGGTTTCTAATCTTTGCAGGTCTTGGAGGGTCAGATTTAAAGGCTGTCTGACCGAGCCTGTGATACTGATCGTTGGTGAGGATGCTGTCCATCCACTTACTGTAAGAAAACATAGAAAGAAGATGGAAAGGGAAAAAAGTGGCAGCGCCAACTTTTTTTTCATAGGAGCCTCCTTTTGTGATGCTCGTAGGTCTTCAGAGAAAACCCTTAACAGCTAATACTTCTAATACTTCGCAGACATTCCAACATACCAAGTTCGCCCTGGACCGGGAAGGCCATAATCTGACTGAAAATTCTTGTCCATAAGGTTGTTGACCGCCACATAGACTTCAAAATGCTTAAGGAAAGTTGTTGAGAGCCTCGCATTTGCAGTAAAGTAGTTTGGGACTTTTTCTGGCCCCTGGGCTGAAGAAGTTGAGGTTGCAGGGCTTCCAAGTTGGTCGTAGACATTGCCCATATAGATGCCTTCAAGATCAAGATGAATAGCGCCTTTGATGTAAGGAATCGTGACATAAGGGATCGTATAGCGGACCCCCAAGTCAATTTTATGTTCAGGGACATTAACGACGTTGTCGCTTGGCGTTATCCGGCCTGGACTTCTATCTTTGGCATTATTATAGACGTAACCGGCTTTGATGACTAGGTCTTTCATCGGGGAAATTTCTCCATTTAACTCAAACCCTAACATCTGGATTTTGGCGTAGTTTTGATACTGGGCCAAAGGATTAATCAAAGGATTGGCAGGAAGACTGATGAAGTCCGAGATATCATGATAGAAACCCGCAAGTTCTACCTTTACATATTTGGATAAGGATTGGGAGACCCCAAGGGTGTAGTTGATTGTTTTTTCAGCATCGAGGTTTGGATTTCCACCTTTTGATGAATAGAGGTCGGTTAGCGTTGGGAAGCGGACCTTGCGGGCAATCGAACCAAAAAGCTTCGTGGTGTCGGTAAGGCTATAGTTAGCGCCAATCATTGGATCCCAGTTGTCCATTTCGGGTCTCTTTCCTGCACTGACTAGCCCGGTGACTAGCCCGGCTTTTGTGAAGTTTAAGACCTCGTCTTCTGTGACATCAAACCAATCATAGCTTGCTCCTATAACGACAGATAATTTTTTTATTAAGTTAAACTCATTCTCAAGACCAACGGACCCCGTGTAGGAAAATGACGGTGCAAAGGCCAGGAAATCCTGAGCCCGCTCCTGGTGGGAATCGCCTCTGAAATTGAAAGCGAGCCTGATGATATCCCACTCCAAAGGTCGAACCTCTGAAATAAGTGATCCACCCACGTTATAGTCTACGTATCTGCTATAAGCAATTTCGTTGTTATAGTACGGATCTAAATAGGATTCATAGTCATCGACGTGACTGTGATAGAACAACTTTCCCTTTAAGGTCAATTGGTCGAAAACTTTTTGCTGCCCGCTCAGGTCTATGCCCCAATCGTCATACCTGGGAATTTTGTCAAAGATTGATGAAAAGGCACTGGCAGCTGGGCTGGGGAACGTTGTCCCGCCATATATATCCGGGGGATCCCCTTTATCTCTTGTGATATAATGGAAATTCAGATAATATTCTGAGCCAGGACTTGGATCGATACCAACTTTGGCCCATAAGGCGTTAGTGTTGTAATAAGAATCGACACGAGGACCGGTATCTTGCAAGATGGCGCTGGTAGTGGTCATTGAAACATGTGGGATTCTTGCCACAAGGGTTGCGATCTGTGGAACGAAATTGTCAGACATTCTCCATGCGTCTGCTTGTTGATGGGTGTAGCTCAACCAGTAGCTGAAGATACCGACCTTCATGCCATTCGAAACCGATTCCTTGTTGTAATTGTAAGGTCCGAACTCCAGGGTTAG
>DATHCH010000018.1:0-3308 GCA_035319625.1 Thermodesulfobacteriota bacterium
ACGGTATGGTGGTCGTAATGGCTCCAATCATAAGAGATGATTCGCCCCTGATCTTTGAAACGCTGGTATATTCGTGTTCCGGGATAGGGCGTCAGAACATGTAAAGCCATCGTGGGAAGTTTGGTCCTTGCCAAAAATTCCAGGGTATCATCAAAGATGGCTTTCGTATCCGTATCAAACCCCAAAATAATGGAAGGGTGAAAGGCGATACCATTATCCTGGATAATCTTAATCGCCTCCTCCGTTTCTTCTATAGATTTAAGCGTTTTTTTCATTCCCATCAGGCTTGAAGGCGATACAGACTCAAGCCCAAAGAATAAGGCCGCACAGCCCGAGAGGCGACATAATTTCAACATTTCTTTGTCTTTCGCCAAGGAGACGGAACTTTGTCCTACCCATTCGATGCCCAGGGGTATCAACGCTTCAAATAATTCTTTGGAATATTCCGGGTGTCCAGCAACATTATCGTCTAAGATCAAAAACGCCTTTGAGCCGGATCGTTTAATATCCTCAACAACCATGGAAACCGGTCGATGCCTGATTTTCCTCCCGTAGAAATCCGTCACCGAACAGAATTCACAGGCGTACGGACACCCTCTGGTCGTCAATAGCCCTACACAGTTGAATAACGCCTTGTCAATACGAAAATCTCGCCTTGGGAATGGAATCTTTGAAAGATCAGGTTCTGGTACATGGTAAAATTTCCGGAGGTCCCTCTTCCTAAAATCATTGATGACATCTGCCCAGCAGCCTTCTGCCTCTCCGATGACCACTGCATCGGCGTGCTCTATGGCTTCTTGCGGTAAGATAGTAGGATGAATTCCACCGAGAACGACTTTGGAACCTCTTTGTCTAAACATATCGGATAATTGATAGGTTCTATTGGCCGTTGCGGTCATACAAGAAATCCCAACCAAATCGAAATCCAAAGAAAAATCGATCTCTCTGATTTCTTCATCTACAACGGTAATATCAACATCATTTGGCGTCAGGGAGGCCAGAATGTGTAGACTTAACTGAGGTATTTTAATGGCTCTTAGTTTCTTACGAAACTTATGAGAAGGTGAAATCAGTAAGAGTTTCATCACTGCGCCCTCGTTTCTTACAGGAAGAATCCAATAGAATCTTTTTCTATTATAAAATCTAAATTATGCCCGCCTCTTGAAAGGCCCGTTATGGATAGACCGAGGTTCTGTGCTAATATCCAACGGTTTTCCCGCTAACCCACAATAACCATGTTCTCCAGCCCATCTCGATCGCACGATTTTTTGCCATGCCATACAACCTGGGCCTTCGCATATCCATTCTGGATTTATTGGCCCTAACTCTTTGCTTGGAGGTTTTGAAAATTTAAATGGGCAATACATTTTCTTAGCTTCATCTGTTTTGACTAACATAGGTTTTCCTCCCCTCTTTTAAACTTTCCTTTACCGTCTTGGGGCCAAGGAGTCTGGTCTTTTTCCATTGCTGAAAACGAAGAAATATCTTCGTCCCCATCCTTGTGGAGTGTTCGTTGGAATATACATATTTTATGAGGATTGGTCAACTGAAACCTTCCGGAAGGGATAGTTAAGAAGGAGTGCTAACTTTCAAAGTTGACGATGACTGATAGAGAGAAAGTATAAAAAGCGTCAGATGAACAACGGTAGAGCCATTCCTGACCCTGCCTTGGTTCTCCGAGAAATGGTTTTGCTTCAAGATTTTATGTCGTCCAATTTCTGGCAAGTTTGTTTCAGACTTGCTTTACCAGTCAATCTGCGGCCCAAACCGTTTTCCCCTTCCAGGCAAAGCGTATCGTTACCAATTTCCATTCTTATAATGTAGATCTTTCCGGTTGTCTTATCTTTGAACCTGTCTCCTATCTTCATCATAGCACCTTCACCTTTCTTGACCTCCTGTCGGACTACAAAGGTTCGACGCCAAAAATTAGTCTGCTAAATCCGGAACCCGTATTGCTTTTTTTTCCGGATCAGCGAGGTCGAGTTTAATGACTCTTCGGCAATGAGGACATTGGATAAACTCTTTGGTTTCCAGGCCAATCATGCTCAGTTTGAATTTTTCATCACAATGCGGGCATAGGGCGTCAAAATCGAACATAGGTCTTCCTTTCTTTAAGATTTTAAAATTGGTAGCGAATTTCTGACTTCGTTTACCCCGTTAGAAATAATGCGTCGCTGGAATTTCTAACGGGGTTTACTCTTTGGGTTTTTCCTTGACCTCGTCTTCCACTAAAGGCAAAAATACGGATTCCATGTTGTTTGGATTGACAAACATTGATTGGAATCCATCCTTTGTTCCCAAAATGACGGTGTGGGGATCAACGCTTTTGACTGTGAAGATTTTCCCACTTTCTACGTTTTTGAACATGTCACCTGCTTTTATCATGTTATTTCCTCTCTCGGGAATCGTTAGGGTTCTGAACTCCTAACCCGTTCGACCGCGCAAAGCCCCGCCTTTGAAGGCTGGGAAGGAGGCACGGCTCAGAGTGAACTTATCTTTTGGTTCCTTCCGCTCCGCCCGACGAGCCACCCATCTTGCCCAAGTCGATAAAGGGGACGGCTCCTCCGGAGACTTGAGGCAAAATTCCATTCCACTTCTCGATACCCTTGTACTGCACGAGGATCGGGCTGATCGACCGTGATAGTGCATCATTGGCCTTGGCCTGTCCCTGAGCCACCACCAGAATGGATTCCGCCTCTCCTTTTGCGGTGGCGACCTTTTGCTGCGCTTCAATCTCGCGCTGGGCTAAAACCTGTTTCTGCGTCTCCACCTGTTGCTGGGCCACTTGCTTGGCCTCGATGGCCCCTTCATATTCGGCAGAAAACCGGATGTTGGCAAAGTAGATGTCATCGACGATGATGTGATACCTGGCCAAGTTTTCTCCCAGCTTCCCCATTGCCCTTTTCCGAATCTCCTCCCTCTTAGGAAGTATCTCCCCGATGGGGTACGTCGGCACAACCTCCTTGACAAAGTCGTTGGAAGCCGGATCGATCACCTTGCCGGCAAAAGCGAGCCCCACCTTCTGGTAAAGGTCATTCACAAAAGATGGGTCGATATGGAAGTTCATCATCCCCGTCATTTTCACCATCTGGTATTCTTTTGAAGAGGCATCGATCTCTTTGAACGGATGGGGCTGAACCTTGACATCCACCTTGATCACTCTTTCGGCAAAGGGCACTTTGAAATTGAGCCCCTCGCCCATGATTCTCTTTTCCACACTCCCCCACCAGAGGACAACCCCTCTGTGGCCTGCCGGGACGATGGCAAAACAGCCCCATAAAACAATCAGAGGAATCAAGAGGACAATA
>DATHCH010000019.1:0-2181 GCA_035319625.1 Thermodesulfobacteriota bacterium
TTTTTTTGTCAACCGCTTTTTCAAACTTGGGATCACAGTCGAACGACGAAATATTAATACAACCCTCTTAATTCCGATAGGTTGGCGGCAGTAAGGATGGCTTTGACAAGATTGCTTGGATCGGCCAACCCTTTTCCGGCAAGGTCATAGGCTGTCCCGTGATCGACCGATGTCCTGATAAAAGGCAATCCCAATGTAAAATTGACAGCCCCCTTGAAATCGATCATCTTAATTGGAATGAGCCCCTGGTCGTGATACATGGAGATAACGGCATCAAAGGTGCTACGGCCTGAAAGGTTGAAAAAGGAGTCAGCAGGAAACGGCCCTTCGACATTCATTCCAAGCGATCTTGCCTCAGTAATGGCCGGAACAACCTCTTTTTTCTCCTCTTCTCCCAAGAGTCCTTCTTCTCCGCAATGGGGATTGAGGCCGAGAACAGCCATTTTAGGGTGAGAAATTCCGAAGTATTTTTTCATCCCTTCATCCGTCAATCGAAGGGTGGAGAGGATACGACTTGCAGTGATCGCCGCTGAAACATCGTTAAGGGGAAGATGGGTTGTCACCAGGACGATTTTCCATTTCGATCCCAAAAACATCATGGTGACAGGGGAACTTCCAGACAAATGAGCTAAGAGCTCTGTGTGACCAGGAAATGAATAACCTGCCGCATTCATAGCATGCTTGTTGATCGGACAGGTTGTGATCGCATCCAAAGCTCCTTTCGTTACCCACTTGACCGCCTCTTCGATATATTTCACCATTGCCTCTCCACACGCTCTGTCCGGCTTGCCGAAAGGGATGGTGGTGATATCTAATCGGCTGACGGGGAAGAGGAATATTTTCCCAGGGAGGTATCCGTCCTCGGGAATTCTCTCGATGACTTCAATGGTGGCAGAAAGGTTTTGTATTCGGATGGCTCTTGAAAGTACCTCCAGGTCACCAAAGACGATCAGTCGGCAGGCATGGAACGGCTCTTCCATGGAGAGAGCCTTCACGATGATCTCCGGCCCGATGCCCGTCGGATCACCCATCGTGATTCCAACGATAGGAAGTGTCATAAAATTACCCTTCGATTGAGTGCGGGGCCCCGTTTGCGGAAAGCCAGGCGAGACGTATCTAAATATATCACTTTCAAAGGAATGACCGCAAGGCAGAGTCAGGTTTTGTACAATTTTATAGACAGAAAGAATAAAAAGTGGCAAAAAAGTGGACTCAGAAGGCCTGATTCCAAACAAATACGAACTTCGTCTATTAATTGTTATACCTCTAATTATTAGGAGATAAATCATGTTTTTGTCTAAATCTAAGGTTTATGAATTGGCTCTTTCATCTATCAAAGAAGAACATATCAATGATTTTCTAAAACAGTATATTCCAAATGTTTTTCCAATCTTAACTGAATATGGTGGTAGATTCTTAATCAATGGGACTATTCAAAATTCAATTGCAAAAAAATTTCCAGCTAAAAGCTTTGCTGTTTTGGAATGGCCTTCAATCAATCAATTTATCAAAATCAATAAAGATAAAAGAATACTTCCTTTAATTGAAACGAGAAATCAATACCTGGATTTTATTATAGAAGGTTGTTTTTACAACGTATTAGAAGATACTGATTTTGAAATCCCAAAGAATAAGACCGTGAACCTCTTGTTATCTAATAGAACTATTCTTGAAGATCAAAATATCAGATTTCAATGGGATAAACGATATCCAAAATTCAGAGCTTTCATTGAATCTCTATTTCTCTAATAATTTGACGAAACAATATGATAAAGATAAGGACATTGAGGAATTTTCCATTCAAATACTATAACTGATGTATAACCAGTTGTTTCACACGGACGCGCGTGATCGCGCGCCGGCGAACTCTACGTTGAACCTGTCGAAAAAGTCCTCAAGCAGATCTTTGGGTGAGATGCAGAAAAAATGACCTCACAGAATGCGTCACAATTAACGATCTTCAAGTTGGGAAGGGTAAACTGACCCCTGAAAACTGTCTATAGTTCATCATCGGGGCTTTTTCGACAGTCTCGTTAGCACCTGACAAATTATAGTTAACTTTTAAAATAAATCATGCGGAGTTATTTATATGAAAAGAGAAACACTCAAAATTCTGATTAATCCCTACAATATGAAAAGCCTTGAATTATCGACAAAAGATGGAAGCGAATTTTTAACTGA
>DATHCH010000020.1:0-6439 GCA_035319625.1 Thermodesulfobacteriota bacterium
CTGGGTGAATTGGCCCAGCTTCTCTGTTTTGGTCCGGGCATCGGCATCGGAGCATATTATGTCCAGTCCCAAAGAATCTCATGGGAGGCTTTCTGGGGAACACTTCCCTTCGGGATCATGCTCTTTTCGATGATCACCATCAATGAGATTCCCGATTATCTTGAAGACCGCAAAGGAGGAAAACTGAATCTGGTGGCCCGTTTTGGCAGGGAAAAGGGAGTCTGGTTGTTTACCCTGAGCCTTCTTTCAGCTTACGGCGTTATCCTGGCAGGGGTGCTCTTAGGGAAGATCCCGACCCTGGGGTTGATCTCTTTGCTGACGCTTCCGATTGCGTACAAGACGATTTCCATATTAAGAGCGCATTACCAGGACCCCCTCAAGATGGCTCCGGCGAATCTGGGCATGATCTGTACCCATAATTTTACAGCCATCTTGCTCGCCCTCGCTTACTTTATCCGAGGGTTTAGGCCGGAAGCTCTGATTCCATCCTTTATTCCGCTGATCGTTTTGATCATGCTTTACATTCCCGTCGCCAGGTTGGTTGGAAGAGCGGTATTTTCAAGGAAAGGATGAGGCGGAAAACGGCGTCCCTTTAGACTTGAAAGGAGGAGAGAGTGGAGAAGGGATTCTATCTCTTGGAATTCACCGGCGCAGAGTGACCGCACTGCCACAAGATGGCTCCTCTCGTGGAGAGGTTAGAGGAAGAAGAGGGGATAAACATAGCAAAGCTCGAGGTATGGCATAACGAAGCCAATGCCACAGTGATGAAGGAATATGACAAAGGATATTGCGGTGGGGTCCCTTTTTTCTTCAACAAAAGAACTGGAAAGTGGATCTGCGGTGAAACCGACTACGAACGATTGAAGAAATGGGCACTGGAATAAAGTAAAAGACGCTATACGCATAGCGAAAAAGAAGGAGAAGCCATGGGTTTGATGGAAGATTATGATCCGCTCAAGGGAAAGATGTTCCAGATTCTAAAACCCGACGGAACGCTCCAACCAGGCCTTGCCTCTCCCATCGACGACAAGCAGACATTGGCCCTTTATCAAAAGATGGTCTTCATCAGGACGGCTGACCAGCGGGGGCTGCTTCTTCAGCGTCAAGGGAGGTTCGGAACGTATGCACCCATCTGGGGTCAGGAGGCTTGCCAGGTCGGAAGCGGTTATGTCCTCCAAAAGGGGGATTGGGTCTTTCCGGCTTTTCGAGAGATCGGAATCACATTGATGATGGGGATTCCTTTGAAGAGTTTTTTTGTTTACTGGATGGGAAATGAGTTGGGAAGCCGGGCACCCGACGGCATCAACATCCTGCCCGTTTCCATCCCTGTCGGGACTCATATCCCCCAGGCCGTAGGGACGGCTTGGGCAGCCAAACTGAGGGGCGACAAGACCGTTGCCGTGGCCTACTTCGGCGATGGCGCGACATCTAAAGGCGATTTTCATGAAGCATTGAATTTTGCGGGAGTGTTCAAGACCCCCACGGTCTTTTTCTGCCAGAATAACCAATTTGCTATCTCTGTTCCGAGGTCAAGGCAGACTGCCTCGGCAACGATTGCCCAAAAGGCAATTGCCTACGGATTCAGCGGCATCCAGGTGGATGGAAACGATCTTTTTGCCGTCATCGTCGCAACGAAGGAGGCCGTGGATAAGGCGCGCTCCGGAGGAGGGCCGACATTGATCGAAGGCGTAACGTTCCGATTCGGACCTCATACCACGGCCGATGATCCGACCAAATATCGGGCCGACGAAGAGATTGAACGTTGGAAGCCATTGGATCCCATGGCCAGGTTGAGATCCTATTTGAAAGGAAAAGGCCTGTGGAGTGAGGAAGTTGAGAACCGGATGACGGAAGAGGCCCAGAAGGAGATCGACCAGGTGGTCAAGGAGGCGGAATCCGTTCCTGCGCCAAGGCCGGAAGAAATCTTTGAGTATGTTTTTGCGGAGATGACGCCTCAGCTGAAAGAGCAATTGGAGTATTTAAAATCGACATCATAGGTAATTTCGATCCCCTCTCCCATAAGGGGCTGTGTTGCAATCTCGGCCTTGACGGAAGAAACAGTCTCCTCCCATCAGGAGAGAGGATTAACATGAAGGGGTTACCAAATCCCCCCAACCCTCCCTTGGCCAAAGGGGGGCGAGGGGGATTTATGATTTTTATCGCTCGCGGGTGAGGAACCCGTCATGTAAAATTTATTTGGCAATTTGGATTTGCTTATAGGAAAGGAATAGGCGATGGCTAAACTCAATATGGTGGAAGCACTGAACCTGGCACTCCGAGAGGAGCTGGAAAGGGACAACAGGGTCATTATTTTTGGCGAGGACGTAGGGAAAGAGGGAGGCGTCTTTCGCGTCACCGATGGACTCCAAAAAGAGTTTGGGGCGGACAGGGTGATCGACACACCGCTGGCAGAGTTGGCGATTGCCGCCACAGCCCTCGGAATGGCTGTTTACGGTCTTCGGCCTATTGGAGAAATTCAGTTTGAAGGATTTCTCTATCCCTGCCTTGATCAGATCAACAATCACATTGGCCGAATGCGTAACCGTTCAAGAGGGAGATTCACCTGCCCACTGGTCATCAGGACCCCTTACGGAGGTGGCATCCATGCACCGGAGCATCATTCGGACAGTCCGGAAGCCATCTTGGCCCATATCCCAGGGATCAAAGTCGTCATTCCTTCAACGCCCTACGAAGCCAAGGGCCTTCTGCTTTCTTCGATTCGAGATCCGGATCCGGTTATCTTCATGGAGCCTAAGCGCATCTACCGGGCCATCAGGGAAGAAGTTCCGGAAGGCGATTACACCATCCCTCTCGGAAAGGCAAGATTAGTTCAAGAAGGAAAAGACGTGACGGTCATTGCGTACGGAGCCATGTTAAGGGAGGCGTTGAATGCAGCGGAGCAGCTCAAAGGGGATAAGATTGATCCCGAGATCATCGATCTCAGAACGATCTCTCCCATGGATGTGAAGACGATTGTCACCTCTGTCAAGAAGACGGGCAGGGGAGTCATCGTCCACGAGGCACCCAAGACCTGCGGCTTAGCTGCGGAGATCATCGCCCTGATCAATGAAAAGGCGTTTCTTTCTCTTCAGGCGCCGATCGAGAGGGTGACGGGGTTTGATATTCCTGTTCCCCTGATGAAGACCGAGCACTATGATCTTCCCAATCCTAAACGGATCGTGATGGCTGTGAAAAAGGTAATGAGCTTTTAAATGGAATAATGGAACACTGGAATAATGGAATGACGGGTTCAAAAATAAAAAAGTAATCTTTTTTTGCCCTCTTATTTAAATTTTTTCCCCATTGTTCCAACGTTCCATCATTTCAATAATCCAATAAGACTTTTTGGGAGGACTTATGGCATTCGAATTTAAATTTCCTGACATCGGAGAAGGATTGACGGAAGGCGAGATTGTCCGTTGGTTGGTGAAAGAAGGGGACGAGATCAAGGAGGGGCAGCCCCTCGTTGAGGTAGAAACCGACAAGGCTCTTGCAGAAATTCCATCTCCAAGAACGGGAACGATCCTGAAGATACTGGCCAAGGAGAAGGAGATCATAAAGGTTGGTCAGGTGATCGTTGTGATCGGAGAGAAGGGAGAAACCTTGGCCGCTCCGCCTCCCAGGCCCTCAGCTCCGCCTGCAAAGCCCAAATCAGTGGGTGTGGTGGGCGAACTGGAAGAGGCGCCTGAAGAAGCCCCAGCCGTAGCCCCTGCAGCAAGGATGAAGGCTGAACCGGTCAGGTTAGCTCTGGTGAGCGAACATGCGCTGGCAACGCCTTCTGTTCGAGCTCTGGCAAGGGAATTAGGCGTTGACATCAATAAAGTTCAAGGGGCGGGGCCTGAAGGCCGGGTGCTGGAGAAGGATGTCAGGCAGTTTGCCGAAAGCAAAGCGAAGCCCGCTGAGGAAGTGAAAGAGATAAAGAAGGTCAGAAAGTATGACCTATACGGTTCTGTTGAGCGTATTCCTCTGCGAGGGGTCAGGCGATCCATTGCCAAAGCCATGGTGAAATCGAAATATACGGCCCCCCATGTTTCGGCCATGGACGAAGCGGATGTCACCGAACTTTGGAAGATCCGGGAGAAAGAGAAGAAGGTGGCGGAGGGAAAAGGAATTAAACTGACGATTCTGCCGTTTATTATCAAGGCCCTTATTGCGGGTCTGACCGAACATCCTTATCTGAATGCAACCTTGGACGAGGAGAATGAAGAGATCATCCTGAAAAAATATTTCAATATCGGTCTGGCCACGGACACGCCTGAAGGGTTGATGGTTCCGGTGGTCAAGAACGCCAAAGAGAAGTCCATCTTCGAGCTGGCGCAGGAGTCAGCCCAGTTGGCTGAAAAGGCGAGGAACCGAACCATCGACCTTGCTGACCTGAAAGGTGGAACCTTCACCATCACCAACTACGGGGCGGTGCGCGGAACGTACGGGACTCCGATCATCAACTACCCTGAAGTGGCTATCCTCGGCATCGGAAGGATTCAAGACATGCCCGTCGCAAGGAATGGAAAAGTGGTCGTCCGAAAAATTCTTCCCCTATCCCTCTCCTTCGATCACCGAGTGGTCGATGGCGCTGAAGCTGCCCGCTTTCTCAGTACCGTGATTGCACGCCTTGAAGATCCCGATCTGATCTTTTTGGAGACGTAACCTCTTCGAGGGTCAGATCGAGGGTCCATAGTCCGTAATTAAAATAGTAAGACAGGCTTTAGCCTGTATGAGCTCGCAGCCTGAAGGCTTTTAATGGCTGTGCGGCTGCATTGATTAACTCTATGCTGGGTCGAAAAAAATCTTCCTGCTGTTGCACGATAGATTCTGACGGGATATCCAGTGATCTGATGGAACGTTCTCAAGGCACTAACCGTCAGGACTGTTGTTAGCGAACAAAAATAGGGACACATCCCATTTTTTGTTGCTGCCAGCTCGATGGTCCAATCTAAGAGATGCTACAGAATTTTACTCAATTAAAGGGGATGTATCCCTATTTTTTCAAGGGGACGCGTGGGATAGGAGATAAAGGTTATCGTGAAGAGAATATTACGAAGGTCAGAGATAAGAAAAACCATGCTCTGAGGCTCCTTTTCTTGGATGGAGCCTGGTGCTGCAACTCGATAGGCTCTGAAGGAATAAGGCTTTTTAGATAATTTTCATATTGAAGGACAACATCTTTTGGATTGAGCGTGAGATATTTGGCATAGACGTTCAAAAAGCCTTTCACGTAAGGCATCGCAGGAAGGAGCTCATATCTATCTTCTTCGATGGCTTTGAGGTAGTGTTCCTTAATCTTGGTGAACTTGGAGATTTCTTCCAAAGAGATGTTTCGTGTCTCCCTTTCTCTCTTTAAAAATTTGCCTGGAGACTCCATAATTCCTTGTGCCGAAGAACCCCCGGTTTGTTATTTGATCTCTTACATCCTTGCAGCCATAAACACTGTGATGAAGAAAATTGATCTAAATGTAAGCAATTGTCATGCCAAAGAGTAGAAATTGTAATCTATTGAAACTTAATAATATTATGAAGCGAAGGGATCGACGAAGTACCATTTTGTGGCAAATTTCGGCACCTTTATGACTATTTTGGAAGGCGACAGGAACGACAACAAAAAAGGGCAGGCTATACAGCCTGCCCTTTTGGCGAAATGGTTTTTCCCGGGAGCATTACTTTTCTTCCCAGTAAGGTTGCACGCCAAAATATCTGTAAACGTTTTCCGCATAGCGGAGATTGGTCATGTCGATTTCCGTGAAGGCAGGTGAGTCGAGCAATCTTTCTTTTGTGGTGTGAAGAGTAAAGAGATTTCTGCCACTTTTTGACAGTTCGCTGAAAGGAACAGCAACCATTCTCCCTTCACTTCCTCCCACATCGGAAAGGACTGAATAAACCACCTGATCATTCCTGAAGTCAATCACCAAGTCGTTGACCTGAGCCACCTCTTCTCCTTTTGAAGTTTGAACGGAAGCACCGATCAACGTGCTCGTGCTAAACGCTCCCATTGGTAACGGCCTTACGGAGTAGAGGAAGCGGGTCTCAGCCCAATGCGTAAAAGGCTGTTCCAAAGAAGGGCTTTCGTCATCCCTGAAACGCCCGATAAATTCTTCGGGTCTGTTAAACGCGAAGAGGTTGGCACCGGTATGTGACAGGGCAGCGAACGGAACAGTGATCGACTTCCCACCTTCTCCTGGGACGTCAGAGAGGACGGCCTCTAAGATATGTCCGGTTCCCGGGTCTATGACTAAATCGCTGATTTGCCCCATATAGTCCCCCTCTGGCGTCAGCAGCTGAACTCCGATCATGCCACTTGCTTCCAAAGTATCCCAACCCCTGATGTCCGACTGGCCATACAGTGCTATCGTCCCCTCTTGGAATTCCTGGGAGGATGAAGTCCGAATACCGACAAACAATATGCTTAACGCAAACAACGCCATGATTGGATATATTATTTTAT
>DATHCH010000021.1:0-5921 GCA_035319625.1 Thermodesulfobacteriota bacterium
TTCAAGTGGTAATCGATAATTCTTGTTGAAGTTTCCATTCAAAATTAGTAGAGTCTTATCAAAGAATAACCAACGTATTGTAATACTAACTTACAGGAGATGATCAGCATGTTTCTATTCAAAAAGATAGTAAGCCCCTTATTTTTCCCTGTGGCAGTAGTACTTCTCATACTTCTATCAGGACTATTTCTTCTGATATTGAGCCGCAGAAAGAAGACCGGGAAGGTTTTTATTTTAATCGGCGTCCTACTACTCGGTACGTTGAGCTATGAGGCCGTCTCAGAGAGGCTTCTTAAGCCATTGGAGTATATGTACCCGCCATTGATTCACCCTTTAAATATGGAAGATATAAGATGGATCGTTGTCCTTGGCGGAGGGCATACTTCCGACCAAAGGCTTTCTGTAACGAGTCAAATTTCCGATTTATCACTCTTCCGGCTTGTGGAAGGAATTCGTCTCCATCGCGAGATCCCAAAGAGTAAACTCATCCTCTCAGGAGGAAGGGTTTTTGATCCAGTGTCTGAGGCAAATGTTATGGCCGAAGTAGCTATTGTGATTGGAGTAAAGAAGGAGAATCTGGTTCTCGAGGAGGTTTCTAAAGATACTGAAGACCAAGCCCGCTTCATTCATAGAATGGTAAAGCAAGAACGTTTTATTCTAGTTACTTCGGCATCCCACATGCCCCGCTCGATGACCCTTTTCAAGAAACTTGGTATGCATCCCATTCCTGCCCCTACAGAATACCAGGTGAAGGAGGGTGGGGGAACAATTCCTAAAAGGTTTTATCCAACAGCCGATGGTCTTATGAAAACGGAGAGAGCCTTTTATGAATATTTAGGTCTGGTGTGGACAAAAATGAGAGGGATCGGAGAAAGGATGTGAACTTTCGAATGAATGCTTGCTGAGGCTGCACTGCTCTCGGGGCATTCGAATTCCAGAGAAGTATCCTTGAAGCCGTGGAACCAGGATTGAGCGCAACGTTTTGGGAAGAACTAAGAGGGTTAAGAGAGAGGGCCAAAAGGATCACATCTTCATTTGTCATCTTCTATTCACTTTTGGCGTCAGGTCTCAAAATATAACATTTGTAAACCAGGGATAGACCTGCGTGTTTCACAACAGCGAAGACTTTGACTATATTTTTCAGTCAAAGTCTTTTACTCTCTCTGATTTAATTTTTAAGTCAGGTTTATAATCCTTCATCATTTCAACTTTAAGTTAATTCAAAACCTTTCCTTTTGCATTCATCAGTATTTTGTGGGATCCTTTTTAAAGTGATTTCAATCCGTAATCTTCGATTCTTGAATATGGTTTCTACTATTGACTTGTAGGTACTCCTCAATTTAGGCTCTCCCCAAATATCTTCATCTCTACCACCCAATTAAACTCCACCCCTCCCAATTCTCATTGACACCCTGGTCCTAATCTAATATAGTTCCCTCAGAATTAAAGTCTTGCGCTATTAGCGTCTAACCCATTAGGTCGGATATGTTTACCAGGTGAATTGAGACCCCATTTCTGGAAAAAGGAATATGAGAGAGGGGTTAAGGTGGAAGTCTTTTTCACAAAGGCTGCGGAGAACAGCAACGCTGAGAACCTGCTTATAATTCATGATAATAAATTGGCTTCACTCTATACGAAGAACTGACAGCAGCATGAGAAACATTCGGAGGTTTATGCCGGGAGAAAGAAGTAAGGATCGACGGAAAATGTGGGGTACTCGTATCTTCCTTGTCCGTCACGGCGAAACCCATTGGAATCTGACGCATCGATTCCAAGGCAGGATAGATGTCCCATTAAACCAAGAGGGCAAGAACCAGGCTCGTGCTTTGGCTTTAACATTGAAAGATACACCCCTCATGGCCATATATTCCAGCCCTTTGGTTAGAGCCATCGAAACAGCACGATCCATAAAAGAATTCCATCCATCAACGCCCCTTTTTGAAGAAGAAGGTTTAATCGAGATGAATTTGGGAGAGTTTGACGGAATGGAAGCTGCTTACTGGTCTGCCCATTACCAAGATTTCTTTAAAGCGTGGCGGAGTGCCCCAGGATGTCTCAAAATGCCAGGTGGAGAAAGTCTCCAGGAGGTCCAGAGGAGAGCCATTGATACGCTGAGACGCATAACCAAACTTTATCCATCTGGAAGTACGTTACTGGTCTGTAGTCATAATTTTGTAAACCGTGCCCTGTTATGCCAAGCATTGGGCTTTCCTCTCGATAGGTTTCGGGACGTGCATCAGGACACTGCGACGCTCAATATTCTTTATATGCGAGGGCAGCGGTTATGGGCGGAATTGGTGAATGATTTATCTCATCTCAAGAAGTATAAAGGCATATCGATACAAGCATAATCTACGATGAGCTCGACAGAGGTTTCTACGGCAACCCTCCTTGACTTTAAGCAGGGCGGTCCCTTTGAAAAACTCCTCATGTCTGAGGTACTATGGTACGATGGGATATTAGAAGGGTTTGTCAAGCTGGCTGTGGTTTGAGATGATTACACAGAATTTCAAAACAAAGATAATGCATGAAAGGAGTCTACAGATGAAAAGAATAATAACCTTCTTAATGGTCTTTTTCATCGTGTTTCCTTTCTCCAGACTCGTCTTCGCCAATGACAATTCTTTCGGAAAACCTTCTGTAGGGGATGTCTTGGGAGACGTTCTGTGTATTAGACCGTTGGGATTCATTGAAATAGCGTTCAACAGCCTTTTCTTCGTGGTCTCTCTTCCAGTCACTATCCCTCTTAAAAAGGCAAATGAGGCGGAAGAATTCTTCATCAAGGAACCCTATAATTTTTATTTCAATGGGGGATTGGGAGAACCTCTTGGAAAAATGTAATTCTAAAAAGAACTGAGAAATTTTCTGTAACATTTTGTGCGTAGACCGTTTCTTCCGACGCCTCACGTCCGAGGAAATATAGCAAGAAACCCTTACCATGTTGCTCGTGCAGAAAGACACGTTCACCAAGGAAAAGTTTTCGGATATAGCGAAGGTTGTAAGCAAGGAAATGAAGAGAGAGTCAATGGAATAAGTAAAGGAGGTTGAATATGGATTTAAAACCCTTGTCACCGGAACTCAGTGAATTAAGAAATGTTATTGTTGCTTCAAATCTTGCTTCTTGTTACTTAGTTCTTGAATTGCTTAAGTCAGAGAAAAATGAAACCCTAAATTATGAAAAATTCCGGAGTCAATGGATAGATATATATAAAAGCACTTACGGAATTGTTTCCAAGATGAAACCTCGAAAATCTTCGAGGTAAAGAATTTCCTGAAATGGTGAAGGCGATGGATTGGGAGATGAAGAGGAAAGGCAAAAGAGAGAGGAAAAATTAAATCGAAGCCCTTAAAGGAGGATAAAGTTTTTAGTCGCTTCAGGCGAAATCCGGTGCCGTGCCAAGACGTGGCTTCGAAAGACTCGATAAAAATTGGTTGCCCGCCTTCGCGTAAAAACCTCGGCGCGGCAGACTACGTTTCTCTCCTGGTTCGAACCGAAGTCTGGTAGAGGCGGCAGGAATCGAATAAGCGTCTTGTTTTGTAATCCATTGAAATTTAATTATAATTTTTTAGTAAATCCTTTCTGGATATGTCTGGATAGTGTCTCTTTAGAATTTGGGACCATCTACCGAAACCTCGTCGAGGAATGCGCTGACTTCTTTCTGTACTCCTCGTTTTTGAAAACCTTGCCCCGATGCAACATTTCAACCAGAAACAAATGGACCGAATCCGAGAGTTGATTATTAGATCGTAGTTTCTTGGTGGCCTCGTATAGTGGCAAGCTATTCACCGTTTTAGGCCTTGAAATCCATCCACAATATGTTGTGTTTTCCTATGGATTTCTAAAATGGTAACTTGCCATTTCTTGCTCCCGACTTAATTATAGGAAAATGCGTTAAGGATAGTTCAAACATGTTCCGTTCTTACTTGAAATGGATGTTGCGAGGGTATGAATTTTGTAGTATACGATTTATGACTTCTCGATTTATGCATACTTAAGGTAACTCACCATTCTTTAACCTTACCAGCAATACTCTTTCTACTTTATCCGCAAATTACTTCGTTTAAAGAATCAAAATTTGAATCTCGGTCTGAAGAGATCTTCCACGCGGAAATTCTTGTCGAATTTATCATCAAAATTGTCGAAACTCGTTATCAATCGAAATCTAAGGATAAAGCATTTACCGCTTTAAGAAGATCGACAAACCATTCCGGTTTAAAACTAAGCCTTAAGGCTCCATTTTTTACAAGAATTGAATTTATCCAACTGTTCAGGGCCTCAATAAGCCATTGAATATTTTAAATAAATCGGCCCAAGGATGCTGAGGAATATGTTTTGAATTCTTTCAAAAAATGGATTGGCACAGGAGTTGCTTTTTTAATGTACAGATGTTTGGCCTAAAAATGCAGTATAAATGGTTAAATTTTTGGAAGCCTAAAGGGCCATGAATAGTACGTCAAAAGAAAAAAAAGAGGAGAGGAGGTAAGATTTATGAAAAAGCCAATGATTGCATTGGGGTTGGTAATGGTAATCTTTTTTGGTATCTCATATGTCTACGCACAAGAGCAAGCTGACCCTCCAGGACATGAGTGGATGCACGGTAAAAAGGCCTGGGGCCACGGGATGAGACTTAATCTCACCCCGGAGCAAAAGGCAAAGTTCCAGGAATTGCATCGAAAGTTTATAGGAGAAAACGCTCAACTCATGGGTGCACTTATGGCCAAAAGGCTGGAGCTCAAGTCACTTTGGACCGATCCAAAAGTTGATCCCCAGGCCATCCTGGCTAAGGAGAGGGAGTTGAGAGACCTTCAAAACCGGATCAGGGACAAGATTATCCAATATAGATTGGAAGCTCGCAGTTCCCTCACGCCCGAACAGATTGAGAGGCTTGGAAGAATGAAGGGAATGGGGCTTGGTTTTGGTCGTGGTTTTCACCACCACCATGGTCAAGGAATGGCCCACTCGAAATGTGGCTGTAGGAATGTGCATCTGGAATATAAGCAACCTCAAAAATAAGGAACCCAGGTGAAAATAATAAACCGGAAAGAACGCGATCTGGATAACAGAATGTTGGAAGGGGTGTGAAACGGATTAAATCAACCTGCGCAGGAACTGAAAGCTGGAGGAGTAATCCGTGAAAAAGATTTTACAAAGAAGATCGTTTTTCTTCATTCTTTTCATCCTTTTGTTTGCTGTCTGTGTCTATCCCCCTTTCCGGTTAATGACAGAGGCCGGAATTACTGCGGAATGAAAGTGGGAGTGTGTTTTCACAGCATTCCCAACTCCATATGAGGTGTCTGAAGTTGATTTGGGAATGTTGCTCGTTGAGGCGATATTAGCTATTTTATTAGCCATCGGATTTCTTTGGTTCGCTTTGGTATTGAAAAGGTTTTAAGGCAAAGAGGCCCATCCTGCCGTAAGGGCGGGAAGCCACTATTAAAAGATTAAAAGGACATTGTCCGAGCAGAAGAATTTAACAGCGAGATGGTCAACACTTCAAACAGATCCAATAGGAAGATGGGGAAAAAGAGTTCAAGGTCTTTTTTAAAATCGATTACTTTGGGGGAACGGGTATGGTTGAGGGATGACGTGTTGAGACAAATCCAGACAAGGGAGTGGATTTTTAATACAGAGGAGAAAGATGGTACAATTTTGATAGTGCTTAAAGGCTGTGATTTTGGTTTAGACGTAAAAGCAGATGATATTGATTGGGAGGCGTATCGGAAATCGAACGAACACGGCGGTCACCCATTTCGGCAATACGTGGATCGTTAAAGGTACCGAGGCAAACCATTCAATAATACACAGAGGGGAGAATAGTGATGTATAGAAAATTCATTGGAATTCTGGCTTTCATGATTATAGGAGGATTATTTACAGGAACAGGTTACTCTGCTGATATAAAGATTGGATCGGTTGATAT
>DATHCH010000022.1:0-10703 GCA_035319625.1 Thermodesulfobacteriota bacterium
TCAAAGGGAAAAGAATTGTTCTTGGAGTCACGGGCGGAATTGCTGCCTATAAAGCAGCAGAGTTTGTCAGGCTTCTGGTCAAGGAAGAAGCGGATGTCCACGTGGTCATGACCGAAAATGCCCAGGAATTCATCGCTCCCCTCACTTTTCAGACCCTTTCCGGAAATGCGGTGCTAACCGATCCTTTTGCTCTGCTCGAGGATGCAGAAATCGGGCATATTGCCTTGGCCGATCTGGCAGAGTTGGTTGTTATCCTTCCTGCAACGGCAAATATCATTGGAAAGATCGCGAACGGAATCGCCGATGATTTTCTCTCTACCATGGTGATGGCGACAAAGGCGCCAGTTCTTTTTGTTCCGTCAATGAACGTCAATATGTGGGAGAATAAAGCCCTCCAGAAAAATATTCAGACATTAATCGGCATAGGATATCATCTGATGGAGCCCGGAGAAGGGGAGTTGGCATGCCATTGGTACGGGAAGGGAAGGCTCCCCGAATTGAAGGAGGTGGTGGAGAAGATGGAAGATCTATTCTCCCCGAAGGATTTGAAAGCGGAGAAGATCGTCATCACGGCAGGACCCACTCAGGAGCCCATCGATCCTGTGCGGTTCATCACCAATCCCTCCTCCGGGAAGATGGGATATGCGCTGGCAACGGTGGCCAGGCGCAGAGGCGCGGATGTTACTTTGATCACAGGTCCCGTCTCTCTTCCTCCCCCGCGGACAGATATTCAATGGGTTCCGGTTCGATCAGCGGAGGAAATGAGAGAAGCTGTTTTCGGCCATCTGGGAGGATCTTCCGTTGTGATCAAAGCAGCCGCTGTGTCGGATTACCGTCCGAAGGTGACCAGCGAGAAAAAAATAAAGAAAGGAAGCTCCGATTATATCCTGGCCCTGGAGAGAACGAAGGACATTCTCGAAGAGCTTGGGAAGAAGAAGGGAAATCGAATTCTCGTCGGGTTTGCTGCGGAGACAGAGGATGTGATGGCGAACGCGAAAAAGAAATTGCTGGAGAAGAATCTCGATTTTATCGTGGTCAATGATGTGACCAAACCAGGGGCGGGTTTTGGTTCGGATACGAATCAAGTCAAAATCTTATATCCCTCCGGCCAGGTAAAAGACCTTCCTTTGATGACGAAAGAGGAGGTGTCGCAATTCATCTTGGACGACGTGGCAAAATTGTTGAAACAGAAGAAGGAGCGATAGAATCTAACCAAATCCCCGGCTCCTCACCTGATATGGTTCAGGGTCAGCCTCAATCCCGCCATTCTGTGACCAAAGAATGATCAACGGTCCAACTCCTCTTATGATGAAGGTTGCGGGGTATTTTGATGAGTAGAAATTGTGAAATTGGAATTTATTTGGAATTTGGGGTTTGATGATTGAGACTTAATTTATTTGGGATCCGCCTTTTTCTCTGCCTTTTTCTCTTCACCCTTCCCGCTCTGTCCCTTTTCCGTCCCGTCTTTTTCCGACTTTTTCCCTTCCTTCCGACTTTTTGAGGGATAATCGTTCACATAAAAACCGGACCCTTTCAGGACAAAGTTGGTTGCCGAGATCAATTTTTTAGCCGGTTTCAGACATTTCGGGCAGGTCACTTTGCAGTCTTCATCTATCTTGTGAAAGATCTCAAAAACCTCACCGCACCGGGCACATTGGTATTCGTAAATGGGCATTCTCAATACCTCCCCCTTAGGCTTCCAGCTCCAATCGGGTACCGAATTCTCTTTTTAACTTTTTCAACGCTTCACTTTCAATCTGCCTCACCCGTTCCCTTGACAGCTTGAGGTGGTCCCCAATCTGCTGAAGGGTGAGAGGTTCTTCGGCCATGATTCTGCTTTTGATCACGTAAACTTCTTTCTCGTTCAAACGTTTCATCGCATTCTGAACCTCGCGCTCCCGAATCTTTTTTTCTTCTTCCTGTGCAATGGCCTCTTCCTGATTTGGAGACTCCTCTCTCAGGAGTTCGAGGTGCGTGAGCTCCTTCCCCTCGTCAAATGGCGTGTCCAGGGAGAGGTCTCTTGAAGACATCCTCTGTTCCATCTCAATGATATCCTTTTTAGCCACATCTAAGTCGCGGGCCAGAAGTTCATATCTCTTCTCGTTCTCTCCGTCGGCTTCCAATGCCTTCCTTACCTTTCCAATCTTGTAGAAGAGCTTCTTTTGGGCCTGGGTCGTACCGATCTTAACCAAGCTCCAAGTTTTTATGATAAAATTTTGCATATAAGCTCTGATCCACCAGATCGCATAGGAGATGAAGCGATACCCTTTGTACGGATTAAATTTCTTGACCGCCATCATCAGGCCGATATTCCCCTCTTGGATGAGGTCTTGGATCTTTACCCCGTACGATTTATACTCGAATGCGATCTTGACAACGAATCGTAGATTTGATGTAATTAATTTTTGCGCAGCTTCAATATCGTCATATTTGCGATATTTTACGGCAAGCTGAAATTCTTCCTCCTGGGTTAAGAGCGGAAATCGGTTGATCTGAACCAGGTAGGTTTCCAAAGAATTCTTGATAACTGGAAGATTTGGACTTGACATTTAAATCACCTCTCAAGCGTGTTAGCACTCTTCCATATAGAGTGCTAACAATAGAATATAATAAGGACGATTGAAAAGTCAAGTATTTTTTATATGTGATTAATTTTATTAGATAATTATAAAGTTGACCCTTGTTAGTGTAGTGCGTCCAACACTTCTTTGCATTTACCCTCAAGCCTCAATCCCGCCCCATATCAAGTATGGGGTAAACTCAAACGGGAATCCAGTTGGAAAGACTGAATTCCGGATCGAGTGAGGAATGACAAACAAATTAAGGGGATTTTTCATGCACTACAGTAGAATGAGGCTGGTTTATGGAGGCTGTCATGGGAAATGACAAGAAAAACACAGAAGAGGAAAAGGGTTTTGTTGTAAAGGACAGGAGGTTTAGTGCAAAGAAGGAAGAGAAGCCCCAGCCCCAGGCTAAGCAAGAGGGGGAGGCGGAGGCGGCCCCTGGGGAGGATACCTTCACTGAGCAAGGGCCCCTGCCTGAAATTGATTTTTCTCATTTCATCTTTTCTTTGAGCACTTCGGCCCTCATTCAATTGGGAGAGGTTCAAGATCCCTTCACCCAAAAAACGGCAAAAAACCTCCCCTTAGCCAAACAGACGATCGACCTCATCGCGATGTTGAAGGAAAAGACAAAAGGTAATCTCACCCCCGAAGAGGGGAAGATCATAGAAAATCTCCTCTATGATTTGAGGATGAGGTATGTCAAAGCCTCGGCGTAAGTCGTTCAGGGTTGTTTTTTGAAAGAGTGATAAAAGGTGTTTCCCCTCCGATGCAGGCGCAGAACAACGCCTTTTTCCATGTTCATATCCTTTGCCGCTTTTTCAAAATCCTTTACCGTCTCGATCTTTTTTCGATTGATCTCCAGAACCGCATCCCCTTCCTGAAGACCGATGTCCTCGGCAGGGCTGCCCTCTTCAACGCCGACCACGACGACACCTCGCTTTATTTCGCTTGAGATTCGATACCGAGCGGCCAGCTGCGGTGTCAGTTCCTGGACCATCGCCCCCAACTTTTCCTCTATATCTTTTTCGTGCATCGCCTCCGGTTTGACCGGCATCGCGGCGGTGGTGACTTCAACGGTCATGGGTTTTCCATCCCTGACCAGAGCCAGTTTCACTGTCTGCCCCACCTTTTTCTTCTGGATTTCCTTAATCAGCTCATTGCCGTTCTTAATGGCTTTCTCATCCACCGATTTGATAATGTCTCCCGAAAGGAGCCCTGCTTTTTCGGCACCGGTTCCTTGATGGACCTGAGCGATGAGAACTCCCTCTTTCTCTTTCACCTGGAATTGTTCCGCCATCTCGGGGGTCAGGTCTTGTACGCTGATTCCGAGCCAGGGTCGGACCACTTTACCCTGTTTGATAAGATCGCTCAAAATCTGTTTGGCCATATTGATCGGGATGGCAAATCCGATCCCTGTGCCCGGCTGGATGATCATGGCATTGATCCCAACCACCTCTCCATCGATATTGATCAGCGGGCCTCCGGAGTTGCCCGGATTGATCGAGGCATCGGTCTGGATGAAGTCTTCATAAGTTCCCGTCCCCAGCCCCGACCGGCCTTTGGCGCTGATCACTCCCACCGTCACCGTATGTTCGAGGCCAAAGGGGCTTCCGATGGCAATAGCCCATTCCCCCACCTCCAGTTTATCCGAGTCGCCGAGGGCAGCCACCGGAAGATCTCTCGCTTTAATATGGAGGACGGCCAGATCCGTTCTTGGATCCTGGCCTTTGAGAGTCGCGGTAAACTCCCTTCCGTCGTTGAGACGTATTTTAATCTTATCCGCGTCTTCTACCACGTGATTGTTGGTCAGAATATAACCTTCCTTATCAACGATAACGCCCGACCCTCCGCTTTTCTGTTTATGCCTATATTCCTTTCCTTTTTCCCGGGGTGAAAAGCCAAACCCTTTGAAAAAATCCTCGAAAGGACTTCCCTTGAAGAAATCCTCTCCGTATCGATCCCAGGGTCTCATGGCAATGGTTTTTTCTGTCGTAATGTTGACCACGGCAGGCTGGGCTTTCTTGGCCACCTCAACGAAGGCCCTACCAAGGGACTTCGGCGTCGTCAATTTTCCCTTTTCTTCTTTGGCGCTAGTCAGGGAGTTGGCCCGGTCGTTATTCATACAGAAGAAGAGGCCAAAGAGAAGACCAGCAAAGGCAAGACCCAAACCCAAACTTTTAGCCATTTTCTTGTACATCGTCCGCTCCTTAAACATAAAAGTTTATTCTATATAAATAATTTCCTTTGAGTTGTCAAATATGCCCAGACCGGCGTGTCATTTAAAATCGTTTGTGTTATATTGGAACAATGGTGAAAGAACTGGCTAACCTAATCACCTGGGAAGATTGAATCGCCCTAATTCATAGAAAGAAAGGGAGGCGGTGGAGATGAAGAAGTTAATTGCTGCAAGTGCAATAGTTTTTTTGTTTTTGATACCGGTTATCTCTTACGGACAGCCGGAGCAAAATGTACAGAGGGCTTTGCCCGTATCGCAGCCCCTCGTTCGTGAGGGTAATTTTGCTATCAAACTGGTGGAGGTCCTCAAATTAGGCACGGCGGAGAACGAAGCAGGGGCTGAGAGCAGACTGGCCTCAATGGGCATCGCACCCCGTAACGGATGGATTGCTGATTATCCTTTGACGCCCGATATTATCGGAGAACTGCGAAGAGCTATTGGTGTGGCACTGGGTTCCGGCAAATTAGCGATGAACAAAGACGAGGCGTTGATGGCGGTTCAGGTTCTTATTGATAATCAGTGGAGGCTGGCGGTTGCATCTGGTAAAGAACAAGGGAGACAATACGGTGAGTATTCACCTGCTGTCTATGAGGGATATGAGCCATATTACTACCCTGAACCCTATTACTACCCCTATTACCCCTATTACGACCCATATCCATACTACTACGGTGGTTATTACTACCCTTATCTCGGCGGTGGTTTTGTAATCAGAGGATTCCGAGGTGGTGGCAGGGGCGGAAGACGTTGAAGATCTTAATCGTATAAGAGATCCACTTTAGGGTGAAGCACATACTGCCTTTTTCAACTCCTCCTTCCTGAAAGAGTGATTTTTAAAAATCACGCTTCAATCAACATTTCAAACGAAAATCAACAAGATTAGCTGAAAATCGGGAGAAATTTTTCCCTTGACTTTCCAAGCAGATGAGAGTATGTTGCATTTTTAGTATTTCCCACCTGGCCCTAATTAACTTTACAACTTAATCTCTGACCTTCTTGGGTGCCGTATGAGGAGGAGTTTCCAGAAGATGCCCATACGAAGCCTCCAAGGGAGTGTTATGCTATTTTGGGGGCTTTCTTTATTTCACCTAATCAAAATCATTAGAAAGAGGGAACCGACTATGGTAACAAAAAGCCCAAGGAAGAATGTTGTTATCAGGCGGAGTGTTGTAATCATTACAGTCTTTGCAATATGTCTCATAGGGTCTGCAGCATTTGCTGCCGAGGCCGTTTCATTCAAGGGAACAACGAAAAAAATTGCAAGTTTTGATTTTGTGACGTTGACAGGGAAATTAACGAAACCACAAGGCGATGGACCATTTCCTGCTGTGGTGCTGATGCCTGGTTGTAGTGGGATTGAAAAGTACCATGATGACTGGGCGGAGAGGCTCGCAACATGGGGTTATGTGGCCTTGCTCGTGGACAGTTTAGGACCACGTGGCCAGAAAGAAGTTTGCGAGGATATGTTTGGAGTCCCTTTCCAGGTTCGAGCCCAGGATGCTTATGATGCCAAAGCCTACCTTGGCGGGCTACCATTTGTAGATCGCACTCGGATAGCGGTAATGGGATGGTCCCATGGGGGCGTCACAATTCTGTGTTCGGTTAGTGCCTTAAATTGGAATGCTTGGGATGCGTTAGTAGGAACTCCCCTTCGTCGGAAGAAAGAAGATCCGTTTCGGGCAGCCATCGCTTTTTATCCGTATTGCATGGCTAAACTGAAAGACTCAAATGCGCCTCTCTTGTTTTTGGCCGGTGAGCTGGATGACTAGTGTCCGCCATCTTCTTGCGAGATGAACATGCCATCAGGGAAGACTCCCAAAGAAGTCATCTTAAAGATTTATCGTGGTGCCTACCATGGTTTTCACTGGGAGGGAATAGATTTAGTATATGGCCAACACCGGCTACTTTACAACCCAGAAGCTCTGGCTGATTCAATAGTTCAGGTAAAAGAATTTCTTGCGAAGCAGATGAAATAGAATGAATGTTCTCCCCTTTGCAAAAGAGGACAGCATTCATTTATTCTCTCCAGTTCCGGGGGACTCCAGCAAGAGAGGCCTTTCGTTCAAGTTCGCTCAGTTGATTTTCAAAATACCGGATCGCATTGTTGATTCGAACCAATTCAGAGCTTGATCCTGCTCTCGCTTCGTACCTCTGTTTCACCTTGTTCAACATATCTACGGCTCCGGTATAGAAACGGAACTGACTTACCCAAAAATCCTTTGCGTAGCCCCCCGGCCGATCGGGGGAGGGAATTCCCTGCATGGAATAGAGTGTCATCTTTCCGTTGATGGAATCCAGCACCACTTTAAATTTAGAGAGGAAAGAATTTCCCAATAGCCCTGCTGAATGGCCAGGTAGATTATGGACAAGGACATCTACATTTTCAACCTCTGCTTCCCCCACACGTATGGACCTCAATGTTACCAGGGGATTAAGGATCACAGAACTCGCAGTGGTGGTCGGGATAATAGGGGTGTTTCCATCAATAGTAATTCCTAATTCCTTCGCTGCTTCTTGGCTGATGACCGTAAAACTTGCTCCTGTGTCGACAACGAAATGCTGCCTTAAACTTTCATTCAGAAGAACCTCTGTGAAAGACACCTCCCCTCTTCGCACGAGGTCAACAGTAATTCCTTTGGGTTCAGTAACCTCTGCAGGAAGAGGACTTTTAGGAATTTCCTGGGGATGTGGAGTCGAGGTCTCCTGAAGGAGCTTCAGACTTTCTACATCTTCACGATATTTCTCCGGAATCGTTGAAAGATCGTCACTAAAATGAACCGTCCCTTTTTCATCCACCCATTTATACATCTCTCCGTAACTGGAGCCTACCAAGACGGCCAAAATAATGACGACAAGAAGGGAGGCCCTCATTTTCTCGTTCCCCAACATTTAGAGATTCTGCTAAGAAACCTTCGCCACCGATCCGGTATCATTGACCCCGGTTTCCGCCCAAAATCACGTGTTAACCGGCGTCATAATCGAAACCCTCAGTTCCTCCAGTTCTCACCTCTTTAATCCTTCATTCCAAAATAGCTCAGAGGTACCGATTACTATACTAAAGGAGATCAATATCTTTTTTACATCGACAGTTGGGTTAGGTCCCGCCTTATACACATATTTTTGTTCCTTAGGGACTAAATTCGAATCATTTGACCTACTCCGAGAACAAGATAATCTTTCGTTTTGTCTTTAAATATCAATATCTGACTCTGGTCCTCTAATTGTTCTCCGTCGAAGGAGTTTTTGTCTGTCTTTATTGCAGCGTGTTCTAAAAATCCTGATCCCCCATGATCGCAACAACCACTTTGTAAATGGTACCATCGATCGCCCTATTAAAATTCATAGAAGCATCATTCCCCTGGTAAGTCCTGGACCATGTCCCGTCAGTCTTCTCAACCCGTGCCCGGATGATACAACGCCGTGAGAACGTCTCCCAAAAGAGTCCTACGCTTTCAACAGCTACCTTAAAGCCCACCTCACTCTTGGGTTTTACCTGTACGCCCCTATTTCTTAGTTCATCCTCTAACTGGCTTACAATGGAGCTCGTCCACTGCTTGTAATCTGCAAAATATTTATGGGCCCCTTGAGTTGCGACGAGAGTAGGCTTGGATTCTGTCACACCATTGGCAAAGGAAACCACTTTTTCCGCCTCTATCGAACCCGCCACATCCATCTTGACCGCTATCGCTCCCCTTGGATAAACCGCGTGAGAACATCCAGAAAAAAGAAGAGCGAACAACACCACCAACAAGAGAAAAACAAGCTTCAATCATTACACCATTTCTTCATTCTCCCTTCTGAGTTGATAAATTAAAATCCCTTTGCGATAAGCATTATTTGTAGGGTGTTAAAAGCAAACTCCGTGCCAGAGTATATATTCATAACATGGAACGGTGTAATGGCTTGTAACTAAATAAGATTTATTTAGCTGTCGTCAGAGAGAGCCGTAGTTGTTTTAAGAAGGCAGTTCAATAGAGGGCTGATAGGCGGTCTATTTTTTACCAATAGGTTTTTCCCAGAACGAGTAACCTACAGTTCACCAACCATTTTCCTCACCACGAAACTCTATCGTTAATCCCATCCTACCCCGGGCATCGAGTCGAATCATCTCCGGTCCCTTTACTCTTTAACTCTATCTGTGTGGGAAACGGTTCGATTCTTCATTCAATATACAATCACAGCATTTACCCAGACACGGCTGAGAAAGTCTTATAGACTTACGGGAGGAATGCACGGTTCCAAGTCAATGAGAGTTTGATGAATAAGGCCCCCATGCCTCGCCTTTCAACTCTTTCCTCCGCCCACTGAATGGCAGATAAAACGAATTTAGTTGACTTTTCCTAAAAAGTGAGATAATAAAATTTAAGTAAAATCGACGCATTATTGTTGGAGGGAACAAATATGAAGACCAAAACACAGCTTTATTTAATTGGGCTGCTTTTCGGGATGGTGCTTTTAATGGCTGTTCAGGGGTGGACTCAACCAAAACCAGAGACAACGGGAGCAACCATTATCAATGCTTTTGCGGTAGACAAGGGGTACTATGGGTACGTCTGGAAAATTTATCTTGAGGCAGAAGATCCGAATGGACAGATGCTTAGGATTGCGTGTTCCGTTGACCAGCCTGGTTATGGTCATTACCCAGCGGACTGGGTGTATCTTAAACCAGAGTTTCAAAAGCACTTCAAGGGTTACATCCAATGGAACACTTTCAGTTCAAAGGCCCCTACGTTGAGTGAAGGGACGCAGATTATGTTGAGGGTCTCTATTCTTGACAAGGCTGGGCATGAAAGCAAGGAGATGGTTTTTCCATTTACATTTCTGTCAGAAGCCAGAGGTCAGCCCAATCTGCCTGCACCTTTCGATCAAGGAGCTAATCCAAGGTTGGGGTATCTCCATATTGATCTTTTTAGTCCGGGGTCAGAGGGTGGTGGTATGGGAGGTGGTTAATTCGGGAGGAGATTGCCCACAGTTCCAGTCACGCCTCTTGGTGTATTGCCGCTTATGCTTCCGAGTTGAAGGCTCTGTTCCCTTCAGACGGTGGAGGCATTCCCTTTGGTCAGATGATTGTCACCTCAGGAAATTCCAATTACACGAAGTATCAGCAAAGCCTTGAGAAGTTGGAGGATCTTGGAGTGGATTACTACTGTGCTGACCACTATGGATACGTGACAGGAGAGGAAGCCAGGGAATTCATCTTGAAAACGATTGAGGTGGCGAAGAAAAACCGCACCCAGATGGAGGAGGTTTATCGCTCCGTTCGAGACATTGATATCGCGGCCCAGAAACTGATCTCTTCCTTCTATGGGGAAAACCCTTATTACTTCCTCTCTCCTGAAACCTATCTCGATGTGTATCGTCAGATGGCGCGACACATTACCACAGTGATGGAGGAGAAGGTTTAAGGGGATCGTCCCGCCTCTGTATCACGGAACTTCGCTCCTTGGTTTCTTAGGCTTCTATTCTTCTCAAGGAGGCCCTGATCCTCCAATTAAGTAAGAGGCGAAAAATTCTTAAACTAGTCTACCGTCATCACCGGATCACAGCATCCAAACGAATCTCGCCCAAGGGACTCGGAGTTTGTTAATTGAATAAATGGGTTTTCAGCGATAAAAAATCGTTTTCATATCGGTTCCGGATGAAATGGAATAAAGAAGGCAATTACGCGACGTAGGTTTGTTGCTTAGAGTTAAGAAATCTTCATCTAAATTTAATGCCCATTTAACCCTTTTCTGAGATATTATTCATTAAAGTAAGAAAATCTTATTCTGGGAAACCTGATCGTGTTCTCCATCCCAACCAATAATACAAATTGTCAATAGTAACTGCTGGAAAGGCAAGCCGTTAAAGAATAATACGAGGGGGAAGACATGGCGATATATGAAAAATTCATCGGAATCCTC
>DATHCH010000023.1:0-9181 GCA_035319625.1 Thermodesulfobacteriota bacterium
TGAGTTTGTTTTTCTCCTTCAAAAGAAAATCGAATCGGCTCCTCCCCACCTGAATCTCGGATTTCACGATTCTTGCACTCTCCAATCCAGGTATCCTTCTTTTCTGAAGAAGGTATCGGACCACTTCATTTGTAAAATGGGTGTGAAGCATAATGGGCTGGCCCTCCCGATCCACCGCCACGGCTGTGTAACGGGTCGCTCGATACAAAGATTTTTCTTCTCTCTCCAGATAGACAGTGCGGCCGGGAAGAAGAAGCTCCTGAAGCCTCCCTGGATTTGGCAGAAAAGCGGATAGGATTCGTTTCTTCCATTTGCATTGAATCAAAAAACGGTTGGGCCGATTCAGGAAACGCCCTGGAATGAGATGGCGGAATAAACGTAAGCGACCCATCCGAATTCACTCTCCTTCCCGAAACAAGATTGAGTTTGAGCCCCCGATTGAAAACAGAATAGGAAGATCATAGAATGATATTGTTATGAGACTTCCAACAACCATTTTAGAAGGGAAAAAGATTTCAAGGATCATCTTCTCCATCCAGCCCCCCTCCCCCTTCAGTCAACATCAGATTTCATCCCTCATGGAAAAAGCCTGCGAGATGGGGGTCTGGTGTTTCGACCTCCCATCCGGGAATCATCTCGAATCCTTTAGAGGGTTAAGAAATCTTATGGCTGATGAAATGCTCATCGGTCTCTGCCATGTGGAAGCGGAAACAGGGGTCTCTTTTTTGGGAAAGCCTCTCCAACGTTTTGAATCAAAAATCATCTCTACGATCCGAAGAGAATTCCTCCCTCCTCATCAGACTCGAAATGTTCTTCCCCCCACCTCTTCCTCCGAGGTCTTTACACAAAAAGAGATTGACCGGATCGCTTTTGATCCTCTTCGCTTCGAGAAAGCCCTCTCCGCTTTCGATCCCATAGAGTCCTCCTTCCTCCTCGTTGGTGAAAAATATGGAGATTGGCTCTTGGCGCTGGGCCGGATCGATCTTCTTCAAGAGATGGTGTCCAAGATCAGGGGAAGAGGATTTATTCCAATCTTTTCAGGTCAATGGGCGACCTTTGTCCTTCCAAAGGCAAAATCCCTCGCTGTGTCGGCTTACGCCATTCCCATCAATAAGAAATGGAGCCTCTTTGATTTGCGGCGAGCCTCTGATCTGATCAAGAAGTTTGAAAAGCCCGTGATCAGCCTCAACCCCCTTTCGGACGGGACACTCTTGAGAGAATCCCAAGGGGCTTTTTCTTTCCTCTTTGATGAATTGAAGGTTTGTGCGGCGATTGCTAAGATTGCCTCAGAAGAAGAAGCTAAAATAATCGTTGAGGCCCTGAAGAAATTCCCCTCCCTCATCCCCCCACGAAAAACATGATCGCTCCTGCCGCAAGGGGAATACTGAGATTATCGTTCACTCCAATTGGAAGAATCTCGATCACCGTGGCTCCCAGCGCCGCCAGGCTTCCCGAGAACCGACCCAGATGAGGATAGATCCAGACAATCAAGAGGGAGGTGATAAGAAAAGCCATGCTCCCTTCAAGGGTTTTCCCAAAAAGCTTCACTCTCCCAATCCATTTTCCCATTAAGGCGGCAGCCGTATCAGAAAGAATGAGGATGGAGAGACTGGCAATGGCAATGGATTTGGGAAAAAGAAGGATGCTCAGGATCGTTGAGAAGATAAAATAGGTTGACCCCATAAAGGCGGACTTCTCCTCTTCTCTGAGAACTCTTCCAAAAAAATATTTTTGGAAAAGGGAAGCCATTCCGGAATGGAACTGGCGGAGAAGATCAACCAACAGAAGGGCTATAAAAAAAGGGACGAGAAATAGGATGGCCGTTTCCTTAGACGTCAAGGCATACCCGACAGGAATGACCAGGGTGGCCAGATGAACAATTTTTCTTAGAATCTCAACTTTGGTAATCATAATTTAGTTCAAAGCTAAAAGTTCAAAGAAAATCCTAAACAAAAATATTTGAAATTACCCCTCACCCTTCCCCCCTCCTCGCTGGGGAGAGGGATGGCGTGAGGTGGCCGCGTCACCGTGTCTCCGCGTCTCCCCATCTGTCCATTTGTCTTACTCCGAGCTGATCTTTTCAGCTCTTCCATTTCTTCAGAGGTGAGATAACGGAATTGTCCGAAAGGAAGGTCTCCTAATTGAATCGGTCCGTACTCAACCCGCTTCAGCTTGAGAACGGTGTGGCCAATGGCTGAGAACATCCTCTTCACCAGACGGTTTCTCCCTTCCGTCACCACCAACCGAACCCAGCTATTTTTTTCTCTCAGACGGACAAGGCTGCAAGAAACGGCCTTGGCTTCCCCATCTTCGAGCATCACTCCCCTCTTGAGCCGAATCAGCTTTTTTTCTTCTGGAACCCCTGCCACTTTCACCAGGTAGGTCTTCGGAACAGAAAATCTCGGATGCGAGAGCAGGTGGGCAAGGTCACCATCATTGGTGAGAAGGAGGAGACCCTCCGCATCGAAGTCGAGCCGACCAACTGGATAGATTCTCCAATGCACGTTCTTGAGAAGATCCGTGATGGTTGGCCTTCCCTTTGGGTCTTTGACTGTGGAAAGATAGCCCCTGGGTTTATTGAGGAGAAGAATGACCTTGGGCTCAAAATGGGTAAGCTTTCTCCCATCCACTTTGATGTGATCTTTGGAAGGATCGGCTTTGAAACCCAATATGTCAACGATTTTACCATTGACCGACACCCTACCTTCAAGCACTATCCTCTCGGCCTCTCTCCTCGAGGCAATCCCGGCCTTGGCTAAAATCTTTTGAATCCGTTCGAGTGCCAATCGAATTCCCCTACTCTTTTTTCTCCCCCTCACCTCGTCCCTCTCCTCCATCAGGAGAAGAGTTTCCTGAAATCTCTTCCTTTGATATTTCTTCTTCGGATTTCTCTTGGGGGATTATCTCTTCGAGGGATCCCTCTGCAGGAGCAGGAGGAGGTTGGATCTCTTGGAGGCTAGGAAGGTCAGAAAGCGTATTAAGGCTGAAGAGCTCAAGAAACGTCTTGCTGGTACCATAGACAATGGGACGTCCAGGGAGGTCCTTTCGGCCCATCATCTTGATCAATCCCTTTTCCAGAAGGGTATGAAGAACAGACCCCGAATCGACTCCCCGAACCTCTTCGATGGCAGGTCGGATGATGGGCTGGCGATAGGCGACAATGGCTAATGTCTCCAAAGCAGCCTGGCTCAGCTTAACTGCCTTCATTTTTTTCAGCCGGTTCACCCATCCTGCGAAACCGGGTTTGGTCCGGAATTGATATCCGCCAGCTATCTCCGTCAGCTCGATTCCCTTGGAACGATCTTCATACTCCGCCTGAACCTGATGAATCCCTTCCAAAATGGCCTCTTTATTCGATTCGGGCAGGATCTCGATAAAGGTTTCGAGCCGGATTGGAGAATCTGAAATGAAAAGGAGGCTTTCTAATATTGGCTTGACGTCGAAATCATCCATCCTCCTGACCTCTCGCTTATGCCTTATTATCTCCCTCTCCCCTGGTGGGAGAGGGTGGTGGTGAGGGGGAACACATCTTGTCCACCCCCACCTAAGTCCTCCCCCATCAAGGAGGAGGATAATCAGACCAGGGTAATGATCCCTTCATCCAAAATCTATTTGGAGCTTGGGATTTGGTTATTGGAACTATTCCTATTTCGTCTCAAGAAACTCTATTTTTTCGCCGGGCGAGATGGAACAGATGGCATGTTTATAGACCAGCTGATCCGTCTGTCCTCGGAGGATGATACAGAAATTATCGAAGCTGAGGATAACTCCTTCCATCTTGTGACCTGTGGTCAATTCGATCACCACATGTTTCCGGTCACGCCGGATGCGATTGAGAAATTGATCCTGGATGTTCATCTGATTCTTCATCATGCCATGGGCCCTCCCTTTTCCCAAAAAGATCTGACTTCGAGAAACATTTTTCGCCGATCCGTTGACTCATCCCACCAGTGAACCTCAGGATCGGCCTTAAACCATGTCCATTGTCGCTTGGCATAATGACGCGTATCCCTTTTCATCTGTTGGACCGCTTCGTCCCACCCGATCTCTTTCGAGAGAAATTGAACCATCTGTTTATAACCTAAACTTTGCATCGGCTTCAATTCACGGCCATAACCCATCGCCATCAGCCTCTCCACCTCTCCAAGGAACCCCTTTTCTATCATCTCATCAACTCTTTTCTCGATACGACGATAGAGCATGCCCCGGTTCATCTCCAGGCCAATTTTCAAAGTCACATATGGTCTTTCTCCAAACCGATGTTGTTCCCGATAAAAAGAGACGGGGACCCCTGTCGAGTCAAAGACCTCCAGAGCTCGGATAATTCGAAAGAGGTCATTGGGATGGAGACGAAGGGCTGTTTGGGAATCGACTTTTCTTAAACGCTCATAAAGGGCAGCTCCCCCTTTCTCCTTTGCTTCCCCTTTTAGATTCTCTCTCACCCAGGGGTCTATTCGAGGGCTGGAGAAGAGTCCCTGAGTGAGGGTTTTGATGTAGAGGCCGGTTCCTCCGACGACCCAAATGGGTTTCCTGTTCTGATATAATTGATCAATCGTTTTCCGACCTAAGGATCGATAGAGGGCAGCGTGAAAAGGTTGATCAGGGGTCACCAAATCAATCAGGTGGTGCGGTACTCTTCTTTGGTCGTCGGGTGTGGGTTTGGCCGTGCCGATATCCATATACCGATAAACCTGCATCGAATCAGCGCCGATGATTTCACCTCCCAATTCCTCTGCCCATTCGATAGCTAACAGGGATTTCCCCGCCCCCGTAGGACCGAGGAGGATCACGACCCGAGGCCGGTTCATCTCAACCTTTGCGGCCATATCGAGTCGATTTTAATGAATTCATGAAAAGACTTCAAGTGCCCTACCCCCTCCCTCGCCGCAGCGGGGAGAGGGGAAGGGTGAGGGGGAAAATGTTAGAGGAAAACTCTGAGATTCAACCATGCAGGAACCTGATAAATTTTTCTTGAAATTGGAATTCAATTTATATAGGATTAACCCTATCGCCGACAAGAAGGGGGTCAGGAAACAAGAGTCTGTCCTGATTACCAAACCCATCGCTTCATTCAAGTTCCACCGGATAGGAGCCTGACATGCTTTCCACATCCTTCAGCAACCCTCAGTCAAATCCAGAATTGAGAAGCCTCTACGAGATTATCCTGCTCCCTCCACTGATCCACCTCCAAGATTATTTTATTAGAGTGATTGCGATCCTGTCTGATTATTTCTTAATCAAGTATTCAGCCCTTTTCCTCCAAGACCCACAAAAAGATTTTCTCCACGTGGAGGCCCTTTACGGCATCGAAAAAGAAACCCATCCTCTCACCTGCAGCAGCCAAAAAGGGACGATGGGCAAAGTCCTTGGATCACGACAGCCCATGGTGATTCAGAATTTGAGCCAGGAGCCACTCTATGAGGAGATGATGAAGAGTCAGAAGGGAGTCGAAAAGATCCAACCTCCCTTGCTTTGTGTCCCTCTCGTTACAGATGATGAGTCGATGGGGGTGATCAATCTAAACTCCCTCTACGGTCCCGGACACGAATTTGTTGAGGATTTCCAATTCCTATCCATTCTGTCGGCCATCCTGTCCCCGGCGATCAAAAATTATCACCAGAAAATGGCCGGACCTCACGCAAAAGATGGCAAGCCCAAGGCAAGATCTCATCTGCTGGATGAGCTCTTAGAACAGAAGCTGGTTGAAGTTCTGAATAAGATCGATCCATATGTGGAGACAAAGACCAAGATGAAGATCTATAACGATATTATTAGATTGGTCGAGAAGATTTTGATCAAGTCAGCCTTAGAGAAGGTGGACCATATTCAAATTGCTGCTGCCCAATTCTTAGGGATCAATCGAAACACCCTTCGCAAGAAGATGAAAGAGCTGAAAATCAAAGCGCGCTAGAAGTTCCCCTCTCACCCCATCCCTCTCCCCAGGGCAGACTGTACCGCAATAGTAAGAACCGGTTCCCAACAAGACGGGAGAGACTGTCGGGTGGAAAAGTCTTAGGGCGGCAACCTTTTACACGTGAGAATCAGACCCTCCATATCCTTGAGGTGACTCTGTCTTCCACAAGCGCCGATTGGCTATTCCTAAAAGACCGCATTCTGAGGCTTTGAGATCCGACAGTCTCTTCCGTCAAGGTCGCGATTGCGACACAACGTCTGAAGGTAGAGGGGAAACTTGCAATAAATCTATTCAGAAGTCACAATTTACCTGTGACGAATCCTAAGGAAAACGTTGAAAAGCTCAAAGCCCTCTGCCGCCAACAGGGAAGTTCCCTGTTTGGAGTCGCAGACCTTCGCTCTTTTGAAAAGGAAGAAGTTCTTCTTCCCCCCTCCTTGGTCGATCAACTGCCACACGGAATCTCGCTGGGATTTCATCTTTCCGATGCTATTTTAGAAGGGATTGAAAACCAACCCACTCCACTCTATTTTCATCACTACCAGAGAGTCAACATTCTTCTCGACACCATCGGGTTGATCGTGACTTCAACAATTCAAGATCTTGGATACCAGGCCATGCCCATCCCTGCCTCCCAATTGGTAGATTGGAAAAACCAAAGGGGACACCTTTCCCATAAACATGTGGCCCGGGCTGCGGGATTGGGATGGATAGGCCGAAACAACCTCCTTGTCAATGAACGACTCGGATCGAGGATTCGTCTAATTACCATTCTCACCGATCTTCCTCTCAAGATCGATTCGCCTTCACTAAATAATTGCGGTTTCTGTCACAATTGCTTGTCTGTCTGTCCAGCAGGGGCAATTAAGGAACGCCAAGAGGGTTTCGATCACCTTCGATGTTACGAACAACTGAGAACCTTTGCCAAAACGCTCCACTTCAGCCATAATATCTGCGGTGTCTGCGTGAAAGCCTGTAAAGGGCAACGCTAGCGAATCGAAGGGTTCAAGGGGTTTAGGATTCTAGTGGTCAAGTGAAAAAAAGCTTGAACCCTTAACCCCTTGAATCCTTGAACCCTCACGAACAATTCTATGGAAAAATATGATGTGGTGGTTGTCGGTGGTGGGCATGCTGGAATCGAGGCCTCTCTGGCATGCGCCCGTGTAGGACACCTTACCCTTCTCATCACCCAAAAAGTCGAACAGATTGGATATATGTCCTGTAACCCTGCTGTGGGGGGGCTTGCCAAAGGCCATCTGGTGAAGGAAATCGATGCACTGGGTGGAGAGATGGCCAAAGCCACTGACGAAACAGGCATCCAATTCCGCCAGCTCAACACAGGGAAAGGGCCTGCTGTTCGCTCTTCAAGAGCTCAAGTGGACCGCCAGGAATACCGGCTGCGAATGAAACGGGTTGTTGAGAATCAAGAGAATCTCTCGATTAAAGAAGCCACCGTAGAGGAAATCCTAATCGATGGAAATCGGGTGGTTGGTATGAAGACGGATTCAGGCGAAACCATTCGGACAAAGGCCTTGATCCTTGCCCCGGGAACCTTCATGAACGGTTTGATCCACATCGGTCTCGATCATTTCTCAGCCGGCAGGATGGGCGATCCCGCTTCCATTGGTTTATCAGAATCGCTCAAGAGATTGGGATTTCGGATGGGTAGGCTCAAGACCGGGACTACTCCAAGGCTCGATCGCAATACCATTGATTTTTTCCAGCTCACGCCTCAATACGGAGACGAACCGCCCATTCCTTTCTCCTTGTCAACAGATAAGATCGAAACCGAGCAGGTTCCCTGTCATATCACCTATACAAATCTCACTACCCACGAAATTATAAGGAGAGGCCTCGACCGTTCCCCTCTCTACTGCGGAATCATTAAAGGCGTCGGACCGCGATATTGTCCGTCGATTGAGGATAAAGTCGTCCGTTTTGCAGACAAGAAGAGACACCAGATCTTTTTGGAGCCCGATGGCAGAAATACGAATGAAATCTATCCGAATGGAATCTCCACCAGCCTTCCGCTGGACATCCAGATTCGAATGCTCAGGTCGATCAAGGGGCTTGAGCAGGTCGAGGTCATCCGGCCAGGTTATGCCATTGAATATGATTTTGTCGATCCGACGGAGCTCAAGCCTTCTCTTGAAACAAAGAAGATCAGAGGACTCTTCCACGCGGGGCAGATCAACGGCACTTCAGGCTACGAAGAAGCAGCGGCACAGGGGTTAATGGCCGGGATCAATGCCTCGTTTTATATTCGAGGAGAGGAACCTCTCATATTGAAACGCTCCGATGCCTATATCGGTGTTTTGATCGATGACCTCATTACCAAAGGAACTGCCGAACCCTATCGCATGTTCACATCCCGCGCAGAATATCGCCTCCATTTGAGGGAAGACAATGCCGATCTGAGATTGCGAGAAAAAGGATATGAAGTAGGATTGGTGAAGAAGAAGGATTACGAAATCTTTCTACAAAAGAAAGTGGCAATTGAAAAAGCGCTATCCAGAATCTCATCTTTCAGAATCAACCCCACGATGGAAAATAATGAGATCCTCCAACAATGGGGAAGCGCCACCCTAAAAAAAGACTCCTCACTTCAAGAAATATTAAAGAGACCTGAAATCCGTTTCAAGCACCTCTTTCACTTTGACCGAAGCCTCGAAGATCTTCCAGCATCCATACAGGAACAGGTGGAGATTCAGGTAAAGTATGACGGTTATATCAAGAGACAGATGGAACAGATCGAAAGGTTTAGAAGACTGGAGGAAGTGAGCTTCCCGGAAAAATTTGATTTCAACTCTGTGATCGGACTCTCTACGGAAGTCATGGAGAAACTGAGGAAGATCAGACCACATTCCCTCGGCCAGGCCTCAAGAATCTCTGGTGTCACCCCCGCCGCCCTCTCCATCCTTATGGTCAACCTCAAAAAACAAGGGTATTTGTAGCCACCCGCGCGGGCTCGGCACGAATTCTGGCTCTGGCTTCTAATCCGGAATCGTCTGGCCATTGGTATTTGCCTTGCTCGCCCTTAATTGGTAGTCACGGGCACACCGTTGAGTTCTTCCTGAACTCATCATTTTTAGATTTCCCACCACGATCCAACACTTCGAATAGAAATCAACAGAATTAGTCATTGCTCCGGAATAGGTGTCCGGAATGCCCCGGAATAAGCATTACGTCGGCTTTTTAGTCATTAAAGTTTCATTTTTTACACGATTTGACACTTGTTTGGGCAATGTGCAGTACAGTAAAAGATTCTTT
>DATHCH010000024.1:0-8647 GCA_035319625.1 Thermodesulfobacteriota bacterium
AGGGTTGGTTGTCGAAGGCACAATCTTTTCCATAGGCCTTATCGAGAAAATTGGATCAAGAAAATTGGGATCAAATCACTGATCGGAACCCCGCGAGCCGCTTAACAAGCATAGGGTCTCTGATCCAATTCCACTGTAGACATTTCACGAGTCTTCACCCTAAGATAGTTCGGAGTATTAACGATTTCTGGTTGAAACGTGCATAAAAAGGCAGAGCCATTGTGTTTTTATTCGGCGACTAAATGGAAATGCAAATAAGTAACATCCTGAGAACCTGCACCGTTTGTGTAGAAGCTATACTTCGATAACTTCTATCGCTCGATAATCCATCTCGCAACAAAAAAGCATCAGTCAAATATTGTGCGTCGGCTTCAGAAATCTCTCCAATATTCTTGATGTCTTTCTTCGGAATGATAACGTAATGAATTCGATGCGAGGAAAATAGGAGCTTAACAACAGCTGTTTTATCAGTTTCAAAAACTTTGAAAAGCATCAGACCAGAAACTTTCTGAATTTGGATAGAGGCAAGCAGGACCAGTAAATCTTCATGAGTCAAACAACTGTCGCAACGATTTATTGCCAAAAAAGACCTGGGTTGTGACTGAGAAAACAAATAACCACCAATCAAAATTCCGACGCATAAAGAAATTAAAACTAAAAGGGTAATCTTGAATTTTTTCAACGTTCATCTTCACCTAAAAAATTGAGTGGTATAAACATTATACTTTTTTATATTAACATCATTTTCAAGATATTGAGAACTTGGAAATTAATTGAGGTGTTGGACAATTCAATAGGGGTCTCTTACGAATGCCAAAGAAATAGAAAAAGCAGGGCCATTTCTGACCCTACTTTGCTCTTTGACAACTGAACATTGATTTTTTTTGCGCTTTCACCTGCTAGGTAGATTGTTGATCTGATGAGCATGATCAACACTTCCACTTTAAGCTGGCTCTTGCAATGTTCGGTGCGGCGGAGTGTGTTGACCCTGCGCGGCTCACCCGGAACGATACACGCGGCCGGCGTTGGGCGGAACGGCAATCTTTAAGCAACCGTTCTCGGCCTTCAGCGTTTTCCCCGTGAAGACGTCGACGAATGCGGCGTCCTTCGTGTTCAGTGGGATCTCCACCGTTTGCGCCTCGCGGTCCGGGTTCACGGCCACGACGCCCTTCTCGTATATCCTGTAGTGGACTCCGTTTGCCGATCGGATTTCATCGATGGGCCTGCCGATCCGCACCTGGTTCAACTCGTCATAGTGCGACCAGAGAAAACCCGGCAGCTTCGCGCAGGCATACGCAAAGAAGGCATTTTCCTTGCGTTGCCCTTCGTTTTCGCCCCTAACATAGCTCAAGGCAAGAACCGCCTTGCCGCGATCCACGTATTGCCGCCAGTCGTCCGCCGCTTTCCTCACCTGCTCCCAATCTTGTCTACGCTGGGCACCCCCAAAGATGTACGACTCCCACATCAATCCGTCCGAGTATTCGGCATATTCCTGGCGTAAATCCCCGGAATTCAGCACACATACTTTGTCGTCGCCGTAGCTCTTCACCAAACGGCGCACTTCGGCGAGAAGCATCTTGTAAGTCTCTGGGTTGTTCTTATCAGCATGAACGTGTTTGTGCTTACCGTGTTCCGGCCCAAAACAGACCTCAGGATGCACATTGTCGATGAACAACCCATCAAAGCCCAGGTCCATAATTCCGCGCACACCTCGCAGAACCGCCTCGGAATAGCCTTCAACATTCGTACAAACCTGACTCCAGCCGGGCGCATACTTTGGGTTGTTAAGGGGACGTTTGACCTCGCCGTTCTCGCCGATCAGCCTCCAATCGGGATGGTTCGATAAATCTACCGCTTGCCAGAAGGGGTTCCGCTTGCATTCCTCGACGCCGGGCGAACCGCCCTCCCATCGGCGGCGGTCCTCCACGTTGGGGATCGCCGGCGCCTTATAGAAGGAAACGTAGGCGATCGAGCGGATGCCGGAATTATGGAACTCCTTGACCCATTTCTGATTGGAGCACGGTTGCCCCCAGTCAATGAACGAGAAAGCTCGGTAAGCGCGGATTTCCTCCTCGGAAGCCAGATCCGAGTACCACAAGCCGTACGTCTCGGCCTCGTAGAGCCACGTCGGGGCTTTGTCTGGTCGCGCAGGATCCGCCGCGCTGGCAATGGCAATCCAAAGCATCAGCGACACGGGGATCAGCAACACGATAGGTAGCAGGCGGTGTCGAGCGGGCAGTCGAGACATTTGTGGCGCTCCTTGGTGAGGACAACGAGAATGCCATTGGGGCAGCTTAAGGATAAGAAAAGGATAAGAACTTCCTTTGGGATGGGTTGAATGTACAATAAAGGAAATAGTCTGTCAAGGATAATCGACCACAGAATAATCGACCACAAGACATAGGAGTGTCTCCCTTATCCATTCGAGGGTCAGCCCCGCAAGAAGAAGGACGCTAATGATTACTAATTCAATTCATGCATACTTGGTCAAAAAGCTGGGTCGTTGACTTCAACAAGTACCTCTTATTCATCTTCCCTTAGTTTTACGGAGGGCTTTGAAAAATTCTGGGCACACTGGATAAGCCGGACTCTGGATCTTATAGATATTTTTCCATACTCAATCATAATCACCTATCTGATATTGAGCATTTGAACATTATCGTAATCTGGTAACAACTTTTCTTTGAGAATTTCTTACGTATGAGTAATAATCTGGTCGTATGACTTCCATCTACCTTGTGCGTCATGGACAGACGGCGTGGAATAAGGAGGAGATCTTTCGTGGAAGAACAGATGTCCCCCTCGATGAGACCGGTCTGAAGCAGGCAGAGTTGGTAAGCGAATATTTCAAGGGAATGGAGATTGACGCTATTTACTCGAGCCCTCTGTCAAGGGCATTGCAGACGGCCCAGAAGATTGCCCAATTTAACGATCTGAAGGTTCACCCCCTTCCAGGAATCATCGATATGAGCTTTGGAAAGTGGGAAGGGCGCCCGCATCAAGAGATTCGGGAAAAAGATAGCAAGACCTATCGCCAATGGGTGGAAGAACCCCATCTGGTTAGACTTCCAGGTGGAGAAAGTTTAGACGATGTCAGAGTGAGAGCAATGGCTGCTTTGGAAGAGGTAATGCGAAAGCATCCTGAAAAGACCCTTGTCCTCGTGTCTCATCGGGTCATTTGCAAAGTTTTGATTTGTGCCATCCTCAATCTGGACAACTCTCATTTCTGGCAGATCACTCAGGATACGACAGCTATCAACCTGATTCAATACAGGAAGGGGAAATACATTCTATCGCTGATGAATGAAACGTGCCATCTCAAATCTTTGAAAGAGCAAATGCAGAAAGTCGACTTTTAATATATGGGGATAAATTTTATAATTGTTTACAAATGGATTTGAAATTGAAGTTACGGACACGGATCACGCCTGCCTCGCCGAGCCCACGGCGAGGCAGGGACACGGGCACGTCGGTTAAAGAGAATGATTGAAATTCGATTTCATGGAAGAGGTGGTCAGGGAGCGGTGGTGGCATCTAAGGTGCTTGCGGTTGCCTTTTTTCACGAGACTCTCTACGTCCAGTCCTTTCCCGCCTTTGGAGTTGAAAGACGAGGGGCACCGGTCATGGCCTTCTTGAGAGTGGACCAGCGACCCATTCATCTGCGGGTCAATATCTATGACCCTGATCATATCGTTGTTCTTGATCCAACGCTGATCGGAGCAGTGGATGTGACGGCAGGGCTGAAACAGAATGGATGGATCCTCATCAATTCACACCAACCCCCTGGGGCATTTAGTGATCTGAAAGGTTTTCGAATTGCTACTGTCGATGCCACGTCGATTGCCGTCCGGAACGGCTTGGGCTCGCGAACGAGTCCTATTGTCAATACAGCGATCTTAGGAGCCTTTTCGAAGGTGACGGGCCTTGTAGGAATTGATTCCATTGCGTTGGCCATTCGTGAAGAGCTTTCAGGAAAGAAGGACGAGAACGCAAAAGCTGCAAGGGAAGCCTTTAATGAAGTCAAGTTCTAAACTCGAAACTGTAAATTTGAAACAAACTCAAATGTTCAAAGCACAAAACTCAAAACCGTATGGCGCATATCAGGCGACATTAATGACACCGAAGCAGGTTATTCCTGCGAAAGCAGGAATCCAGAGAACACTGGATTCCGGGTCAAGCCCGGAATGACGGACAAAGTAAGGGTACTTTTGATGCATTACACTACTGAAGTTAAGAGGAGAAAATGTCTGACCCAATTCAATTCAAAGGCGCTTCTGAGATGCCGATGATTTCGGTTTCTTTGGGGCATATGGATTGGAACAAGACAGGGGCGTGGAGGGCACAGCGTCCTGTTTATGAAGATAAGACATCGCCTTGTAGCGCCGACTGCCCGGCGGGGAATGATATCGTTGTATTTATCCAGAAAATCTCGGAAGGGGATTTTGAAGGTGCCTGGAATCTGGTTCAAAATGAGAATCCTTTTTCAGGAGTTTGTGGCAGGGTCTGCTTTCACCCCTGCGAATCGAAATGTAATCGCCGGGAGTATGATGAGCCGATTGCCATCCATGCCCTGGAGAGGTTTGTCTCAGATTTTGCTTCAAGTCTGAACAAGAAGATACAAAAGGCGCCGGGGGCAAAGAAGGAAAAGGCTGCCGTAATAGGATCCGGGCCAGCTGGGATGAGTTGTGCTTATCACCTGGCGAAGCTTGACTACAATGTGACTGTCTTTGAATCCTCCTCTTTGGCAGGGGGCATGTTAAGGACAGGAATTCCGTCCTATCGATTGCCCAAGGATGTGTTGGATAGGGAGATTTCAAACATTGCTGAATTAGGGGTAGAGATTCGGACAGGAATGCCGTTTGGTGAAAATTTAAGCTTAGAGGACTTGACGGCTTATCAAGCCATCTTCGTTGCCACAGGTGCCCATCGAAGCAGAGACCTTCATATCCTCGGCGGGAAAGGAAGGAGGGTCTTTAACGGTCTTGATCTCCTGAAAAAGATCAACCTCAGTAAGAAAGTAAAGTTAGGCGAAAAGGTTGCTATTATCGGCGGGGGGAATACGGCCATTGATGCGGCACGATCTGTCGTCCGATTGGGAAAGAAAGCGACCATTCTTTACCGCCGTTCAAAGGAGGAGATGCCTGCGTTTGAAGAGGAGATGGTGGAAGCCCTCGAAGAAGGGGTGAAGATAAGATATCTTGTCAATCCCATCCGCATCCAACAAAAAGATAGCCTTCACCGTCTGGAGTGCCTGCGAATGGAACTGGGAGAAAAGGATGAGAGTGGTCGGAGGAAACCTGTCCCCATTCCAGGCTCCAATTTTTTCTTCGAAGCCGACAATGTGATCATTGCAGCAGGGGAGGAGGTTGAGCTCTCCTTTCTTCCAAAGGGATTGGAGAAGAGAGAGGGAATTGTTCTCACACACAGAGATGGAAACACAGGGGTCAGAGGGATCTTTGCCGGAGGAGACCTCACTTCAAACCAACGAACCGTTGCCCATGCCATTGGTTCGGGCAAAAAGGTGGCCCTGGCTATTGATTGTTATTTGAACGGCAAAGATTCAGAAGAGGCACTCCGTCAAATTCTTACAGGAGGAGGTCCTTCGATCTCAATGTTTAGATATCTCCATCCGCAGGAGAGGCTGATGAATCCTCATGTGGTCACCTTTGACGAATTGAATACGGATTACTTCGAGCCTTCAAGAAGGCAAAGGGAAACCAAAGATTTAATCAAAAAAAGGATCAAAGGGTTTAGAGAAATAACTTGCGGCTTCACAGAGGGCATTGCCTTGGAAGAGGCGGAAAGATGTTTCAGCTGCGGGACGTGTGTTGGATGCGAGAACTGTTATGTTTTCTGCCCTGATGCCTCCATCATCAAAATAGGAGAAGTTCTCTCCCATCAGGTGGACTACGATTTTTGTAAGGGTTGCGGGATCTGCTTTTCCGAATGTCCCCGAGGAGTCATTTCTTTAAAAGAGGAGGTGAGATGAAAAAGGTCATCACAGGAAATCAGGCGGTGGCCTATGGGGTGATCCTGAGCCGTGTGGACGTCATCTCCGCCTATCCCATCACCCCGCAGACAACAATCGTTGAAGAACTATCAGAGCTCACGGCAAGCGGTCGCATGAAGACCGTCTTCTTGAAGGTAGAGTCAGAACATTCTGCCATGGCAGCTCTGATTGGAGCTTCCACGGGAGGGGTGAGATGCTTTACGGCGACCTCCTCTCATGGATTGGCCTATATGCATGAGATGCTCCATTGGGCCTCCGGTGCCCGCCTTCCCATTGTGTTGGTGAATGTCAATCGGGCCATTGCCCCACCGTGGAATATCTGGAGTGACCAGAGTGACTCCCTCTCTCAACGGGATACCGGATGGGTTCAACTCTACTGCGAACATAATCAAGAGGTCCTCGACACCGTCCTCCAGGCTTATCGCATTGCAGAATCGGGCAAGCTTCCCGTGATGGTTGTCCTCGACGCCTATGTTCTCTCCCATACTTCTGAGCCTGTAGAGATTCCCAGCGCAGAGGAGGTGGATGCATTCTTGCCGCCGTACTGTCCGGAGTATTCCCTCGATACTCAGGAACCCATGGCTTTTTCGACGATCGCCACACCCGACCATTTTTTAGAGTTTCGATATAAAATTCAAAAGGCAATGGAACAAGTTCCTGAGATCGCCAGAAAGGTGGATGATGAGTTCAGATCCCGGTTCAATCGCGGTTATGGTGCGATTGAAAGATATGGAAAAGAGGAAGCAGAGATTCTTCTGATGACCTCTGGCACGGTCACCGGGACCTCAAGGATCGTGATCGAGAAACTGAATGGAAAAGGATATGATGTTGCCGGATTAAAGATTAAGAGATTTCGGCCCTTCCCCGTTGAAGAAATTTATAAGGAAATCAAAGGAGCCAAGAAGGTGGCGGTCGTTGATAGAAATCTTTCAGCGGGCGTGGGAGGCATCTTTGCGCAAGAATTGAGAGCCTCCCTCTATTCGAGAGAGAAGAGGCCTCAGATCTTTGGATTCGTTTCAGGATTGGGTGGAAGAGATATTATTCCGGAACTCATCGAAGAGGCGATCCAATACACTGCGGACCATCCCCAACCCGAGGAAGAGATTTTGTGGTTAGGACTGAAGAAATAAGTACAGAGTAGACAAAGTTCAAAGTTCAAAATCCAAATGTCAAATGAATGCCAAATGTTAAAGAAAATATGTCTGATATTTGAGCTTTGGATTTGATTTGGCATTGATTCACGTGCGGTTCATCACTTCGTGCGAACTTTGGCATTTGACATTAAATTATTGAACAGAGTGGACAAGGGAGATCGAATGAAGAAGTTTGGCATTCCGTTGGAGGAGTACCTTGGCCATGGCCATCTCGCCTGTGCCGGATGTGGCGCAGCGGTCAGTATGAGGCTTGCCCTCAAGGCTCTCGGGGAGAAAACCGTCATGATCTTTCCTGCCTCTTGCTGGTCCATCATCCCAGGGTTTTGGCCTTATTCAAGTATCCGAATTCCGGTGGTTCATGCCGGTTTTGTCACGGGTGGAGCGACTGCCTCAGGTGTTAGAGCCGCGTTAGATATTCGGGGTGATCACGAGACAGTGGTTGCGGTTTGGGCAGGAGACGGAGCGACCTTCGATATTGGGCTCCAGGCCTTGTCGGGTGCAGCCGAGCGGAATGAAAACTTCATTTATATCTGTAACGACAATGAGGGTTACATGAATACGGGCACACAACAGAGCTCTGCCACACCCCTGTTCGCTTGGACGACAACCACTCCGGTCACAAAACCCAAAGAAAATCCCAAGAAAGACATCATGGCCATCATGGCCGATCATCAGATCCCTTATGCAGCGACAGCTACGATTGCGTATCCGGAAGATTTGTTAAGAAAAGTGGAAAAGGCAAGGAGCATCCGGGGAACCCGATTCATCCATCTCCTATCTCCCTGCTCTCCGGGCTGGAGAATCCCTTCAGAGCTCACCATCAAGGTTTCAAGGCTTGCGGTTCGGTCAAGGGTCTTTCCTCTTTATGAGATCGAGAATGGGATATCCTACATGATTCGAGAAGAGCCTCATGTCGTTCCCGTAAAAGAATATTTGAAGCTTCAAGGCCGCTTCAGCCACCTGACCGATTCGCAAATCGATGTCATTCAAGAAAACGTAGAAAGAACTTGGGAGAGGCTGCTGAGAAAGGCGGGAGCTTAGAATTGAAATTTAGAATTGAAATGTAGCAAACGGATCGATCGGTTCCGAAGATTCGGGCTTTAGGAATGCCTCGATCTTTTTTTTGATCCCGTCTCTGATCCTTCGAAATACAGCTAATCTTTCTTCAGTGGTTCCCACGGCAGCCGCAGGGTCTTCAAAGGGCCAATGGAGTCTTTTGCCTCGGCCGCCGAAGCTCGGGCAGACTTTGGCTGCGTCATCGCAGAGAGTAATCACATAATCAAATCTTTGCTTGATGAATTGATCCATGGATTTGGAGGTTTTCTTGGAGATATCTATCCCTATTTCTTGCATCACTTGAATGGCCAGAGGATGGACATAGGATGAGATGATCCCTGCGCTCTGAGCCTCCCAGTGTCCAGAGCCAAGGGCATTTAACAAACCCTCCGCCATCTGACTCCGGACAGAATTTCCTGTACAGAGA
>DATHCH010000025.1:0-11765 GCA_035319625.1 Thermodesulfobacteriota bacterium
TCCTGTCTCTTGATTTCCTCAATATGGAACTTGGGGAAGAGCATGCCCCCTTCAGCATGATTAGGGTGCGGGAGAGGAAAGAAACCCGCCGGGAATAAGTTCTTCTCGCGAATTTCCTCTGGACTCATTCCAGCCAATGTCTCCCAGGTCATCCCCACTGGAAGTTTGATACGAACGCCCTCCTGAACTGGCTTACCACGAGACATCGTTACGCCCACAGCCGGACGATTGCTCAAATCATAGCGTTCACCGAGCAAATCCATCTGACGCTTCATCACCTCCGGCTTTGCCGCTCTCATGCGGGCCATGATCGACTCAAAACTCTCTTTGATTACCACCGGGGAATAACTCGACTCTCCTCTTAGAGGAGATTGGGCAAAAGTGGAGATGGATACAATAACCAATAACAGAGCCCCGGTTGCCAATCCAAAGTATTTTATCGCCTCTGACATTTTTCCTTACCTCCTTTCCACGGAATGTTTCAGAACCTGAGACTAACTCTCCTCCCTCTCAAGATCCTATTGCCTGCCAACGTATCCTATTTCATTCTTTACTTGGGGAAAGGGAGGTGCTGTCTCTATTTCCTGGGACTGTGGTGTCTCGACCGTCTTTGTATATCCAACCAAACAACTCGGGTTTCACAATACGACACTGTCCGGGAGGAACACATCTACATACAAATAAATTACCACTTGCGGAGTTCCCAAATGAATAGGGTAAACACTGTATTTTTCTTGGAGGGGGACGGTATTTTTAGGCAAAGGGGAATGTGCGGCGATTCTCTGGAACATCCGAAGAGGATCTATGATAAAGGGAAACGATTGATCCTCACCTTGACATATGAAAGAGATTTTGCGTATATTACGACCTGTTCAGAAAGGTTTTTTAAACTTGCCTAAAACTTTAACCGGAGGTAGCACACTCTGGAAGGAGAGAGAATGCCCAAAATCCTTATCGCAGACGACGATCCGGTTCTTCTAAAGTATTTAAGTGCTGTCTTAGAAAAACAGGACTACCAGTATGCCACTGCAACGAATGGAATAGAGGCCATCGAAAAGGTAAAAACCTATAGCCCTGATCTGATGTTGCTCGACGTCATGATGCCTGAAATGGATGGCTTGGAGGTTTGCAAGAAGGTCAAGGATGACCCGTTCACGCACCATATCCCCGTCATCCTCATCACTGGGTCGACAGACAGGGAACTGAGAATTAAAGGACTTTCGGCAGGTGCAAACGATTTTCTTACAAAACCGATCGACAGACCGGAGTTGATCGCAAGGATTAGAAACCTGCTTCGAATAAAGGAATTCGAGGATTTTCTGAGCAACCATAACGAGATGCTCAAAAGAGAAGTGGAGGAAAAGATAAGACAGATACGGGAGGGATATATTGATACCATCATCAGGCTGACAACGGTCGCAGAATATAAGGATGAGGAAACGGCTGCTCATATCCGCAGAGTTGGCCATTATTGTCAACACATGGCAAAACATCTTGGATGGCCAGAAGAAGACCAGGAGACGATACTGTATGCCAGCCCCATGCACGATATAGGCAAGGTGGGGATTCCCCTCGAGATCCTGCTGAAGAGCACGAAGCTTACTCCCGAAGAATTTGCTTTGGTGAAGACCCATACCCTCATCGGAGCCGATATCCTTCATGAATCGAAATCAAAGTACCTCCAGATGGCGGAGACGATTGCGCTGACTCACCACGAAAGGTGGGACGGTACCGGATATCCGCGTGGGCTTAGGGAGGAAGAAATCCCCATGGCAGGGAGAATCATGAATATTGTTGACCAGTATGATGCCCTTCGAGGCAGAAGGCCGTACAAATCCTCTTTAGACCACGAAGTGGTAGTGAAGATCATTGTGGAGGGCGATGGAAGGACATCTCCTGAACACTTCGACCCGAATCTGAGAAAGGCTTTCGTTGAACTTGTCCCGGTCTTTAAAGACATCTTTGAAAGACTTGAAGGGTAACGGTCGGGCCGGGTCAAAGCCCGGCCTTTCTACCGGGGCAAATATCCCTTTTGCGTTAGGAATCCCGAAAGATTCTTCACTGTGGAATAAGAGGAAGATAAGTACTTACCACATTTGTGGGTTGAATCTTCCCATCCCGAAGATAGAGAACATAACCTTCCAAAAGGCGAGAGCCAGGATTCTTGGTGCGAATCTGTGCTTCGATCGTTCCTGGTGACCCGTAATCCACGTCCGTCACTTTGGAACAGTGGGGCCCATCCCCCGAGAGGGTGAAACAGGCTGCTCTGATCTCTGGCGTACCCTCCGCCTCAAAACGGATTTTCACTACAAACGGTGAATTTACCTTGATCTTTTCCTTTTCGGGAACGAGGACACTTAATAATCTCAGCTCACCAGGAGCAAGAGGTTTATTTGGCACTGTGGCACAGGAAGAAATTCCTAATAGGCCAGCTTCCATCACTAAAACGGCTATAGATATCGATTTCCTCATCCTCCCCATGCCTTAGGATCCCCCTTCCTTTAAACGCTTCTCCTTTTCCTTTTGTTTTTCATAGGCTCTTCTCTCCTCGCTCATCATCTTGGAGCTGATATTAAGGGTTCCCCTATGTCGATCCTTGGAATAGGACAACGCCATGTCTGCATTTTTGCCCCACCAAGCATAAAATTGCTCCGCATGTCCTATCGGAGAGGGTTCTCTCGCCCCTTTATCCATCTTTTTCATAAGTTCCTCAGACTCAAGGGCCTTTCCATATCGTTCAAATAACTCTTTCTTAAGAGCCTCGAAATTTTCGTCGCCTTCAAAGTCAATCCACACACTCTCAAAGTTCCCCATCCAAAATGAATAAAATATCTTTTCCAATTTTGCCTTGCCTATGGCTAAGGTATCCTCTTTTCTTGTATACCAGGCTAAGTCACTGTTGGATGATTTGCCTTGTGCAACTTTCTCCATGTCTCTTAACGTGGAAATCTCGGTTCCCCACTTGATATTCCCAAAGCCGTCTGGCTCTGTGTGGGGTTTATTGTACCGGGTGGAGGCACACCCTATCAGAAAGATGCTGAATCCGATAGTGAAAACCTTGACCTTCCTCATAGGTACCGTTTTCGGCATGAACATTTTCGTCTCCTTACTCACTCAAGTCTCCTAACGCATCCCTTCACTTACATCCTTACCTCCAATGACGACGAAAAGGGAAATGGTAAAAGTAGAAATATGGGTATGGATAGGGATAGTAATAGGGGTAGTAAGGGTAATAGTAAGGGTAGTAGGGGTACGGGTAATAATATGGTTCAGGAGGGGGTTGCCCCTCTGAGGAAAGCTCAACTCCTGCATGCTGACCTTCGATATTCGCGACGAGATCCCGGAGCGTTTTGATTGCCTCATCCTTTTTCATCGCTAATTTGCCGGAATCCGCTGCTGCACTGATTGCCTTTTGCAACTCGTCTATAACCTCTGGTGTCACCGGATAATCGGCAATCCATCCGTTACGGGGTGTGATACCTACGGACGCCAGTTTGCTCTCGGCCTCCGCCTCGCTTTTAACCTCCCCCATCTTCAGTACCTCAGCCAGCTTCATTGCCAAAGAACCTTCGCGGACCAAACTCTGTTCCGTTGGAGGGGATCCCGTTTTGTTCGGCTCTGACGGGTAATAATACCAGTACCCTCCCCTCCGTAGAGGGCGGCATTGGGTAGCCGCGACTCTATCTTGAGAAAAAGTGACCGAGCAAATAGAATTGGAGTTTAGAAAATGATATTCCCATGTTTCAACAGTCTTCCCGTTAACAGTCCTATAAGTGATATGGTCTGTTTTCCCCCACAAGGAGACCACTTCTTCTTTCGTCATGTTAGGTTTAATATCTGAAACATGACGAGGGTGGCATGAAGAAAAAACGAAAGTAACAACAGTAAAAAGAAACAGACAAAGGATCTTTTTTCTTCCCATGTTGCCTCATCTCCTTTCTTTCTTTTTGTATTTTCTTAAATATTCATCAGTGACCGCGTTCGCGTCAAGGTTTCTCTCAACCGGATTCGTCATGGTCCTCATGTTTTCTTCTCAAAAAAGGATGCTCAACAAATTACCACGTGAGCCCATTATAACTCTTTTATTCCATTAGTTCACTGGTTAAACCGGGTAGAGGTTTGCAGCCTCTTTTTCTATTCTACCCAAAATTCGCCCCCTTGTCTGCATTTGTTTCAGCCTATCACCCCTCCGCTGCCACCGTTATCCCGAAATAATTGATTTCAAGAAATCTTTTCATTTTTTTAAGGACGGTTTCCCGGCCCCACTATGCGATCGCGTTCTTTGCCTTGAAACCTTTCCAATACCCGAAAGGATCGACGAAACCCCGAAGGCTATTAGAATAGCGAGGATCACCTCAACGAATAACATCGCCAAATCAATTCTAGGCACCTCTTGGGGAGTTGGAAGTGTGAAAATCCAATCCCATTTTCTTCCCACCGTAATTCCCCCTTCCATCATCACAAGAAAAGGGGGATAGACGCATGCGGCAAACGAAAGGACGACAAGAGTAAACCAAAATGCTTTTCTTCTGAAAATGCCTTTCACCATCCTAATCCTTTTTCACTTCTGGTCAATCAAGGCCTGTTGTGATTCCCTATCATTTGGAAACCCTTGTCAATCAGCACTTCTGCCTCTTTCCAAAGACGATTCCGGCTCGGACTCCCAAGAAGGGCAACAATAATGGTTGCCTTTTCACGCTCAGCGGCGCATACGAAACAGTGCCCGGCCGTAAAGGTATAGCCTGTTTTCCCACCTATCAGACACTCGTCAGACCATAAGAGTTTGTCTGTATTTTTTAGGGACAAGTGTCTCCCGTCTCTGGTCGAGAATTCTGCCACAGGAGTCCCAATGATCTCTCTCAACTTGGGATAGCTCAGTGCGGATACCATAATGGTTGATAAGTCCAAGGCCGTCGTGTATTGGCGGGGACCGGGGAGACCAGTCGCGTTTATGAATTGAGTATCCTTTGCCCCTATGGCCGCTGTTTTCTGATTCATGAGACAGACAAAGTTTTCCTCAGAACCCGCTACAGCTTCTGCCAGAGCAACGGCAGCGTCGTTTGCAGATTTTATAAGAGCGGCGTAAAGAAGTTCCTCGACCGTGACTTTGTCCCCCTTCTTGAAACCAGCTTTCAAAGGACGAACCCGGGAGGCATTCTTGCTTATCGTTACGACATCGTTGAAGTTCGCTCTCTCTATCACCAGTATTGCTGTCATCAGTTTCGCAGTGCTTGCCGGAGGAAGCCGAAGATCGGGGTTTCTCGCATTGAGGATCCTTCCGGTGGACGCTTCCCTTATCACTGCAGATCGAGCGTCCACCGTCTCCCCAAAGGCGGTTGGAAGGAAAAGCGAGAAAATCGACGCGGAGAACCCCAGTGCTTGCAAAAGAAAAAGAATCTTTGTATATCTGCTTCTTGAATCGGTGGTTCTTAAGGGAAGATGAGGCGTAGAAGGGTGATCACCCGAGGTTTCTCTTTCAGTATGTGGCCTTGGAGTTACTCCGTTCACTTTTAGGGGTTTGACTATCCCTCTGGGAGAATAAAGGTCAAATCGAGAATTCTAAGAAATTTATAACACATCTTTATCGATGAGGATAATTTTGACAACAAGACTTGTCGCCCTCTGATCGATAAATCAGATATGGAAAAAGGGGAGGTTTCCCTCCCCTTTTTCCATATCTCAGCCGATGCGCATTCTTACTCCCGCATACCGGGGCAGCCCATGCCTTGGCCATGGCCCATCTTGAAACCACGACCAAAACCGTGACGCATTCCTCCCATTGCTCCAAGCTTCCCAATCTGTTCGGGCGTGAGGGAGCTGCGAGCTTCCAATCTATATTGGATAATCTTGTCCTTCATCCGGTTTTTAAGGTCTCTCAACTCCCTTTCCTTGGCCAGGATAGCTTGGGGATCCGCTTTTGGATCGGTCCACAATGAGTTGAATTCCAGCCTTTTGGCCACAAGCGCTCCGATGAGTTGAGCATTTTCTGCTATAAACTTTCGACGCAATTCCTGAAACTTCGCCTTTTGCTCCGGGGTGAGGTTAAGCTTATCCCAATGTCCCCGGCGTTGCTGACCGTGCATCCATCCATGGCCTGGACCAGCACCCGGATCTTGTGCACAGACGTACGAGACGCCTAAGAACATCACAACGACCAGAGCCAATGCAATCATTGTCTTTTTCATGGACTTTACCTCCTCTTTCTTTTTTCTTTCGTGGAATATATGGAAGCAACTCTTATGCCAATCCATTTTCACCAGAATTCAAGCGATATTTCGCATCATCCTAAACCTGATTTATCCAGAATATTTAAAGGCTTATTGAGGTCTCAGACCTTTGGATAAATTAAATTCTTTTAAAAAATCGGGCCTTAGAGCTTAATCCTTTACCGGAATATTTTGTCGATCTTTTAGAAGCATTAAAGGCTTTCTTCTTAGATTTCGATTAATAGGGGGTTTCGACAGGTTTGACGACCATCTCGACAAGAATTTCCGAATCAATGGTTTTTTCGGGCTGTTTTCAAAAATAAGGGGAGACAGAGTTTCAGCGAGAAAGAGTTAAAAGATGAGGATATTATCCCATGGTGGAAGGTGTGCCGAAATCAGTTGAAGAGACCTTCGTTGAGTTCTTCATCTATTTTTTCTTTTTCAGTGCATTGATAAATTCGTCGACGGATAGGGCCGCAAGTGTTGTAGTATTCAGAGCTCCCCTGGAACCCAGTTCCAATGCCACCCTGGCTATTGTTTGGTTATCAGGAGCTTCCAGGATGTTCACGAAGTCATAGGCACCTAAGAGAGCGTACTGGCAAAGAATCTTAACCCCCATCTTCTCCACTTCCTTATTAACTTGTTTGATCCTGCTCGGCTTCTCTTTTACTGTCTTCCGCCCTTCATCGGTAAGAGTCGTGAGCATGAGATAGACTGGCATAAAATCACCTCCTTTATAGAGAGAAGACCCCTTCGCAGCACACCTTCCAAAGTTATTATATCATATCCCCTCTGAAGAATCCGGTAGCATCTGTATAAATTTATTTCGGTGATTTCCGTCGGCTTTCTCTTAGAACACGGGAGTTCCCATTCCGTAGTAACGAAATAATCCATCTCAATAGGAGGAAGGTCATTCAAGCCCTTTGGATGGGCTGCAGGAAAGTCAATTTTTAAGAGAGGGCGAAGGATTCAGGACGACTGTCTCAGGGTGCTAAGTCATTTCCCAATAGTCAAATTTGGCCAAAACAGATAATTTGACAATAAATATAATTAGATGAAATTTCTTGGCTTATCCATTTTCATGTGGTAAAAAAGAGTGGTAGATTCCATTTTATGACTCAGGATGAAATGAATAGGTCTTTTTATGAATCAAAGAGACTTCGCCTGATTTGAGTGAGTGTGAACTAAAAAGAATGGGGTAAGGGATTGTTGGACTATCGGCATGCTGTGCAAAAACAGATAAACACCCACAATTCCATGATTCCAACTGAAGAGGGCTCCTTAGAAGTACTATGGGTACCTTCGAAAAAAAGGATCAGCATCGTAAAATTAAGGCAATCATCTTCGATTTCGACGGGACCCTTGCTGTCCTCAATATCGATTTTTCTCTCATGAGAGAGCGGATATTCGATTTAATGAGGGCGCATGGGATTAGGCCTGAAACGATTCAAGAGAAGTATCTGCTTGAGATCACTGACGAGGTCTATCAAGTCCTGCGGGTGAAAAACCCCTCCGGCGCAGAGAGATTTTATCAGGAGTCCCATCATATTCTTCATGAAGTGGAAATGAAAGCGGCGGAAGAGGGGAGGTTGATTCCGGGGACGGAGGCAACTTTGAAAAAGTTAAGAAGAAAAGGAATTAAGATTGGGATCATCACGCGGAATTGTGAGGACGCTGTTCGGAAGGTTTTTCCCTCCATCAACGATTTTTGCGATGTCTTTGTTTCGAGAAATTCGGTGAAGAAGGTCAAGCCCCATCCGGACCACTTGACCTACGCGATGAAATGGTTAAAGACAACAGGGGAAGAATCCGTGATGGTGGGGGACCACATCATTGACGTTCAGGCAGGAAGAAGAGTAGGTATGAAGACCATCGGCGTATTGACCGGAAGGACAAAGAAAGAAGGGTTTGAGAGGGCAGGAGCGGACTGCATTTTGAGAGATGCCTCAGAGGTTTGTAAGTTACTGGAGGATTGAAGACATGAAGAAGAAGGTGATTCAAACAGAAAAGGCACCTAGGGCCATTGGTCCATATTCCCAAGCCATCCAGGCAGGAAATTTTCTCTTTCTCTCTGGGCAGATACCCCTCGACCCAAAAACCGGGGAGTTGGTAAAAGGAGATATCCGGCAACAGACCCAGCAGGTTCTGGAAAATATAAAGGGGATGCTGGAGTCTCAAAAGTTGGGAATGGAAGATGTGGTTAAGGTAACAATCTTTTTGAGAAATATCGGGGAATTTAATCAAGTGAATGAGGTTTACGGTACTTACTTTCCATCTTCCCCACCTGCGAGGTCGGCCATCGGGGTAGCTGCACTTCCCAGGGATGCCGATATAGAGATAGAGGCTATTGCTCTCATTTAATTCCTGCTACTTTCCCATTTCACTATTTGCTTTTCTCCTTCCGGGGGATTCATTTGAATTTCGAAGGTGATTGATGCAGGTTTTGTCTCCGGAAGTGAGAAGCCAATAATCAATATACGGCTCATATTGGGGAGCAAAGGAACGGAAAGGATTGTTTCCTGCTGGGGTGGATTAAACTCAGGTACAGAAGCTCCTTCTGGGTATTCTATTTCTTTGGGAACTACGACTACCGTTGTCGAATTCGGTGGTGCAGTGGATGAGCGACTGTGGTTAACAACTTGGATATGAATCTCCAGCATTTTAAGCGGGGATGGAGTGGATTGAAATTCCTTGACCCCAAAGGTTATTTCTCCCAACCTGATATCCGGGCCTTTTTCTTCAACGGCCTTGGGCTGGGATAAAACTATCGTTGTTGCTTGGAATAGTAAGAAAAAGAGCAGAACAGACAAGTAACTCATGGTTTTTCTGATTGATTTAGCCATTTGTTCTCCTTAAAGCTTGATTGAATCAGTTAATATCATCTTTAGTCTCCGGCCCCAAACCATAATTAGTTTATCATATCTGTGTTGGCATGAGAAGGTATTTCGAAAATTGTATGGACTTTGCGGGCATTTTATAATATTTTTTTGCAGGGGAACTGGTGTGAAGCCCATTGTCGCTATCGTCGGAAGACCTAACGTTGGAAAATCTACCCTGTTCAATCGGATTGCCGGGAGGAAGAGAGCGATCATCTGGGATGAGCCCGGGGTGACAAGGGATCGGAATTATGCGGATGTAGAGTGGGAGGAAAGCGCCTTCACGTTGATTGATACCGGCGGGTTTGAACCCTTATCAAAAGATCGTCTCTTTATCCAGATTCGTGAACAGTGCCAGTTGGCCATGGAGGAAGCCGATGTGATCCTCTTCACGATGGCTGCGAAAGAAGGTCTTACTCCTTCGGATAAAGAAATCGCCAATATCCTCAGGAAACTGGATAAGGCTGTGTTTTATGTTGTCAATAAGATTGACGGGCCGAAACATGAGGAGAGGGTCATCGAATTTTACGCCTTGGGTGTGGAAACAATTTATTCCATTTCGGCAGAACATGGGTATGGTGTGAAGGGATTGATGGACGAGGTGATCAAGGCTCTTCCGAGTTTGCCCGATAAAAAGTGGGATAGGGATGTAACGAAAGTGGCCGTGGTGGGGCGGCCGAATGTCGGCAAATCCTCATTGATTAACCGCTTATTAGGATATAAAAGGGTCCTTGTGGATGAGGCTCCTGGAACAACCCGGGATGCGATCGATACGCTTTTAGCGAGGGATGGTAGGCGATACGTCCTGATTGATACAGCGGGTATCCGGAGAAAAAGCCGGATCAGCCTGCAACTTGAAAAATATAGTATCGTGGAAGCACTCCGGACTATCGATCGATCGGAGGTGGCCCTGTTGTTATTGGATTCGAGAGAAGGGGTGACCGATCAGGATGCTCGCATCGGCGGGGTCATCCAAGAAAAGGGCAAAGGATGCATTCTTGCCGTGAACAAATGGGATCTGGTCGAAAAAAATTCTCAAACCATGGTTCAGTATGAAAGGGAAGTGCGAGAGAGTCTGAAGTATCTCCCTTATGCCCCCATCCTTTTTATCTCCGCGCTGACAGGTCAGCGGGTGAGCAAGGTCCTGGACGTGATAGATCGTGTATCCGTTCAAACCCAAAAGCGGGTTCCTACTTCTCCGTTAAACAGGTATTTTGGAAAGTGGATTGAAGAATTTCCTCCTCCGCTTTACAAAGGTCGGCGCGTGAAGCTGAACTATATCACACAGGTCTCCACGGCTCCTCCGACCTTCGCCATCTATACCAACATCAAGGAGGGCATTCATTTTTCTTATGAACGTTATTTACTCAACCGGATGAGGGAAACCTTCGGCTTCGAAGGGTTTCCGGTGCGTCTTTTGTTCAGAAAGAAGGGGAAGGAAAGGTGAGATGGGAAACGGAAGGAAGCATATCCGACAGCCTTATTCACCCATCACCTGGACGAGAATGTTTCTCTCTCTTCTTCGGTTGTCAAAATCGATGAAAACAATTTGCTGCCATGTTCCCAAGGCCAGCCTTCCCTTGACCATTGGAATGGAGAGGGAGGGCTTCATCAAGGCTGCCCTCACATGAGAAAAGCCGTTGCCGTCGCCCCAGCGTCTGTCATGCTCATAAGGGATGTTGGATGGGACGATCTTCTCTACCGCCTTTTGCAGATCCCTGAGCACGCCCGATTCATATTCGATCGTTGTCAAAGCGCCCGTCGATCCGGGACAGAATACAGTGACCAATCCATTTTGGATTTTTGAGCGGCCGACTACCGCGTCGACCTGTTGAGTGACGTCCAAGATATCGCTAAACCCGTTAGTGCTGAGACTAATTGTTTCTGCATGAATCATCTGCTTCCTCTATGTTTTGGTCATCAGGCAATCGGAGATTATTTGGGATTTGTCATTTGGTTATTGGGGTTTCTCTTGTTTCTGGATCCTCCGAAAAACCTTCTTCCAACTCTCCGTTTGAAGGAAGCTGCCCGAGACATTCTCCAAGAGTTTTAAAAAGACCGAATAGGGCATGGCAAAGGAGAGCGTGTCCTTTTCAACCATGGGTCTTGCAGAGACGTCGAACATTCCGAGAGTGGCGCGGGGCTGTTCCTTTCCAGCTTCCTTCAGGGGATAAGTGAGAATCGTTCCACACCCGGAACCAAAGGGTGCCTGAACAGAATCGGTGCGCTCCAGGGCATAATTCGTCAGAGTGAAAAGCCCTGCAAGAAGATCCGGCGAAGCGAAGAAGACAACAACCTCCGGCGCCGTCCCCTTCTGAAATTGCTCAACGGGCTTGAAGACACAATAGGTTGCCGGCGCTCTTCTGGGGATCATCTTGGTGAAATATTCCCTGGCCCGCTCGGGCGTCTTGATATATCGTTCTCCCTCCATTTCACCCGGAATCCCGCAGGAGAGGAAATATTCGATGTTAGGCCTTGGGGATTCAAAAAATCCCATATAGTAGGCCCCTCCCGGACATCCAAAATGCCCTCTGTCAAAATAAACAATCTTCCCCTTCTTTCTCGCATTCTGAAGGAGCCCCATCATGCATCCGGATATCCCCTCTTTTGGGGTAACCCCTTCGGGTTTATCGTTGGTATAATAAATTCCCAGCGGCGATTCCATTAATCCAAGAGTGTCTTT
>DATHCH010000026.1:0-27033 GCA_035319625.1 Thermodesulfobacteriota bacterium
ATAGGGCATAGCGCACAGCGTTACGAAAGAAATTTCCGAAATCCGCTGACGAATGCAATCTGCGGAACTTTTTCCAAGAAGCCCTCTGAAAATTCCGGTATCTGAATACGGTCCTTCCTCTCTTTCTTTCTCAGCACCACCATCCTCAACGCATCCATCACCCTGGCAATATCGATCCCCTTGGGGCACCTCGATGTACATTGAAGGCAGGAGGCACAGAGCCAGAAGGTATTGACTCCTAGAGCCTCCTCTTCCAGGCCCAGCAGCGTATATCGAATAACCTCGTGGGGGCCGACGTCCATCGCAAAGGCAACTGGACATCCCGCTGTACAATTCCCGCACTGGTAACACGCAAACAGGTTTTGCCCGCTGATCAGCTCCACTTTCTTGGCAAACTCATTGTGAACCTTGTGTCTCGTCAGTTCGATTTTCATAACTGATCTCCAGCCCCCCCTCACCCCGTCCCTCTCCCCGGGGGGAGAGGGGAAGGGCAACGGGGCGATAGTCTTTCATATAAGCATGGCAATCACATAGCCAATCGCCAAAAGGGCCTGTGTCCCCAGGATCGTAACGACATTCGCTCCCAATACCGGAACCAGCTTTTCGGTGTTATCGTAATATTTCAATGCTCCCTTCGCGGCTTTCCACCCCAATCCGATTGTTCCAAGACCGATGAGTGTCACCACAGGCATCATCTTCGTAATCACTCCTGCAAGGATACAGAGATAAGAGGCGGTCAGCAATGCTACAAAGAGATAACTCGCATCCTTCTTCCCAAGGGAAATGACAAAATGCTTTCTCCCTCCTTTCTGGTCTGCCTGCCAGTCCGGGAACTCGTTGAGAAAAAGGAGATTCGATGTCAGTATCCCCGGCGCGAGAGAGGCAACTAATGTTTCCCAGCTATATCTTCCTGTCTGCACATAGCAGGAGCCCAGGACCAGTAAAGGCCCGAAGCCTATGCCTGCGAAAATTTCGCCCATAAACCATTTAGAAAGGTAAACATTGTAAAAATAGGCAGCGAATCCGGCCAGGAGAAGAAGAGGAAAAAGAAGCCAGCCTCTTGTAAAACAGAAATAGGCTCCAATCACCATGGCGATGAGTAAACAGATGGTTCCAAACCAGAAGGCCTGTTTGGGCTTCAAAAGATTCAAAGGAAGCACGCCACTCCCTCCGCTGAATGGAGTCCTTTGAGTGTTTAGATCAATTCCGTCGATATAGTCGTGGTAATCATTGATCACGTTGACCGTCATGTGGACAAGGATGGAACCAAACATGGCCAGGAGAAAATAACCAAAATGGAAATGGCCTTCGTAGGCACCGATGGCTGTCCCCAAGGAAACCAGGATGACGGTGAGAGGCAAATATTGGAAGCGGGGAAGCATCAGCCACGATTTCAAAGAACCCGGTTTTACTCTCTCCATGATTTAAACCTCCAAACACAAAATTAGGTCGAGGATTAGGTTGAGGTTGAGAAATTTTTCACCCTTAGCCTAAGCCTTGACGTAAACCTCTAAAATATTTTTTCTCCCCTTCAAGATAGAGGTCATTTCCTCTCACATCATTGACGACAATTACTGGAAGGTCTTCGACCTCTAATCTTCGGATCGCCTCCGGTCCCAGATCCTCATACGCGACGATCTCGGCCTTCTTTACCCGTTTGGCCAGAAGGGCTCCAGCCCCTCCTGTTGCGGCAAAATAGACCGCTTTATACTTCTTCATCGCCTCTTTCACCGCATCGGATCGCATCCCCTTCCCGATCATTCCTTTCAGTCCTCTCTCGATTAACGATGGGGAGTAGGCATCCATACGATAACTGGTCGTTGGACCCGCTGATCCGAGGGCTTGCCCCGGTTTAGCAGGTGTGGGGCCAACATAATAGATGATCTGGCCTTTGATATCAAAGGGGAGGTTCTTCCCTTCTTTCAATAGATCAAAAAGCCTTTTGTGGGCAGCATCCCTTCCTGTATAGATAATTCCGTTGATCAGGATGCGATCCCCTATTTTCAGTCTTTCCGCGTCCTCATCGCTCAGAGGCGGTTTCAATCGAATGGGTCCGCTCATTTTTTCTCCGCGTTTCATAATCCGCCAGCCCCCCCTTTAGCAAAGGGGGGAGAGGGTGGATTTGTCAGATTACGCCTTCTTTGTGCCTCTGTGCATGACACTGGATGTTCACTGCCAAAGGGAAACTGGCAATATGGCATGGCATCATTAAAATGTGAACCGCCAAAGAGGTCGTTCGCCCTCCTAATCCTTGAGGCCCAATGCCAAGCTTATTGATTGCCGTCAATATCTCCGATTCCAATTTATTCAATTCTGGGTCCGGATTCCTGCTTCCGAGAGGTCTGAGCAAGCTCTTCTTTGCAAGGAGTGCCGCTTGCTCAAAGGTTCCTCCAATCCCGACTCCAACAATGGTTGGAGGACAGGGATTCGATCCTGACTCCTTTACTCTCTGAACCACAAAGCGCTTGATTCCCTCGACTCCGTCCGATGGAGTGAGCATGGTGACCCGGCTCATGTTCTCACTGCCACCCCCTTTAGTGGCCACAGTGATCTTTACTTTATCTCCAGGAACCACTTCTGTATGGATGATTGCAGGCGTATTATCTCCTGTGTTCGCCCGCGTGAAAGGATGACAAATAGATTTTCTCAAATACCCATCCCGGTACCCTTGACGAACACCCTCCTGGATGGCTTCAGTCAGATTTCCCCCAGCCAGATGAACATCCTGTCCTAATTCTACAAACACCACTGCAAACCCTGTATCCTGGCAAATTGGCACACTCTCCTCTTTTGAAATCCGGGCATTCTCCTTCAATTCTTTCAGTATCTCCAACCCCAGGGGTGATTCCTCCCCTTCCATCGCCCGATCAAAGGCCTGAAGAACGTCCTCTCCGAGATCGGTGTTGGCCTTCACACAAAGGTCTCTTACCTTTTCGGTGATCAACTTCACACTGATCTCTCGCATCCTGCCCTCCCCCCCTCTCCATTTCCCTCTCCCCTCAGGCCTGCCTGCGCGAAGACGCTTCGGCGAAGGCAGGGGAGAGGGGCGGGTGAAGGGGTTACAGTTTCAGCTCTGCAATGCTCTTCTTCACACTCTCTGCGGACTTGGCAACCAGTTTCTTCTCCTCATCGGTCAACTGGAGCTCGATGATCGCCTCCACGCCGCCCGCACCCAATTTAACGGGAACGCCGAAGCAGATGTCTTTCAGTCCGTACTCTCCATCCAGATACACGCAGCAAGGAAGAATTCTTTTCTTGTCTTTGAGAATGGCCTCCGTCATCTGGATGGCCGCCGCGGAGGGGGCATAGAAGGCACTGCCCGTCTTGAGGAGATTGACGATCTCTCCACCGCCCTTGCGGGTCCGTTCAACCAGCTTGCCAATGGTCTCCTTAGGAAGAAGCTGGGAAAGAGGAATACCGCTGATGGTGGAATACCTTGGGAGGGGAACCATCTCGTCACCATGTCCTCCCAGCAGGAGCGCTTGAATATCTTCAACTGATACGCCTAACTCCATGGCAATGAAAGCCTTGAAACGGGCTGTATCGAGAATCCCCGCCATCCCCATCACCCTTTGTTTGGGGAACCCGCTCTTCTTAAGGGCCAGATAGGTCATCGTATCCAGAGGATTGGTCACCATGATGAGAATAGCTTTTGGAGATTTTTCAACCACCTGCCCTACGACCGTTTCGATGATCTTCTTATTGATCTCCAGAAGATCCTCCCGGCTCATCCCCGGCTTTCGAGGAACACCCGATGTGACGATCACCACATCAGAATCCTTTGTCTCCTCGTACCCGTTGGAACCGACGACCTTTGAATCGAAACCTTCCACAGGACTCGCTTGGAGGAGGTCAAGCGCCTTTCCTTGGGGAATCCCTTCAAGGATATCGACTAAAACAACGTCGCCCAGTTCCTTCTCAGCAGCCCAATGGGCCGCCGTAGCCCCGACGAAACCTGCACCGATAATTGAAATTTTCTTTCTTCCCATAAAATCCCTCCTCTTAAGAGGAAAAATCGAATATCGAAATCCGAAACAATTCCAAGATCTCAATTTCAAAGTTCCCCATCACCTTTATCCTCTCCCCTCAGGGGAGAGGGTTGGGGTGAAGGGTTTTTGGAGGATTCAATTTGATAACCCCTCGAATAAAAACCACAGGTCTTCCGAATGATCAGCTCGGGCTCCAAAATAGTCTCCACGCATGGCCCTGTCTTTCTCCCCTCAATCCTTTCTACTAACGTTTTCACCGCCACCGCACCCATCTCGTACTTTTTTTGGCCGATGGTTGTCAATTCAATCCCTTTCATCGACGTGAATTCAATATCGTTAAATCCTACTAACGCCATGTCTTCAGGAATCCTCCTCCCCTCTTCAACGATCGCCTGATACGTTCCTAAGGCCATATAGTCGTTCGTCGCAAAAATGGCTGTTGGAGGTTCGCTCATCTTGAGAAATTTCTTGCCTCCCTCGTAACCGGATCCTTTTAAGAAATCCCCTACCAGAAAATAATCTCCTATCGCTTCCACACGGTGAGCAGCGAGCGCTTTTTTCCCGCCTTCAAGACGTTCGAAACCAACCGAAGATTCGGAAGATCCGCCGATGACCCCTATCCGGCTATGGCCGAGTTTGATCAGGTGCTCAACAGCCAAAAAACCACCGTGGATATTATCCACACCGACGTAATCGACTTTCTCTCTCACCATCGGATGGTAGGTTCTGCGATTGACCAATACCATAGGGAATCCCTCTTCAGCCAACCCGATGATATTGGGGTCACCCATATGAGCAGAAGTAAAAATGATGCCATCCACCCCTTTACTTCGCAGCATATCAATATACTGTTTTTCGGTCGAGAGGTCGTAATTGGTGCTGCAGAGGATAATATTGTATCCCAGACGAATAGCCGTCGTTTCGATCCCCTGGGAGAGTTCCGTGTAGAAAGGGTTGGCAATGGTCGTGATGACGAGGCCCAACGTCTTGGTTCGCCTCATCACCAGGCTTCTGGCAATGAAATTTGGCCGATAGTTTAACTCTCTTGCGATGGAGAGAATTTTCTCTTTGGTCTCATCCTTGATCCGAGCCTTATCATTAAGCGCCCTCGAAACAGTGGTGTGAGAGACCTTGGCCATCCGGGCAATATCTTTAATAGTAATCTTCTTATCCATGTTATTGCGTTAACGGTAACACAAAAACCATAAATTTTCAAGAAAATTAGAAATTATTCATCAAATCATAGAGTTATACTGCCATCCAAGAGTGGTGCGTCAACGGTAACATTTATGTATTTCTTTTGTCAAGGAAAATATCTCCAAGTTCGTAATGCCTCCCTTTGCCGTAGAAACTGACTCGAATCGGACCCCGCGTGGCGCGGGGCTCGAGTAGAGGATTCGACTCATGCTTCAGTGAGGCATTGCCAGAGCTCTGGAAAGATGTCTTGAACCTCAAAGAATGGACAGGTGTGATGGAAAAACTTTCGAAAAGTTTAGTGGACTTTTTTCTCGTAACCTTCCCAATACTTATCTCTTAGACCCTTCTTGTGAATCTTTCCAGAGCCGGTTCTGGGAAGGGCTCCGATGAAATCAATCGATTTGGGTGCTTTATAATGTGCCAGCCTCTCCTTACAAAACTGAATGATCTCTCGTTCGGTCGCCTCCTGCCCGGGCTTCAACACCACGAACCCTTTTACTGCCTCACCCCATTTTTGATCGGGAATTCCAATCACTGCACACTCCAAAATGGCCGGATGCATGTAAAGGACATTTTCAACTTCTGTCGAATAGACATTTTCTCCTCCGGTTAGAATCATGTCCTTCTTCCGATCAACGATTGTGACATAGCCCTCTTCGTCCAGCACCGCCATATCGCCGGTATAGAGCCAGCCGTCTCTGATTGATTTCTTCGTTTCTTCAGGTAATTTCCAGTACCCTTTCGTCACAATATCTCCTTTGACGATGATCTCTCCAACCTCTTTTTCATCCTTTTTGATTTCCTTTCCCTGCTCGCCAACCACTTTCAGCTCTACGCCAATGAATTCTCTTCCCGTTTTGGACTTAAACCGGAGTTGATCTGCACTGGGTAATTTTTTTAGATGTTCTTTCAAAATAGAGAGTGTCAAATAGGGACTGGTTTCGGTCATGCCGTAGGTTTGGATATAGTCACATTTGAAGACCTCCACGATCTTTCGAACCACTTCCGGAGCAATGGGTGCTCCCCCGCTCAAAAGAACCCTTAAACTGCTGTAATCGAACCTTCCTACCTCAGGATGATTGACCATTAAGTTGAGCATCGTGGGGATGAGATTGGTGAGCGTGGTTTTCTCTCTCTCGATGGTTTCCAGAACCACCTTCGCATCGAACTCCCTGACCAAAACATGCGTCCCGCCCACCCAAGTCACCGCCCAGGTGGCCCAGGCATCGGCAAGATGAAAAAGGGGGGCTACATGAAGCCACACATCACCATCTGTAAGATGAATCTCCGCAATGGCGCCAAGGGCATGCGTCGTCACATTCTTATGGGAAAGCATCACCCCTTTTGGCCACCCCGTCGTGCCGCTCGTATAGTAAATCTGTGCAATGTCTTCGCCGCTAACTGGGGGATCGGGGAGAGGACTGTCATCGGCTTGCTCCAATACCTTCTCATAATTCAAATCAATGGAGCCATCTGATCCCCGGAGCCCTCCTGTCCATAAGATTCTCTCAACCCCTCTAATTTCTTCCCTGATCCCGTCTATTTGATTCTTAAAGACTAAATCGGCAATCAATACCTTCGATTCTGAATTCTTGAGGATGAAGGCGATCTCTCCCGGTGAGAACCGATAGTTGATCGGCACGGAGATCGCTCCGATCTGTGGGATGGCGTAGTAGGTTTCCAAAAAGGTGTGACAATTGGGATGGAGAACGGCAACCTTGTCGTCCTTTCTAATCCCAAAATCCCTTAGACCACGAGAGAGACGATTGACTCGGTGGCAGAATTCTTGATAGGTCCAACACCTTTTCCCGCACACAACGGCTCGTTTCCGGGGAAAAAGCCTAAATGCCTTTGCGAGCGTTTCGGTCAAAACCATTTTTTTCTTGGATTCTTTCTGTCAAACTACTCGTCCTCGCTCTTGGTCAAATCCTCAAACCGGATATCTAATCCCAGAATGCCTCTGATCTCTCCTACCTCGTTCCTGATCGGCCCGGAGACGGTGATGCAGAGTGCACCCGTGATTTTTGAAGAATAGAGGTCGGTGACATGAATTTTGCCGTCTCGCAGCGGCTCGATAAACCAGGATCGGTTCGAGTAACTCTCTCCCATTCCCGCATGCTCATATTTAGCCTGATCCACGGCCTGGCAGATATTCCGTGTGATCTTCGTCCCATTCATGTCGACCACATAGGCAAACTGGATATAGGGATACTCATCCACGAGAGATTTCAGGATGGGCTCCATCTGCTTAGCCGTCATGGCTTTCATGCCGGGCTCCTCAATCACTCGTTCAATAATGTGGGCAGCCAGCTCATGGGCCCTTGCTTTGAGGATATCGAACTCGGAAACAAAAACCTCGGGAAGATATTTCCGGGTCGCCTTCTCCATCTCCTGATCCGAAATGGAAGTGGTTCTTCCTTCCTCATATTGTTTGGTGACCCACCGATTGATTTTGGCCACTCCCGGATGTGTTTTCTCGACTCGATCCTTTCCGGTCAGCGCGAAATGGGAGTTGATCCACTGTGCGATCCCTGCCAACCCGGACTTATCGTTGACCGAGATGGAGATGGGGCGATTGAGAATCTTAGCCGTATTAAAAATATTATAGATCTCTTCGTTCTTCAGAATCCCATCCGCATGAATGCCAGCGCTCGTGGAATTAAAATTGGCTCCTACGAGGGGCATATTGGAAGGAATATGGACACCCAGTGCCCGCTCTAAGTAGTTCCGGATCTCTGTGATTATGGTGGTGTCGATACCGTTGTTATGTCCCACCAGGCTGATATATTCGATGATCAGTCCCTCGATGGGCGGATTCCCGGTCCGCTCTCCAAAACCGAGGACCGTACCATTCGCCGCAGCACATCCATAAAGCCATGCGGTGGTGGCGTTGATGAACCCCTTATGGAAATCGTTGTGGCCATGCCACTCCAGAAATTCAGAGGGAACGCCCGCATCGTCAATCATCGCTCGGATGATCTTGGGTACGCAACGGGGAAGCGCAGCGCTTGGATAAGGGACGCCATAACCCAGGGTATCGCAGAGTCGAATTTTGACCGGAAGCTTGGACTCTTCGGAAAGACGCATGAGATCCTGGGCAAATGGAACGCAGAATCCATGGATATCCGCCCGTGTCGCATCCTCAAAATGGCATCGAGGGACGATTCCGAGATCCAGTGCGGCGGAAACGATGGAGAGGTACTCCCGCATCACCACCCTCCTGTTCTTCTTCAGTTTCAGGAAGATGTGGTAATCCGAAACAGAAGTGAGAATACCGGTCTCTTTCAGTCCCATCTCTTTCACCAGTTTAAAATCTTCCTTCACCGCGCGGATCCATCCTGTAATCTCAGGATAGCGGTAATTCCTCTCCTGGCATTTTCTGACAGCCTCTTTGTCCTTTTCTGAATATAAAAAGAATTCACATTGCCGGATCACTCCATTGGTGCCCCCTAATTTATGGAGCATCTCATAGAGGTCTACAATCTGTTCCACCGTATAAGGAGGCCTGGCCTGCTGCCCGTCCCGGAACGTGGTATCGGTAATGAAGATCTCTTCAGGGGGATCGGTAAAGACGAATTTATTATCGAACTCCACCCGGCAAACCTCTTCGTATGGGAAGACACTACGATAGAGGTTCGGCTCTTGGATATCCAGGAGGGGGAATTGCTCTACGGCGTGCTTGCTTTGAAATGTTCTCTTCTTTCCGCTGATGGTCATGGCTTCTCCTTGCTCCCCCTCTCCTCGGTTGCGAGTCGTACCGACCTTCCCCTCTCCCCGCTGAGGAGAGAAAGGAGGTGAGGGGATTTAACCTTTTGTTTTTAAACTTTAATCTCTTTAACCTTAATCCAAAGCTCATCCAACTGCTTGGAATCCACTCTCGAAGGGGCATCGCTCATTAAACAAGTGCCCTTCTGTGTCTTCGGAAAGGCGATGACGTCTCGTATGGACTCTGCATGGCTCAGGATCATGATGAGACGGTCAAGCCCAAAAGCAATCCCACCGTGAGGCGGCGTTCCGTATTCAAGGGCTTCTAATAAAAATCCAAACCTCTCTCTTGCCTCTTCCTCATTCATCCCTAACTTCTCAAACAGAAGAGATTGCACCTCCCTCAGATGATTTCGAATGCTTCCTCCACCGATTTCCGACCCGTTCAATACCAGATCATAAGCCTTGGCCTTGACCAACTCCGGATGATCCTTCAGCTTGGGGATGTCTTCGTCCTTGGGGGCAGTAAACGGGTGATGGACAGCCACATAACGTCCCTCAGCTTCATCATACTCCAAAAGCGGAAAATCGAGGATCCAGACAAACCGATATTCATCTTTGGGAATAAGTCCCAATCTCTCACCGAGATGAAGGCGAAGGTTGGTTAAGGATTGATTGACCACCTTGGATGGCCCTGCCACGAAGAGAAGGAGATCGTTTTCCGCAGCATTCAAAGCGCGATCGACCGCTTTCCTCTCTTCCTCGGTAATAAATTTCTGAATCGACGATTGCCATCCATTCGCACCCACTTTTGCCGAGATCAATCCTTTGGCCCCGAAGTTCTGAACAAAGTGCGTGAGATCATCAATCTCTTTCCGTGAAGAAGAGCTTCCTCCTTTCACATTGATCGCCTTAATGATGCCCTTTCCTTCCAAGGTATCTTTGAATACCTGGAAGGAAGACCCTCTCAAGGCTTCGGTCACATCCCTCAGTTCCATTCCAAATCGGGTTTCAGGCTTGTCCGCTCCATATCGATTCATCGCCTCATCATAGGTCAGAGTTGGAAATGGAAGTTCCAAGACGATCCCTAAAACCTCTTTAAAAATATGGGCCATCAATCCTTCCATCGTTCTTTGAATATCCTGAACCGTGACAAACGACATCTCCACGTCGATTTGCGTGAATTCAGGCTGCCGGTCGGAACGGAGGTCTTCGTCCCGAAAACACCTCACGATCTGAAAGTATCGGTCAAACCCGGAGACCATCAGGATCTGCTTCAATAGCTGGGGAGACTGAGGCAGAGCATAGAAATGGCCCGGGCTGAGCCGGCTGGGAACCAAAAAATCTCTTGCTCCCTCAGGGGTGCTTTTAAAAAGCATCGGTGTCTCGACCTCCAAAAACCCTAGTCGATCGAAGTAATTTCGAACCTCTTTAGCCACCTGATGGCGCAGGATCAAATTCCGCTGGAGCCTTGGTCGCCTCAGGTCTAAATATCGGTATATCAGACGAGTCTCCTCGGCTATCTCTGCCTCGTCCTCAATGGGAAACGGAGGGGTCTTAGCAACGTTGAGAATCTTTAGCTCCTTCGCAAGAACCTCAATTTCTCCTGTTCCTAATTTCGGATTGGCCGTCCCTTTCGGCCTCTCTGTCACGGTTCCTATAACCGCTGTGACATATTCACTTCTCAGGGATTGGGCTTTCTCGTGTGCCCCTGGACTCACCTCCGGATTGAAGACCGCTTGTACAATCCCCTGTCGATCTCTCAATTCAATAAAGATGAGACCTCCGAGATCTCTTCTCCGTTGAACCCATCCCAAAAGGGTGACTTCGCGGTTGACATCCTTTTTGTTGAGACCTCCGCAATAATCCGTTCTTTTCAGATTTCCTAAAAAATCAACCATGATACGCGGCCGGCAAGCGCCCCGCAACCCCCGCCTTGTAGGCGGGGTTAAGGGGCACAATTAAACCAATATTTCCTTTCCGGGAAGCCCTGGCGTGCCTGTCCCGTCCTGACGAGATGGCCGGGGAGCTTCACTCAATCATCGGAATTCGCGATTGGCCTAACTGATTGATTCCAGTAATAGGTGAATCGTGATGTGTCGCGATTCGCCCGTCCTGTTCACAGACACGGAGACAATAATAACTAAATATAATAGATTGGTCAAGGACTTACAGGACCCTGGGTGTCACCGAAATTCAAATGTACTCCACCCCTTCGGGCTCCACTACTCCCCACGGTGAGACTAATGGATACGGTTTTCCAGTGCCACTGATCATTGTGTGCGGCGCATTTTCGGGTCACCCGTTCCCCTCCCAGATGGCCCTAAAAAGGAAATTAAATTATAATGGAATATATTATGAAGTAAAAAGCAGAATAAAAGTTGCCTCCAGAACGATATACAACCAAATCGAAAGATGGAAATTTACGGCGTTTACCTTATTTCCATCCCCTTGATCTCAGGTGGATAATTTGGGGGAGCTTAATGTGAAATGCAATCGATGCAGCGGGATGATGATTTATGAGGAGTTTTTCGGTCCAAATGGACCCATCTTTAGCTGGCGGTGCTTAATTTGTGGAGAGGTTGTCGATCAGACGATCATAGAAAATCGGGATTATCAGAGCCACGGCGGGGAGTGGGACAGAAGAGGCAAGAAATCGAAGAGATAATCCTATCTCAACCCTCCCAATCATTTTTCCATTAACCTATCAACGCATATTTGATTTGGATTGTGCCAACTTTTTTATGGAAGACTCCGACTATTTCTTTAAAGTCCTTTGACTTAGGTTTTTCACAAGTCCCTTGCCTTGTGCGAGGCACTTTTCCTTCGCTTCGTTGCTAATGGGACGTTCACTTCCTACCATCTCCCCCACCTGCCGGAAAAAGCGCTGAGCAAGGGATTCGAAAGGCTGCCTCACTTTCCCGCCACCACCACAGGAAAAGAAAAGGGCAGCCGGTTTTCCTTTAACAGGTTTGCCTGATTGATCCCACAGGTACATATCATCGAAAAAGGTCTTCACCGTGCCCGCGACGTATGAGAAATAGTCAGGGGTCCCGATCGCAACCCCATCGGCGGACAAAAATTCTTCCAGGGTGACCCGCCGCTCATTTGTGTTAATGAGGTTCACTTCAGCCCCCGCTTCCCGAGCCCCCTCCGCAAGTGCTTCTGCAAGCATCTTCGTATTCCCATGCTGCTGGCTGTGATAAATAACAATAATTTTCCCCATCGTCTTCCTCCTTAACGCTCTAATATAGAAATATGCAGGGTCTAACCCCAGAGACTTCCCTTGAAATGCTTCAAGGAACTTGACTGAAAAATGGAAGCACCTCAAAAAATTGTGCTTCAAAAATTCAGTCAACGACTACTCAACGACTCTAAGACCCAATAAATCAATTACAGAATAATTTATATAACTTGTTTCAAGCTTTGATCTGGTCGCTTCGCTCTATGCCCTTTGCGCTATCCTTTAGGGCAGGGCCAACTTTTTTATGGATGACCTAAATCCCTTTCAAGATTTTTAAAATTTTATGGACGTCCCTCTTGATCCGTCTTCATCCAACGACCATCCCCTCCGCCTCCATTCAAATCGCATCTCTTCCACGTTCACCAGTCCGAATCCGGATCACTTCATCCACAGGGGATATGAAGATCTTTCCATCTCCGATTTTTCCGGTCTTGGCCGTCCGCTCAAGGGTTTCGATCACCTGAGGAACCATTTCATCGGTGGTGATCAATTCAATCTTAACCTTGGCGATAAAGTCGATCTTGTATTCAGCCGATCGATAGACCTCGGTATGACCTTTTTGCCTTCCGAAACCCTTCACCTCGGTGACGGTCATCCCCTGAACACCGATTTTGGATAAGGCCTGCTTCACCTCATCCAATTTAAATGGCTTGATAATGGCTTCGATCTTTTTCATTCTATAACCCCCTTTTTCAGTTTGGAGTTCAGAGTCCGGAGGTTTCAATCGAAATGAAACGATCAAGTTCTTTTCTCCGAACTCCAGACTTCATTAAAAAGAATATCCCACTTCGCCATGTTGACTGGTATCCAGACCACTGATCTCATGCTCTTCACTCACTCTCAAGCCCATGGTCCAATCAAGGACCTTCAATATGATCCATGTGACCGCAAAGGAATAAACCCATACTGAAACGACGCTGAGTGCCTGAATCCCGATCAGCGAAGGATTGCCAAAAAGTAAGCCGTCATGTCCTGCTGAATTAATTGCCGTTGCTGCAAACAGGCCGGTGGCCAATACCCCCCATGTGCTTCCTACTCCATGAACAGCGACGACATCGAGAGAATCATCGTATCCGAATTTGGTCTTCAGGTTGAGGGCATAATAGCATAACGCGCCCGCAACCAGTCCAATGATGATCGCTGAAATGGGCCCCACGAATCCTGAGGCAGGTGTGATGGTCGCCAGTCCTGCTACGGCACCCGATGCCGCGCCAAGAACGGTTGGGTTACCCCTGTCTGCCCATTCAGCGATCATCCATGAAAGAGCTGCAGAGGCTGCAGAAAATTGAGTCGCTACAAAAGCAGACGTGGCAAGCGAACCCGATGCGAGGGCACTCCCCCCATTGAAACCAAACCAGCCGAACCAGAGAATCCCTGCACCCAGAACGGTCATCGTCAGATTGTGAGGGGGCATGTCTTCTTTACCGTAACCTTTTCTTTTTCCCACGACCAGAGCCGCCGCGAGGGAGGCAACTCCAGCGCTGATATGAACGACCAGCCCCCCTGCGAAATCAAGCCCGCCAAGATTTTTGATCCAACCCCCCACTCCCCAGACCCAATGGGCAAGGGGGTCATAGACAAATGTTGACCAGAGGACGAGGAAGACAAGATAGGTCTTAAATTTAAACCTTTCAGCAAAGGCACCGCTAATCAGGGCGGGTGTGATCACCGCAAACATCATCTGAAAGATCATAAAAGCCTGATGGGGGACGGTGGCAGAATAGCCAGGGAAGGGATCAAGTCCCACACCTCTGAGTCCTATCCAATCAAGATTTCCAACCACATGACCCACATCCGGTCCAAACGCGAGACTGTATCCGTAGAAAGCCCACTGGATAGTGATCACCCCCAGGGCAATAAAACTTTGCATGATTGTCCCCAGGACATTTTTTGATCTCACCAAACCTCCGTAGAAAAGGGCAAGCCCAGGCAACATCAACATCACCAGGGCGGCGGAGATGAGAAGCCAGGCCGTATCTCCCGAATCCATTTTGGGGAGTGAGGGGGCCGGTGCCTCTGCAAAAGCCACCCCGGCGATGAGCAGGCTCATCAACAGCGATAGGAATAGGATTTTTTTCATTACACGCCTCCTGTGAAAAATTCCGGAATCACCCATCACATACCTTCCATGCCACCTAATTGTCAAGAGCCCCCTGTGTCTTCTTTAGGGATGACAGCCTTCTTAAGACTAATCTCTTTCTTAGGAGTTGACTGAATTTTTCAGTCAGAGACTTTGGACCCATTGACTACATAATGGAAGCATCTGAAACTGTGCTTCCCGGAGAAGCAGATATCGTTTCAAATTGTGAGCTCGGCAGCGCACGTTGCCGGCAGACCCTGTACCTAGCATGGTACAGGGCAGTCAGGTGCCTTGGTCTTTACTCTTAACTTTACTAATTCATTGAATGACTCTCGACTTTACCACTCGCCTGATCACTCAATAGCTTATTGACTCAACGCCCGAATTACCAGCCAACTTTTTTATGGATGATATCCAGACTCGACTTCAGAGTAATTCAACTTAGTCAACGACCTCCTGCCTCTACGTCTCTATATCGCCTCAGCGTATGAAAAGTGGGAATTTTCAGCAACGTCCCCTTGGCTTTGAGAGGAATCTTACCGGGATTCTCTTTTCATCTCTTTTCCAATCATCCTATCCCTGATTTCTTTAAATTTTCTGCCCGAGAAAATGAAGGTAGCCATCCATTTGCTTATGCGATAAGGTCACAATTTGTGACCTTATAACACAGCCCGAGGGGACCTAGTTGAATTCTTTCTCTTTTTTCCCTTTCAAAAATTCCATCCACCCTCACCTTCCAATTGTTCAGATGTTCCCCTATCACCGTGAATCGTGACTCGGGATTCCTGATTCGTGAAATTTGTGAGAGTAGAAACAAAAAAGCCCATCCCTAATCATAAAACCTAAAACAAAAACGTGACCGTGTCCGTGTCGCGTGTCTGTAAATCATTGAAAAACAAAAAAGCCCATTCCCCCTTGAGAACAGGCTCTATGTTGAATCATATGATAAATCCTCTTCACCTCTTTAGTCGGGAAGCCGTCCCTCAAGAATTTTTAATAGTTCATCTTTTGTCATTTCCACATCCCTCAAGATCTTTGATAAAAGTCCTGGGCCAATTGTCTCTCCCGAATGGATGGGAACCACAGTTGCACGTCCATCATCATGTTTTAGGAAGACGTGGCTGCCTCGACAACCTCTTTTCCTGTTAAAGATCGCAACTTGCTCATGAAGCAATTTTCTGGACACCAACAAGATGGGTAATCGGATATTTCTTCCCATACACTTCTAAACAGAGCTGGATGGCCTCCTTAATCCTTTCCATTAACGTGTCCAGAGACTTGGCCTGCGTGTGGTATCCCTTAAGCTCAGGAACTTCCGCAATATAGTATCCTTCTTCATCCTGTTCTATGATCACTGTAAATTCTTTAGCCGTTTTCACACCCTCTTATAATAAATAAAGGATAACCCAATGTACCAAAAAGAAACCAGAAAATCAAATTTATTTAGAAATCGGAGTCATATCTTTGAGCATGTAGCCGTCAGGGACGTTGTTCAATTCTTTCACTCTTTTTGTCTTTCAGAAGCCTCATTCCCCCTCACCTTTTAATTGTAAGAAGCGTGACTCGTGCCGCGTGTCGCGTGTCCGTAAATCATTGAAAAATAAAAAGCCCATCCCCCCTTGAGAACAGGCTTAAGTTCGATCACGCAATCTTTCAATATTCGAATCCCCCACCAACAATATAATGACGAGGGTAAGGGAGTTTAAAAAGAAAGGGTTCACCAGGAGTCAGTGTGCGGAAATGTTGTCTGCCACCCGGTTGCCAGAAATTCACTTCGTCAATCTCCGGGAGATTTGATAGAAACGCAAACCACTCCTTGTCAGTAACCCCTACAAAAGCTCTCAATTGAAGCCCCACAAATGAGCAAGTAGTTAAGAATCATTCTTCTATCAGACTATATGATCCGTCACTGTGCCGTTCGAAGTAGGCCATATAACCACCGGGATTATTACGTCGATGTTTAAGGAGAAAGACATGGTACGTCATCTCTGCCCACTCTGGGCATGCAATATGCACATCTCGAGGCCGAAAACGCTTTGGTAGAAGGCCTTCGCGCCTAGCTTCCCTAATGTCTGAGACAAACTTCCTCACAGAATTAACCCTCACCTTTCAATTGTTCAGATGTTCCCCACTGAAAACGTAACCGTGACCCTGCCTACACTTAGGGTTCGGCAGGCAAGCGTGCTGCGTGCCCGTAAATCATTGAAAAACGAAAAGCCCATTCTTTTTGAGAACAGGCTTCAAATTGAACCAATCATTTGGATACCCTCACCCAGGTTACCCCACCACGTGATAACCGCATGCTACGCAGCGCCATTATCGAATAGCAAAGATTAAGGAGTAATTGCGCTCACTATATCAGAAAAACACCATCAATACAACTCTGGTAGGAGCATTTACCTACGATGTTAGTCATGGAATTTATTTCTCTATGTTTCTGAATATCTTTAAGAACTTTTCCCCCAATGACCTGATCCCTTATTGACACATAGGGGTAAATTTCTTATACTGCTTCCCTCAAAATGTCTACCCGCTCATGTGGTGAAAAAAACGGCCGCAGGGTGCTGATAGAGCCGAAAAAGTGAAGCTCCCCGCCCACAGGGCGGGGCTTCCCGAAGAGGAAGTTTCGTTGATATTGTGCCCCTTGACCCCGCTTACAAGGCGGGGCTTGCGGGGCACGTTTCGGCCAAGGAGGTACACTGATGAAGGAGATGAGAGATGTCGTAATTGTAGGATATTTGAGGACGGCACAATCCAGATCGAGACCCAATGAGCCCGAAAGGGATGTATTCTATAAGTTGAGGGCCGATGGCCTCCTGGCACGCCTTCTGCCGGAGGTGCTCAAGAGGAGCGGGGTAAGGCCCGAGGAGGTGGACGATTTTCTGGTGGGGGCCGCGGTGGGCGTGTACGAGAATTGGACCTATGGCGGCAGGTATCCCATCCTCCTGGCCAATCTGCCCCAAGCCATTCCAGCCAAGTTCGTGGATCAGCAGTGCGGCTCTTCCATGGCTGGCATCCACATCGGATTTCTGGAGATAGCGGCCGGCTTTGCGGACACGGTGCTCGTCGGAGGGATGGAGCACATGACCCGGAATTACGGTGCTAATTTGAGGGCAAAAGAAGGCGCCATCAGCCCTAGCCCCCGTTTTTTGAATGACGAGGCTATGAAACATTGGGACTTTGCCACCCTCTCCAATATGGGATTTACGGCTGAAAAACTCTTCAGCCTGAGGGATTTCACGAAAGAGGACATGGACCGATGGGGCACACGTTCTCACAACCTGGCGGAAAAGGCACAGAGGGAGGGCTTCTTTAAAGACGAGATCTTGCCCATCGAGGCCGAGCAGGCGGATGGCTCGACGAAGGTGGTGGATAGGGACATGGCCGTGCGGGCCGGTGCCACGTATGAGGGGATGAGGGATCTCAAGCCGGCCTTTAAGGAAGGCGGCGTGATTACCGCTGGCAACTCCTCTCCTTTGAATGCAGCGGCCACATCGATGATCCTGATGTCCAAGGAGAAGGCCAAAAAGAAAGGGCTCAAGCCCATGGCCACCCTCCGTTCCATCGGTTTCGCCGGGGTTGACCCCACGATCATGGGGGTAGGTCCGGTGCCGGCCTCTCGCTTGGCCCTGGAAAAGGCCGGACTGAAGGCAAAGGATATCGACTACTGGGAGATCAACGAGGCATTCTGCATTGTTGCGCTCAACTGCATCAAAGAGCTCGGCATCGATCCGGACCGGGTCAATGTCATGGGCGGCGGTACCGCTATCGGACACCCGCTGGGGGCGACCGGCAATCGGCTGGTCGGGACCCTCGCGCGCATCCTTAAGCTGAAAGGTGCCCGCTACGGCTTGGCCAATGCCTGCTGCGGCGGGGGACAGGGCGTTGCCACGATCATCGAGAGAGAGAAGTATAGGTGATATCAGCCGCCCTTTATTAGACCCAATGGTTAGGGAAGTCAATCTTTGACTTCGGATTTAGAGCGCCCTGCAGATCAGGCCCTTCAGATATTCTCCTTCGGGATGGGATAGATTGATGGGATGATCGTAGGGATGCCCCATCCGACCTACGAGCTGAACGCTTCTTCCCGAATCCAATGCCGCAGAAAAAACAATTTTCTGAAATAGATCCCAGCTCATATGATGAGAGCAAGAGAACGTGAGGAGGAGACCTTCCTCATTCAACAACCGAAAGGCCCAAAGATTGAGATCTTTATATCCCCTCGATGCGCTTGGAAGATGCCCCTTTTTCTTAGCAAACGGAGGAGGGTCGAGAATCACCACGTCGTACCCGGGTTCAAGGTTTCTCATGCTCTCAAAGACGTCTCCCCGAATCAATCGATGAGGGATTTTCTCGAACCGGTTTAAACTGAAATGCTCGTTTGCGATCGTTAAGGCCTCCTCAGAGGAATCGATGAGTGTAAGCACTTTTGCTCCTCCTGTTCCCGCATGAATGGAAAAACCTCCGGTATAGCAGAAACAGTCTAAAATCTTCTTCCCCTCTGAGAAACTTCTTAAAGAGAAACGATTTTCTCTCTGATCCAAGTAAAAACCGGTCTTTTGCCCCTTTTTAACGTTGACTTTAAAACGGCAACCATATTCTTCAATCTCAATCAATTCTGGAACGTCTTTCCCGTAGAGAAGGCCGCTGCTCTCCGGTAATCCCTCCTCACCCCTTGTCGCTACATCGCTTCGCTCATAAATACTCTGGGGACGAAATTCTTTGACTAGCAAATTAATTAGCATCTCTTTCAACCGATCCATCCCCGCTGTTAAACACTGAAGAACCAAGGTTTCTCCATAACGATCCACAATCAACCCCGGGAGATAGTCTCCTTCGCCGTTGATGACTCGATAGCCATTGGTCTTCCCTTTGAACCAATCCGCTCTTAAACCAACCGCCCTTGAAATCCGCTCTCTGAAAAACTTTTCTCCAAGTTCTTCCTCTTTTCGCGTCAGGAGGCGGACGATGATTTGGGAGCGAGGGTTGATATGCCCAATGCCTAGGAATCCGCCCTGATGAGAATAAACTTCTCCAACCTCTCCAGGCGAAACCTCTCCCTCTACCCTGGCGAACGCTCCGGAGAAGACCCAAGGATGCCCCCGAACGATGGGCCTTTCTTTCCCTCTCTTCAATATGATCCTCGGAAGGGCAGTATGAACCATCAACAATAAACGATGAACAATAGACGATAAACGATGAACCGTGAACGAAGGACGATGAACAAAGATCCGTGAACAATAAACTATGTATGAACGATGTACGATGAACCGTGAATGGAAAAGTGTCTCCCTTCCCCTATCCTCTTGTCTGTGAATTCTTTCTCAGAAGCGCTCTCTCGACCAAGTTTCCGACGAACTCCGTATAAGTCGTTCCTTGAACTTTGAGGGCTCTGGCCATTCCGGACTGAGGAGAGATATCGGGGTTGGGATTCACTTCTAAGACATAGATTTTCCCGTCCCGGTCGACGCGGAGATCCACCCTGGCATAATCCCGGCATTCGAACAGCTTAAAAACTCTCACGGCAATATGTTCTACTCTCCTTTTTGTTATCCATTCTAAGGGGGCAGGACAGACCGGTTTTGATTTTTGATATTCGGAGCTCTCGGTGATCCATTTGGCTTCGTATCCGCATATTTTAGGGACTCCTTCCGGAAACTCGGAGTAGTCGATTTCCGAGATAGGAAGGACTTCCACCTTTCCATCGGTCTCCATCAAACCCACATTCAACTCCCTGCCATCGACGAATTCCTCCACCAAAGCAGGTTGTTGATACTGTTCGATGACATATTGAATCTGCTTGCCCAAAGTCTCGTCGTCGAAGACGACACTTTCCCTGGAGATCCCAAGGCTTCCATCTTCATGAAGAGGTTTGACGATGATCGGAAAGATGTTCCCCTTCACCGGGCCTGTGGTGCGCTCGAAGATTCGATATCGAGGGGTCAGGATGTCTTGAGACTGGAGGATGTCTTTCACCTTCCCTTTGTCTTGACACAACCCGAGCGTAAGAGGGGAGGATCCGGTATAGGGAATTCGAAAAAGATCCAACAGGGCCGGGATATTCATCTCCCAGCAGCTATTTCCATAAACACTCTCGCATAAGTTGAAGACGACATCGGGCTGGTATTCCTTCAGCCAATGGATGATCGGAAAAATTTCATCCCGGACAGCCATGACAACGCTTTGATGACCGAGTGATCGGACCGCATTCTCCACGGCTGCGATCTCTTCGATGATCGCACCCTCTGCCAGGATATCTTTTTCTTCCCCTTTCTGGAGCCGTTCAAAAAGATTGTACAGGATCACCACTTTTAGCACGGATCCTCTCCTCCCCTTTTACCCCGTTAGAAATGACGCGCCGCTCCGTTTCGAGTCCCGCTATAGCGGGACTGGAATTTCTAACGGGGGTTTTCGATTACGCCGTGGCCTTTTTCGATGCCGTCTTTTCCTCCGCCATGGGCCTGGTCTTCTTGAATTCAATGATATTCGGCTCTGGATATTCGAAAACCCTTCCCTCATAATTTCTCAAGACAATCTTACCCCTGCCCTTTGAGACCACATAATCCGGCTGCAACGGAATTTTTCCTCCACCTCCAGGTGCATCGACGACATAGGTGGGAACCGCATAGCCCGTGGTGTGGCCGCGCAATTTTTCCATAATCTGAATCCCCGTCGCCACAGAGGTTCGGAAGTGTTCTGTCCCCATGGCCAGGTCGCACTGATAGATATAATACGGGCGGACCCGAACCTTGAGGAGTTCGTGAAGGAGCTTTTTCATGATGTAGGGTTTATCGTTAATCCCCTTGAGAAGGACGGTCTGGCTCCCCAGAGGGAACCCTCCGTCTGCCAATTCGCTACAAGCTCTCCTCACCTGGTCGGTCACCTCCTTCGGGTGGGTGAAATGGATAGAGATCAAGAGGGGATGATACTTCTTTAACATCCTCACCAACCCACCGGTGATTCTTTGGGGGAGGGTCACCGGGACTCTCGTCCCAATCCGGAGGACTTCGATGTGGGGAATGGCCCTCAATCGGCTCAACATCTCCTCCAGCCTTTCATTTTCCAAGAGGAGCGGATCCCCTCCTGATAAGAGGACATCTCGAACCTTTCGATGGCCTTTTAAATACTTAACCACCTCCTCAAAATTTCCCTGGGTGATGGACTTCTCGTTGCTTCCCACCAATCGTCTCCTCGTGCAGTACCGGCAGTAGACGGCGCATTGGTCCGTGACGAGCAGAAGCACCCGATCCGGATAACGATGGACAAGGCCCGGCACAGGAGAATGGTTGTCCTCTCCCAAGGGATCCACCATTTCGCTTTTTGAGAAATGGATTTCCTCGATTCGAGGAACGGCCTGTCTACGGATGGGGCAATTGGGATTAATCGGGTCCATCAGGCTCGCAAAATAAGGTGTGACGGCTAAGGCCAATCTTCCTTTCGAATGTTTGATCCCCTCGACCTCCTCGGGGGTCAAATCGATGATCTCTTTGAGCTGCTCAAGCGTGGTAATGCGATGTCTAAGCTGCCATCTCCAATCGTTCCATTCCCTTTCTGAAACTCTCTTCCAAACTTCAGGAATGGACTCTCTCGATTCTTCGATCCTCTCCCCTTCCATCTGAAGGGGGAACAAACCAAGTTGCAAGGCTCTTCTCACCCCCCTTGGGGGGAGGGACAAATTAGAGTCTGAAGCAGGCTCCATCTTCTCTCCTTCCCGCATATCTGCTGAGAGGACGGCGGTCCCCTGCCTGACCTGCATTTTTAGAAAACAAAAAAGGAGATATCATCAGATACCTCCTCCGCCAAGACAAAGAGAAAGAAAAGTTTCTTTCCGATTAGCAGATATGCACCTTTTCTTTTTTTTGCGCTGCACTCGAATAATAGTCTCCTTTTTCGGATGGGGTTACTTTTGTTGGCGCCCCCGTTCTCTTGAAGAGGGGGCGCCAACGCTTTGACCATAAAAAAAACAGACCTTACTTCTTGGGGGCTTCAGGAGCTGGCGCCGGTGCTGCGGTTGTAGCGGGCGCTGGCGGAGCTGGTGCCTCCGGGGGTTTCATCTCCTCTTTGGCTGCTGGCTTTGGTGCTTCCTTTGCTTTGCACCCAATTCCCATTGCAGCAATATTAATCAGCAGAACCATTGCGAGGAAAAGAAAAATCCACTTCTTCATATAACTTCACCTCCTTTCTGAATGGAATGGGAACCCTTCCCTTTTTTCCCAAATGAAGGAGTTTTCACCTCACCGGGAAAAGAAATCTCACGGATCGCCTTTCTCAACAACCTCGGGTCAACAGGTTTTTTAATAATACGACGAATCCCCATTTTTTTCAATCGAATAGTGAGTTCGTCGCTGACCAGAGGGGTCATCAGGACAAAACGGTCACACCATTTCTTCAGGAGGGGAAACCCCTTTTCCAAAACATCGAACTCCACGTCAGCTAAGATCATCCCTCCTTCAACATCCTTTTTTCTTTTCTCCAATTGAGAAAAATCCTCAATCTCCTCTACGTGAAAACCATACTTATTCAAAATCTTATTCAGGCTGAGCCGCACAAACTCATCCCTGTCAAGAATAAAGGCCCATTTCAGCTCTTTCTTCACAAAGAAATACTATATCAAACTTCATGCCAAATTTTTCTTGACTCAACTCGGCCTGCTTTTTAGAATGATTAATAAAATTAATAGGTTGAATTTCTGCCGTTTTGGCTTTGTCTATATTAATCCAAAATGAAAAAAATAAAAAGGAAAAAAATGACATACCCATTTCAAACATATGAGACAAAATGCCATCATTCCTGAAGCACTCCTTGCAAAGAATCTGACTTTTCGCCCTCCTTTCTGATTCGTTAGCTCATTAGATGCTAATCTTGCAAAAAATTTTTCTGCCTTGGGGAGCCCGTCTCTACCTCTCCGACATCATGACTATCGCCCAGCCTCGCAGGGACACCTTCATAGAATTGAACTTAATCCTCCGATCTCCTCCACTTTCCTGTGGATTGTCCGGACATTGATCCCAAGCAATTTAGCCGCCTTTCGTTTATTTCCTTTCGTCGCCCGGAGCGTCTGAATCAGCATCTCTCTTTCCACCTCTTCAAGAGATGTCCCTATTTCGATGGGGATCACCTCGGGTCTCCCCTTCCGATCCCGTATTTCCTGCGGAATGTGCTGGAGATCGACGACCTTCGGACTGCTGATCACCATCAAGGATTCAACGGTATTCTCCAGCTCCCTGACATTTCCAGTCCACTCATAATCCACCAGAAGGTTCATGGCCCTCTGAGAAACTCCCTCCACTTTCATATGATATTTTTCATTATATTTTCCTATAAAAAAATTGACAAGAAAAGGAATATCGTCTTTCCGTTCCTTCAACGCAGGAAGCTTGATATTGACCACGTTCAGGCGATAATAGAGATCCTCTCGAAACACCGCGGCCTTGACAGCCTCCTGGAGATCTTGATTGCTTGCCGCAATGATTCGGATATCCACTTTGATCGTCCTATTTCCGCCGACCCTTTCAAATTCGCCTTCCTGGAGGACCCGTAAGAGTTTGATCTGCGTGGCCGGAGGAATATCTTCCACCTCGTCCAAAAAAAGGGTTCCCTGATGGGCCAATTCGAATCGACCTTTTCGAGAGGTGATCGCTCCGGTAAAAGCTCCCTTCTCATGGCCGAAAAGCTCGCTCTCGATAATCCCTTCACTTAAAGAGGCACAACTCACCTTGATAAAAGGCATGGATGCCCGCGGGCTATTGTAATGAATGGCGTTGGCAATCAACTCTTTCCCTGTTCCGCTCTCGCCGATGATCAGGACAGAGCTATCGTAGGGCGCAATGTGCCGGATGAGCTCAAAGATTTTCACCATCTTCTCGCTTCTTCCAATGATATTCTTGAAATGGAACTTGTCTTCCAGCCGGGAGCGCAAATCCCGGTTTTGGAGGATCAACGTCTGTTTCTCCAAGGCCCTCTCCACTAACAGCGAGATTACCCTCGGGTTAATCGGTTTTTCGATAAAATCGAAGGCACCCAATTTCATTGCCTGGACGGCCTTCTCGATCGTCCCTTGGGCGGAAATGACAATCACCTCCGTCTCTGGCCGAATCCCCTTCACTGCTTCCAAGAGCTCGATCCCGTTCATTTTCGGCATGACCACATCGGTGATCACAAGATCCACGTTCTTGTGCCGAAAAAACTGAAGGGCTTCTTTCCCGTTCGCGGCCAGGAAGATTTCGTGTCCCTTCTTTTTCAACAAAAGGCGAAGGCTCTCCCCCACCATGGGGTCATCCTCCGCGATCAAGAGCACTTTCTTGTCCATAGCCTCATCATAAATCAGTTCGGAGTATTTAGTTCGGAGTTCGGAGTAGCCTCATTCTTGAATCTCGGTAGCCTGCTTTCACTCCGAACGCCGAACTTATGTTTTTTGGCTAAGGGGAATCCTTATTCTAAAGGTGGCCCCTTTATTGACCTCGCTTTTCACAGAGATCTCTCCATGATGGTCTGAGATAATCTTCTTGGCAATCGAGAGTCCCAACCCCGACCCCATCGGCTTGGTGCTGAACATAAAATCGAAAATCCTGGGGAGATGTTCTTTAGAGATTCCCGGTCCATTATCCCGGATGACGATGAAGACATTTTTCCTGGATCCCCGCGTGAAGAGATGAATCTCCCCTTTTTCCGAGACAGCCTGAATACTGTTGATGAGGAGATTCGATACGGCCAGATTGAATTGGCTGACGTCGATCCTCAGCAGGGGTATTTTCTTTTGAAAATGGGTTTCGACCCTCGCGTTCTTTATTTGGGCATCGGGCCTTAAAAGTCGCACCACGGAATCCAGCACGTCGTTCAATTGAGTCCATTCGAATTTCGGAGGGGGGAGACGATTGAAATCCAGAAATTCCTTCAGATTGTTTTCCAGCCGGAGGGTTTCGTAGCTGATAAAATTGATCAGGGAATGAATCTCCTCCTTCTGAGAGAGCTCGGCTTCTCCGCCCAACTCTTCTCTCAGCAGTTCAATGTTGATGTTCAAAGAGCTCAAGGGATTTCGAATCTCATGGGCCATCCATCTCGCCAGCATTCCGATGGTGGAAAGATCCCGGCTCTTGCTGATCTCCCTCAGGAGCAGACCTTTCTCCGTCACATCGGCAAAGGTCGCCAAACACCCCAAGAACATCGTCTCTTTCTTGTCGAAAATGGGATAGAAGCTGCACTGAAGGATCCGGGTCTCCCGGGCCGGGGCAGGAGCAGGAGGGACATTGATGGCCAGTTCGACATCGTGATTGCTCTCTCTTTTTTCGTAGACGAGATCGAAGTGCTTCTTGATATTCTTATAAGGAATCGCCCTCTCCAATTTCTTTCCCAGCACTTTCTTCCCGCTGATCTGAAAATACTTCTCGGCGATGAGATTGAAGATCTGAATTCGACCTTGCCCGTCAGCAAAGACGACGGCCTCCTTAAAATTTCTCAAGATAATCTCGTGAAGGCTCTCCTCTGGCGAACTCATCCTTAAAGCGGCTACTCCGTCCATACATACCGTTTCAGGGCATGATGGAAAATGGTTTTGACCAGCCGATCATAATCCCATCCCGTGTTCCTTGCGATCATCACCAGGTCTCCGTAAACGGGAGAAAGCCCTGGAAGGGGATTGATCTCCAAAAAGTAAGGGGTCCGGTCCTCCCCCACACGGATGTCCACCCGTGAAACATCCCGGCACTCCAAGGCTTGATAGGAGCGGAGGGCCACCTCCTCGATCTTTCTAAAGAGATCCTGGTCAATCGAGGGAGGGCAATGGTATCGGACCCTCTCTTCCCACTCCCTCTTTATCTCCAAAGAGTAAATGGATTCTTCCGGGGCTCTCCCCTTGATCTCAATCTGCATGACGCCGAGGACAAAAGGATCCTCGTTGCCCAGGATACCCACCGTGAACTCTGGGCCTTTAATGAATTCCTCCACGAGAACGGGGGAGTCATAAGTCTTTAAAAGCCCTGTGGTCTTCTCCCTCAGGGATTGAGCATCCGGAATTTTCGAATCCAGCCGAACCCCCTTGCTCGACCCTTCGTGGCACAGCTTGACGAAGAGAGGGTAACGAAGGTCTAAGCCATGGAGGTCCTCGACCCTTTCTACTTTCTTAAATCGCGGGGTCGGGATATTTTGACTCATGACGATCCTCTTCGCCATGGCCTTATCCAGAGTGAGGGAGAGGGTGAGAGGGTCGGAGCCGGTATAAGGGATATTTAGAAATTCTAGGAGAGCTGGGATGTGGGCTTCCCTGTTTCGACCGTGAAGACCTTCTGCAATGTTAAAGACGATATCGACCGGAGTCTGCCTTAACCGATCGATCAAACCGGCGTCCCCGCCCAGCTTGACCACGTCGTGCCCTTCACCCTCCAGGACCTTGCGAATGGCATCGATCGTCTCCTCGGCATCGAACTCCTCCAAGAAATCCATCGGCTGATTTTCCTGTTGAGAAAAATCTTTTTTGAGGTTATAGGTGATGCCGACTTTCAATTTCATCTTCAGAACATTCCCGGCTTGCCATAGTCAAGACAGGAACCCGCGATCATTTTCTTTTATCTCCGTTTTAAATCTTTGTCAACCCTGATCTATTGAAAATTGCAATGCCTCAGTCTCCCGCGGAATTGGATCGAAGTGGTCTCCCCTCCGAAACCTTGAAATTGCGGATCAATCAGTAGATACCCACGGGCAAGCCCGTGGCACTTTAAATTAAGTCAAGCTTCGCTTGACCTTCATCCTGGCGTCCTTGCCATCGGACGTATTTGAGGATTTGGTCCTCATCAACCCCAATGGTCGACACAAAGTAGCCAGGG
>DATHCH010000027.1:0-6547 GCA_035319625.1 Thermodesulfobacteriota bacterium
AGGCTTATCAGGAAGCCATCCGCAGAAAATACCGATTCTACAGTTATGGCGATGCCATGCTGATTCTGTAGTAGGAAATCCTAAATCCGAAGCACGCATTTCGAAACAAGCACGAATCCTCAAAATAAGAATGACCTAAACAATAATAGTCTTAAGTTTTGAATTTGGATTTCGGATTTGTTTCGGATTTCGATATTCGTGCTTCGGATTTCATCTTTGACAAAGCTATGGCTTTTCGATTTGAGATCATCAAGAAAGATAGTTCAACACAGGCACGCCTGGGAAGGGTGGAGACAGACCACGGCTCTTTCATGACCCCTGCCTTTCTGCCCGTGGGAACGCAGGGCACCATCAAATCCCTCACCCCTGAAGAATTGGTGGAAATAGGCGTTGAAGCAATCTTGGGGAACACCTACCACCTTTACCTCAGACCCGGGCACGAGACCATCGCAAGACTAGGGGGGCTTCATACCTTCACCCATTGGGAAAGACCGATACTGACAGACAGCGGTGGCTTCCAGATATTCAGCCTCGGAAGTCTTCGAAAGATCTCAGAAGAAGGAGTGACTTTTCAATCCCACCTGGACGGCTCTTCCCATTTCCTTACACCGGAAAAGGTGGTGGAAATTCAGAGGATCCTCGGTACGGACATTGCCATGGTCTTGGATGAATGTGTTTCCTACCCTTCGCCTTACGAATATGTGAAACCCTCCATGGAGCGAACGAGCCGTTGGGCAGGCAGAAGTCTACAGTCGAGGCGAGAAAACGACCCAGCCCTTTTCGCCATCGTGCAGGGAGGGATCCATCGGGATCTGAGGGAAAAGAGTGCCCAGGCATTGGTGGAGATGGGATTTCAGGGATACGCCATTGGAGGTTTGAGTGTAGGCGAACCCAAATCAATGATGATGGATGTCCTGAAATGGACAACTCCTCTCTTGCCCGAAGACGCGCCCCGATATTTAATGGGCGTCGGAACGCCCGCGGATATGATCAATGCCGTGTCCCTTGGAATAGACTTCTTTGATTGCGTCCTTCCGACAAGGAATGCACGAAACGGAACACTTTTTACCCCTTCGGGAAAGATATCGATCAAACAGGCCCAATACGCCGAGGACGGAAGGCCCGTAGATGAAACGTGTGCTTGTTACACCTGCCGCCGCTATTCCCGAGCCTATCTCCGTCACCTTTACTTAGCCAAAGAAATTTTATCGTCGAGGTTGAATACTATTCACAATTTATATTATTATATAACTCTTTTAGCAAAGATGAAGGAGGCAATCCGAGAGGGCCGCCTCCTCGAATTTTGTCAATTTCACACCTCCTCCCAAGGATTGGGAACAGAATTGTCGGCCCCTTTTCAATCAAACGGATGAGGAAGGAAGAATTTAGAAGGAGGATGTTATGGGAATAGATCTGGCTTATGCAATGGGAACGCAGCCGGGAGGGGGTGGAGGTCAGGGGTCTTCGCTCATGACTTTTCTGCCCATTATTTTGATCTTTGTCATTTTTTACTTTCTGCTCATTCGACCTCAACAGAAGCAGAAAAAAGAGCATCAAAACCTTCTGGCAAACCTCAAGGTGGGAGATAATGTGTTAACCTCGGGAGGAATCTATGGTCGAATTACGGGCATCAAGGATGACAAACTGACTGTGGAGATCTCGGACAAGGTGAGGGTGAAGGTCAATCGAGGCAATATTGCCGGAGTGATCAAACAGGACGTATTGAAAGGAGATTAAATAGATAATAAAATGTCAAATTTCAAGGCTCAAAGTTCGAATGCTTAAAATCAAACTATTCTTACAGATTTTTTGCCATTTCCTCATTTGTCATTATTTTGACATTTAGGATTTGACATTTGGTATTGCCTTCCCAGGCAACCCCCTTGCTCTAGACTTTGTTTTAGGGCTATAATCCACAAGGAGGTGAACCATGAGGAAATATGAAATCATTTTCATTCTGGACCCTGATCTCGAAGAAGAACAGGCCCAGTCGTTGGTCGAAAAAGTCAAAGGAATTATCACGCAGGCCAACGGAGAAGTCTTAAAGGTTGAAGATTGGGGAAAAAGAAAGCTCGCCTACGAAGTCAAAAAGAAAGCCAAAGGTCATTATATCCTCGTCCACTTTTTGGGGTCGCCTTCTCTGCTCTCTGAATTAGAGAGAAATTTTCGGGTCATGGATGCCGTCATTAAGTTCCAATCCGTTCGATTGGACGAACGACAAGCCTCCTCCTCGGAGGGCCCGGTATTAGAGGAAGCCCCGGAGGAAGGAACCGAGGCCGCGGTGAAAACATGACCTCTTTAAACCGCGTGGTCCTCACAGGAAAGGTGGTGACCTCTCCTCGACGTCATTATCGGCCGGACGGATCGCCCGTGATCCAATTTCCGCTGGAATTAAACGACTCGGAGGACCGGACGGGGCAAGCCCGACATCATAATGCTACAAAGCAAGCGCTGCATCGTCCTGGTACAGGGCAAGGAGTTCAAAATCGGATTACCATTGTGGCCATCGGAGAATTGGCTGAATTTAATCTCGACCTGCTCCAGAGCGGTCAACCCCTGATGGTTATCGGCAAACTCAATCTACGATCCTGGCAAACGCCGGAAGGGAAAAATCGAACCCGCACAGAGGTCATCGCCTCCGTGCTCCGGAGGATCGGAGAAAAAAACGAGGCACCTCGCCCAGAGAAATAAGGAGAACGGAATGAGAAAACCAATGGAAAGACCAGCTGGCGACAGGAAGAGGAAACCCTTCATGAGGCGAAAGGTCTGCCGATTCTGTACGGACAAAAAATTGGATATCGATTATAAGAATCCAAAGATCCTTCGATATTTTATTACGGAACGGGGAAAGATCATTCCTCGAAGGATCTCAGGGAACTGTGCAAAGCACCAGAGGCAGGTGACGGTCGCGATCAAAAGGGCGCGCAACATCGCCATCCTTCCCTTTACAACGGCGGCTCATTAAGGGAAACAGGCTATGAACGATGGACAATGAACTGTTCATCGCTTACCATGCATCGTCCCAACGGCACTCTGTTCATAGTTCATCGTTTAAAGTTCATCGTTCCGCCCCGTTAGCAAGGAGGGAGTATCGAAGGGGGAGGAAATAAATATGGAAAATTTGAAATATCTTTGATTTGGATTTAGGATTTCCGCCCTGTGGAATCGGGCGTAGGGAGGTGTTCCATGAAGGTTATTTTGTTAGAGGATATCCCTTCTTTGGGAAAAGCCGGGGACTTGGTCAAGGTTTCTGACGGATACGGGAGGAATTATCTCATCCCTCAAAAGAAAGCCATGGTCGCCACAGAGAAAAGCGTTAAGGTGATTGAACACCAAAAGCGCCTGGTTCAACAGCGCATGGAAAAGGCAAAAAAGGATGCGGAGAAGTTGGGCCGACAGATCGAGAACCTCTCCTGCACCTTTGCGAAAACGGTCGGAGAAAGCGGGAAACTTTTCGGCTCCGTGACTTCCATGGATGTTGAGAATTATCTGAAGGAAAATGGAATCGAGGTGGACCGGAAAAAAATCGCCTTGGAGGAACCCATTAAAAATCTGGGGATGTTCACCGTACTGATCAAGCTCCATCCCGAGGTGACCACCCATCTGAAGGTCTGGGTGGTTCAGGAGTAATCGTTCATGAACGAGGCGGTCTTCTCTTCCCACAAACTTCCTCCTCAGCATATTGAGGCAGAGCAATCTGTGCTGGGAGGAATCCTCATTGAAAATGAAGCGATCAATCGCGTGACAGAAATTCTTGACGCCGATGATTTTTATCGAGATGCCCATCGCAAAATCTTCGATGCCTTGATTAACCTCTCGGAACGTGATGAGCCCTCGGATCTGATTACCCTCACAAATGAACTCCGAAAAATCGACCAGCTCGACTCTGTCGGAGGAGCTTCTTACCTCGCCACTCTGATCGATTCCGTCCCCACCGCTGCCAACATTGAATACTACGCCAAGATCGTCAAAGAAAAGGCCATCCTGCGGAAGTTGATTCAAACCTCCACGGAGATCATCACGCAAAGTTACGAGGATCGAGGGGATGTGGAAGGGTTTCTTGATGAGGCAGAGCGTGCCATCTTCGAGATTTCGGAAAAAAGGGTGAGACCTTCTTTTTACCCGATCCGCGAAATCGTCAAACAGAGCTTTACAACCATTGAAAGGCTCTTCAAGAAGAAGGAGGCAGTCACCGGTGTCCCCTCAGGGTTCAAGGAACTGGACCGGATGACAGCGGGTTTTCAGCCCTCTGACCTGATCATTATTGCCGGAAGGCCCAGCATGGGCAAAACGGCCTTTTGCCTCGACGTCGCTGAGTATGCCGCCATCGAGAACAAAATTCCGGTGGCCATTTTTTCGCTGGAGATGTCAAAGGAGCAACTGGTCATCCGTATGCTCTGTTCCCAGGCCAACGTGGAAGGGACACGACTCCGGACAGGCTATCTCAACGAGAGCGATTGGCCAAAGCTCACCATTGCGGCAGGGAATCTGTCGGAGGCACCCATCTATATTGACGACACGGCAGCCCTCTCGGCCCTTGAATTGAGAGCCAAGGCCCGTCGCCTTAAATCGGAATATAGCTTGGGGATGGTCATTATTGACTACCTGCAACTGATGAAAGGGAGGGCAAGAGTCGAAAGCCGACAGCAGGAAATCTCGGAGATCTCCCGATCTTTAAAAGCTCTTGCCAAGGAACTCAATATCCCTGTGATCGCTGTCTCTCAGCTCAGTCGGAAGACCGAGGAACGAACAGGGAATAGGCCGCAGTTGTCAGACCTTCGGGAATCCGGCGCAATCGAGCAAGATGCCGACTTGATCCTTTTCATCTATCGTGACGAAGTGTATAACCGATCAGAAGATAACCCGAATCGGGGCAAAGCGGAGGTCATCATCGGAAAGCAGCGGAACGGTCCCATTGGAAAGATCGACCTGGCTTTTCTGGATAAATTCACAACCTTCAAAGACCTGTACAGGGGAGAGAATGAAAATAATTACCAGTAACCATGCCCCCTAATGGATGAAAGTTCAAATGTCAAAATCCCTGCCTCCGTCCCGCGAGGCGGGACTTCGCGCAGGCAGGCAAATGTCAAGGGAATGCCAAAATGACCCAATGTCAAAACGTTTCTCCTTTGTTGATAAGAGAAAGAATAGTTTCTGCCGTTTGGATTTTGGATTTCATTTGAACTTTCAACTTTGACATTTGGCATTAGCTGAATCAAATGAGCCTACCCAATATCCTGACCTTATTAAGAGTGCTTTTGATTCCCCTGTTCGTCATCCTCATCATCAATAAACATCTCGATTGGGCCCTTCTCACTTTTGCGATTGCAGGGATTACAGATGGATTAGACGGTCTTATCGCACGTCTGACGCATCAACGCACCGAATTGGGCGCTTATCTCGATCCCATCGCCGACAAACTCCTTCTCTTCGCCGCTTTCGTCTCCCTCGCTATCATCGAGGTGATCCCCAGCTGGCTGGTGGTCATCGTCATCACCCGGGATGTCATCATTCTGATGGGTTTTCTTGTTATGTTCCTCACCGGATACCACCCCAAGATCAACCCCAGTCTCTTGAGCAAGACGACCACGACTTTCCAGATTCTGACAATCCTTTTCGTTTTGATGGCGTGGTACTTCCCAGCCTTCAAACATCTTTCCATGGTCGCTATTTACGGAACCGCTATCATTACGATCCTATCCGGAATCCAATACGTTTATATCGGCAGCCGAATTTTAAATGAAAAAAAATAGGCATCCGTCACTGGAGGGAGAAAAAGATATGGCCGTTATCGTTGAGGTTGCCGCGAGAGAGATCCTCGACTCCAGAGGAAACCCGACTGTGGAAGTGGAGGTCTTCTTGGAAAGCGGTTTTAGCGGGAGGGCCTCGGTTCCTTCCGGGGCCTCGGCCGGAAGGCATGAGGCTTTGGAATTGAGGGATAAAGATCCCAAACGTTATCTCGGCAGAGGAGTCCGGAAAGCAGTTCGAAACGTCAGTCGCGTGATGGCGCCTAAGCTCCTGGGGATGGACGTCCTCGATCAAAAAGCCATCGACACGGCGATGCTCCAGTGGGATGGAACTCCAAATAAAGTCCGACTGGGCGCCAACGCCATCCTGGGCGTGTCACTTGCCTGTGCCCGGGCCGCTTCCAACCACCTGGGACTCCCTCTCTATCAGCATCTCGGAGGTCTCTCGGCCTCACGGCTCCCCCTCCCCATGATGAACATTCTCAACGGCGGCGTCCACGCCGATAATAATGTCGACCTCCAGGAATGCATGATCATTCCCGTGGGAGCCAAGCGTTTCAGGGAGGCCCTGAGAATGGGGGTGGAGGTCTTTCAGCATCTCAAGGCGATCCTGCAAGGAAAAGGTTACAAAACCTCGGTAGGCGATGAGGGAGGGTTTGCGCCGGACCTTCGTTCCAATGAGGAAGCCTTCGCTTTGATCCTTGACGCTATCCGAAAATCGGGGTACCAACCCGGAAGACAGGTCGCACTCGGCATCGATGCGGCCGCTTCCGAGTTCTACCAGAAGGGCACCTATTTTC
>DATHCH010000028.1:0-10709 GCA_035319625.1 Thermodesulfobacteriota bacterium
AACCCTTTTCTTCGAAGGGAGAAGAGATATTTGAGATCCTTTATACAGGTGGAACGACGAAGAGTCCGAAAGGGGTACCCATCAACCATCTCTTTTTCTTGGATAATACAAAAGCCTTTTTCGAGGAGATAGCAATCCTTATTCCTCCATCAGAAAATATTATCCTTCAAGGGGGTCCACTTTTCCACGTCCTTGGCCAGGTTTGCGGCTTAGGTCCCGCTATGATCACAGGCGATACGGTTATAATCATGCCAAGGGTAAATATAGATGCCTTCCTCTACGCGATCCAGCTCTATAAAGCCAGTACTTTCTTTGGTGTTCCAACCTTATACAGGATGATCCTGGAACACGACAGGGTTGGCTTCTACGATATCTCTTCCCTGAAGTTTCCCTTCAGCGGGGGCGATGTGATGCCTGCTGAGGTGGCAAAGAGATGGGAGGAAAAGTTTGGGAAGAAGATCTATGTGGGTTATGGGGCTACAGAGACATGTGGAGCGGTGACACTACCTTCTGTTACAGACGAGATGCCACAGGGTACTATAGGGAGACTTGTGAGGACAAAGGAAGTAAAAATTATAAATGAGGCTACCTTAGAGGAGGTTGGGCCAGGAGAGCCAGGAGAGCTTCTTGTATCCTCAAGATATATGGTGGACAATTACTGGAATAAAGAAGAGGAGACGAAGGAGACCTTTATAGCATTGGATGGGAAAAAATGGTACAGGACAGGAGATATAGTCAGATGGGATGAAAGGGGTTGGTTTTTCTTTGTTGATAGGACAGCAGATACGATAAAACATAAAGGTTACAGAATCTCTGCCTCGGAGATAGAGGCCACACTCCAGGAGCATACTGCTGTCATCGCCTCATGTGTGGTTGGTATACCGGATGAGAAAGTGGGTGAGAGGATAAAGGCCCATGTGGTTCTCAAATCGGATGTAAAGGGTGTTACAGGTTACGACCTTATAAGATGGTGTAGGGAGAGACTCCCCTCTTATAAGGTACCCCATTACATAGAATTCAGGGACATGCTGCCGAAATCGAAGGTGGGGAAAATTTTGAGGAGGGAGTTAAGAGAAGAAGAGAGAAAAAAAAGACAGGGATGAGTCATCTAACTTAGCTATTCCTCTTGGCTTTACACTTAAGAATTAAACCTTCCCAAAAAATTCTGCATTCCTTATTATCCTTTCTTTTGATCGCCAAATAACGAACTCTATTGTTGATAATGTTTCACTCTTCGTAAAACCACAATGTTTGCCCAGACGGGCCAGGACTAGCTAGTCAAACTTGGGGTGAGGGATCTTCTCGGTGTCGAAAGTCTCGTTCCTGTACTCTTCATTGTAGTACGGGAATGCGGCGACCTTGGCACGCACCTCTTTCTGCGGATGGCCTGGCGTGCCCCAGAGCACGACCACATCGGTGCCTTCAGCAGCGTACTCCTTATCGATAAAGGCCAGAGAAATGATCTTGCGGTGGTAATAGTCGGGAGTTCTTCCGCCTGTAACGCCAACGAATCTACCGTCCATCAAAACCTTATTCATCCGAAATTCCGATAACTCGCTGCGGGGCGCAGCGTACCGAAAATCTTCGGGTCGGTCAATGCGCTCATACGGCTCAACGCCTGTGCCTCTCCATTGGGAAGCGAAGATATCGGCGACATCATCGGCGTCCCATTCCAATGTAACGGGAGTGCGGGGAGGATTTTCTGCGATCTTCGTCAGGGTTTTCTTGCCTGTAAAGTCGTGGTTGAAATTGACCAGGTAGCCCCAGCCAACGTCATACGGTGTGACAAAGTAGTTCTCGGGGTCGTCTGCACAGCTGCCCGTCCATACACGAGGGGGTCTGTATCTTGGGAAGAACTCCGCCAGACCTTCTCCACTGCTGTAGTACGGATAGTAGAAATGGATGAACTGGTTAGGATAGCCACCCTGCGTGTGGTTTACACAGTAGTGGTGACTACCCAGCGGCCTAATACCGAATTCCTTGCCGGCCTCTTTGATGAGCTTGTAGACCTTATCTGCGTCCTCCGCCGGCCCGTGGACCTCGTAGGCCAGGGCGCCGGACATGCCGAGCCGGAGCACACGCGTATCCATGCTGCCGATCTTCACCACGCGACTATGGGCGAACTTGATGTCATGGAGGTCGATCTGGCATGCCTTCTCAAGGATTTCGAGGGATTTGGGGCCGTCGATCTGGAAGAAGTACTCCTCATAGCCGACGAATCGGCCCTGGACGTTCATTCCGCTGGTTTGCACCCGGTATGTCAGGACAGGGGCCAGCCAGTAGGTACGGAAGTGATTCTCGCCGATCTTGATAAGGACTCCGTCGGCAAGCATCTGTCCCTTTTCGTTGCAGGTGATGGCGTGGCGGGAGCTGCCTTCCTTCAATGTGCTGAAATCCCTGTTGACACAGGCCCAGTTCAGGAACTTGACCGCGTCGGGGCCATAGACGTCGTACACGGGGGACATGTTGAGATGTGCGCCCAGCCAGGCAGTCTCTCTGCAGGCCAGAAGCTCGTCCTTCGCGCCCGTGTATTCGTACGGAAAGTAGTTGTCGGGGCCAAATAACCAGATGGTGAACACGTCTTCGAAGATGGTGCTGTCAGGCTTGAACTTCACGCTTTTTCTCCTTTGCTTGTATTCGTTTGTAGCAAAATTCTAAAGTTATCGGGTGATTGATGTCAATGGAAATTTCACAATCGACTTGCCTCAAAATAGATTGTTACCGAGGTATCTGAATGAATAGGGATCTTTGATTCATATATAGATGTTACTGATTTCTTTAAGTACTTAATTTACGGTAGTGACCCTATAATGTATTGATGATTTACCCTGCTTATGCTATCCTCTCCTTTGAAAGGAGGAGGGGATGGCTAAGAAAGCGAAGAAGAAACGTGGTCCCAAGCCGAAATATCTCGATATTGCCTGTCCCAATCCCAAATGTAAAGAGTATGGCAAGAAGGGTCTCGGCAATGTGGTCTCCAATGGGACGTATCGAACCCGAAGTACTGGGAAGGCACGGCTCTTTCTGTGCCGAACCTGTGGCAAAGCCTTTTCCAGTCGTACCGGGACGGCCTTCTTCGACCTTCGAAGCCCCAGGAAGAAAGTGCTTATGGGGCTCAGGTTACTGGCCGAGGGGTTGGGACTTCGAGGCACCTCCCGAGTGTTGGAGATCAAACTCGATACCATCCGGAGGTGGCTGGCCACGGCAGCGTTGCATTGTGAGCAGGTTAGCGACATGTTGGTTCGAGATCTCAACCTTTCCCAGGTTCAAGTGGATGAACTTTGGACCTTCGTTAAAAAAAACACCAAAATCCCATTGGACCGATCATCCGAAAAACCCTCTTCTCGCTAAGAAGGGCCGAGGCCGAAGCCTGGGGAGCACGTGGATCTGGAGAGCCTTTGCCCCAGAGTTTCGACTCCGCTTGGTTTCTCTGGTTGGGAATCGAACCCTCTATAGTGCTCGTCGGCTGCTCCGAAAGATCCAAGGATGTCTAAACGGAACCCTTCCGTTGTTTACCTCCGACTCCCTTCCGCATTATGTAGATGTCCTTTTGGAACTCTATGGCCAATGGAAAAAGCCCCGACCAACGGGATTGCCAGGGCGTCCTTGCAACGTCCAACGGGTTGCCTCTCCTGATCTGAGATATGCCCAAGTCCATAAGGAGCGCCAGGGAGGGCGAGTGGTCAAGGTAACGCAGAGCATTATCTTTGGCAGACGCCGGACAGTGCAAACCCAAGCGGCCTTACTGAAGCGAGCGGACGGGAGTGAAGGGCAGATCAATACGTCTTACATCGAGCGAGACAATCTGGCGCTTCGTCAGGAACTTCGCCGTCTGGCCCGCAAAACGTTAGGATTCTCAAAGAACCGCAGAGAGCTTCAACATGCTCTCGATTTCATTGACGCCCATGATAATTTCGTAAAGCCTCATGGTGCCCTGCGCGTAAAGGCACCCCCTGAAGGGACCTGTAGTTGCGTGCCTCGGACTCCTGCTATGGCTGCGGGCATAAGCGACCATGTATGGACTCTAGAAGAATTGTTGTGTTACAAAGCATAATTATCAATATGCTAAAGGGTCACCACCCAAGATTCATTCAAAAGGAATTTATCACTTTAACTGTTTATGGTCAAGCGGTGTAAAACTGCAACTCCCTTTCCTATCTTCCTATGGAGATAAAACCGGTATATCGCGAGAGTTTTCCATCTTTGATGATAAAAACCCTGGATTCTACACTGGGACGATGGTCTTTGGAGGTGATGGTGAGAGGAGGGGTGAGACCCCCGGTGACAAAATCTTTAAAACCTTCCAGTGCAAGCTTTACCTTTTCGCGAGAAAATCCCTGGCCTGAGAGGGACCTTCTTAAGGCTTCTGAGATCACCTGCATCGTCGCCCACCCCTCCACATAGGAAAGCGTATGAGAATCATAATGGTGCCATCTCTGATGCGCCTCCTTGATGGCGGCCATTCCTGGCACATCTTCTCCAAAAGGAGAGATGGGCTGCACTCCAAAAACTCCATCGAAAGGCGCCAGATTTTCGTCAAAAGCCTTCATGCTGCAAATCCATTTGGTCTTGAGGTCCGTTTTCTTAGCTTCCTGCAGGAGGAAAGAGGCTTCTTTAGAGGTGAGACTCATGTAGGCGAAATCGGGATTGTATGTTTTGATCGTTGCGAGGGGGAAAGGGGTCTCTTTTCCCGCCTGGTCTCCGGGTTGGGAGGAATCGGAGAGCAAGACATCCTGTCCGATGTCAATTCCCAGCGCTCTGGCGTATTCCTTCGTTTCATCTAAAAAATAGCTACCCAGACGGTCAGAGGAACCAACGAAAATGACCTTAGGTCTTCTCACTTGAAGGCCGGATTTATCCGAAATAAAACTCATTGCAATTTTTGCCAGATCGAGAGGGGTTGGGCTGATTGAGAAAATATAAGGGTATTTGGACGCGTTGGAAAATTGGGAAGGCAAGGAACTGACAAAAGCAGGGATTCGGTCGAAATGAAATTGAGGAACCAGAGCAAGGGCTGTTTTGATGGAATACACGTACAGAATCGGAACATGATCGGCCTCATTCAATTTTCGGTAGGCCGCCAGGAACTCAGCAGCTTGGGAGGTATCGTCAATGAGAATGATCTCTAATTTCCTTCCAGACGGACCGTCTCGTTGATTGAACCATTTGGCTGCATCCAGCATCCCTCTGGCACATTCCCTTCCTGAATCTCCCCAGCGACCGGAGTGGGGGATCAACGCTCCAACTTTGAGGGTAGGAAGGCCGGAACTACTTTGAGGAAACGTGAGGATGAGGAGTAACACTAAGAGAAAAAAAGAGGAAAACGTTTTCATGATTGGCTCAGGTTTCATTTTCAACTTTGATACCTACTCGCTACCATGCACCCTCTACTATCCAGTTCTTAAGTACCCGCTGCATAAAGTACTGCCAGGATTCTTGTCACCCTGTCTTGGTGGCATTGGACTCGATGGGGAATATTCGAATCATAATATATGGAATCCCCGGGGTAAAGGACATCGGTATGATTTCCCAAAATCACTTCCATTTCACCTTCAAGAACAAAGATGAATTCTTCTCCATCATGAGCAGAGGTTTTGGAAGTCTTAACCGTAGCGGGCTCCAGAGTCACGATGAAAGGTTCCATGTGGCGGTTTTTCTTCTCATGCCCTAAAGACTCGTATGAATAACCATATTTGACTCCTTCTTTGGAGGCAAATCGAGAGACCGTTTTTCGTTCGTCCTTCCTGACAATCGCAAAAGGTTCTCCTTCTGTTTCACCCAGAAAGTCACCCACTCTAACACCCAATGCTTTCGCCAGTTTAATAATCGTTCCGAGGGACGGGGAGACAAGATGGTTTTCCATCTGAGAGAGCAGCGCTGTAGAAAATCCGGTTAAGTCGGCCAATTCTCTCAGCGAAAGGCCTTTCTGTTCTCTCAAGACCTTGACCTTTTCTCCAACACGGATCTCATCAAGAGCTCTTTCTTCTTCCATGATTCTTCCTTTCGATCTGCATGGCTTCTTCTATGAAATGGTTTCGGGCGTTATTTCGTATTTCTGACAAATTCGGCTCCAATCTCAATGGCCTCGATATTGGATGGAATAAGATGACGATAGCGTTCGTCCAGCACCTTTTCCAAGGACTCAAATAGAGAAGTCATCTGAACCAGTTTGGTTTTTTGATTAAAGGCGCCTAAGGCGATCATATTGGCGAGCTTTGGGTTCCCATGGTCAATCGCAATTTCATTGACAGGGAGGAAGAAATTTTCAATATCTTTCCGATAAGCCTCTTTGGGTTCGATGAGAGAGGAATTGACGAATAGAAGCCCTTCGGGTAAAACAACTGGCCCATATTTTATCAATGACGGTAAGTTCATCACCACGGCGGCGTGGGGTCTCCCCACGACAGGAGATCCGATCTGACGGGAAGAGATCACGACCGTGCAATTGGCTGTTCCGCCTCGCATCTCGACTCCGTAGACAGGAAGGTAGGTGACGCACTTGCCTTCTTTCATGGCGGCGTAGGCAAGAAGGTTTCCGATGACCATGACTCCCTGTCCTCCAAACCCGGCCACAATGAAGTCGTAATAAAAATGGTTGCTAATCGTATTCATTGATCCTCAATATCCCCTCACCCCTCACAAATAGTCTGCCATCTTCCGTTCCTTTAAAATACCCAACGGGAAGTAGGGGATCATTTCCTCTTCGACGCGCTTATTGGCTTCCAAGGCCGTCATCCCCCAGTTGGTGGGACAAGCCAATAACACCTCGACAAACGAAAAGCCGATCTCTTCGATTTGCATCTGAAAGGCCTTGCGGATGGCTCTCTTGGCCTTCATCAAATTAGCAGGATTGTTTACAGCCACCCTTGCTACGAAGGCGCTTCCCTCTAAAGTGGCTAACATCTCTGCCATTCGGATGGGGTAACCATCGTAGGTAAAGTCTCTTCCATAAGGACTCGTGCTCGTCTTTTGTCCAAGGAGCGTGGTAGGTGCCATTTGCCCTCCGGTCATGCCGTAGATCCCATTGTTAGCAAAGATAATGGTGATCTTTTCCCCACGATTGGCCGTATGAATGCCCTCTGCGATTCCAATGGCGGCGAGATCTCCATCGCCCTGGTAGGTAAAGACGATTCGGTCCTTCCTGGCACGTTTCACTCCGGAGGCCACAGCCGAAGCTCTTCCATGGGGCGCCTCCAAGACATCGATATTGAAATAATCATACATAAAAACAGAGCAGCCCACGGAAGCGACCCCAATGGTCTTTTCTCTAATCCGAAAGTAGTCGATGGCCTCTGCCACCAGTCGATGGGCGATGCCATGGTGGCATCCTGGGCAGAAATGGAAAGGAATATCAATGAGGCATTCCGGACGTTTGAAGACAAGCTCCATCTTCACTCCTTAAAATCAATGTCAAATGGCAAAGTTCAAATGCCAAGTCAAATCCAAACTTAAAATGTCAAAACTTCTTTGCTCTTGAACTTTGACATTCATTTGTCATTTGCCTGCCTGCGCGAAGCCGCTCCGGCGAAGGCAGGGATTTTGACATTTGGACTTTAGTAGTACTTCTTTATCTCTTCCAACACCTCTTCCGGGGAAGGGAGGGAGCCCGGAGGTCTTCCATAAAAATAGACTTGGGCATCCCTTGCTACCGAAAGCCTTACATCCTCCAGCATTTGTCCTGTGTTCAATTCGACGGTCAAAAATCGTGTGACCCTTTGGGAAAGGTCATCAAGAGCCTTCTCCGGGAAGGGGAAGAGCGTGATCGGCCGGAGAAGTCCCACCATCAGGCCTTCCTTCCTCGCCAACTCGACAGAAGTTTTCGATACCCTGGCAATACTTCCAAATGCGACAAGAACCAGTTTGGCATCCTCGGTACAAAAGCTCTCAAACCGGACCTCCTCTTTTTTCATCCGCTCATATTTCTGGTGAAGTTTCCAATTATGTTCCGAAAGTTCACCCTCCTGGAGATACAGGGACTTGAGCCGGTTGGGTTTTCTCCCGTTTGCTCCGGTCAGGGCCCACTCTTTCGGCGGAGGGTTTATCTTTGCACCGCTTCTCCGCACGAGGGGTTCCTTCATCTGTCCAATCAACGCATCCCCAAGAATCATGGCGGGATTTCGGTATTTGTCGGCAAGGTCGAAGGCCAGACAGGTCAGGTCATACATTTCCTGAATCGAAGAAGGGGCAAAAACGATCGTTCGATAATCTCCATGGCCTCCACCCCGTGTGGCCTGAAAATAGTCTCCCTGAGAAGGAGAGATCCCGCCCAGTCCTGGTCCACTTCTTGAGATATTGATGATGAGTCCTGGAAGCTCGCTGCCCGCCAGGTAGGAGATTCCCTCTTGCATGAGGGAGATTCCAGGACTTGAAGAAGACGTCATGGCCCTTGCTCCGGTGGCTGAGGCCCCCAAGAGTAAATTGATCGAAGCAATCTCACTTTCTGCTTGGATGAACTCTCCACCCAACGGGGGGAGATGCTTGGAAAGATACTCCGGGATGTCATTCTGGGGAGTGATGGGATATCCGAAATAGAGGAGACATCCAGAGTCAACGGCAGCCATGGCGATGGCTTCATTCCCTTTGACCAATATTTTTTCGGAATGTGGTCCCATCAAGCTTCAAGCCTTTCCTTCTAACTAACCATTTCCTCTTGCGCATTAACTTTCTCTAATGACCTTATCTCCTTGTCTCCCCGTCCTTCTTTACTCCCTCCACACTCGGATGGCGACATCAGGACAGATCTCTCCACAAAGAGCACATCCCGTGCATTTCTCCACTGCCTCCCAAACTACATGAAAATATCCCTGGCGATTAATCTCCTCTCCAATCCGGATCAGACCTTTCGGACAGGCAATCGTACAGAGTCCGCACCCCTTACACCGCTCTTGATCAATTTCAACCTTGCCCATCACCATTCTCAAAATCCCATATCCCAATATCCAAATCCCAGATAAACTCCAAATTCGAATATCAAAATTCTAAACCCATTGGATGTGCTGAACATTCGAATTTTGGAAATTGGGCAGGTACTTGGAATTTGGTCATTATCGTCTTGTTAAATTGCCTTCACTTCTTTGAAATGTTCGATTTCTTTTTTCGAGAAGCCCATCGTTTTCAGAACATCGATCGTGTGTTCTCCCCATCCCGGCGAATGAGTACGGATCTCAAAGGGGAATTGGGATGATTTGATGGGATTTCCCAACAAGCGGATGTTTCCCTCAATAGGATGTTTGACCTCCATCACCATTTGTCGATGGAGAACTTGTGGATGTTGAAAGACCTCTTCAAAGGTCAAGATGGGCTCACAGCATGCATCCACAGCCTTGAAAAAGTCGACCCACTCCCCTTGCGTTTTAGTCTTAAAAAGATTTTGGATCTCCACGATGATACGAAGCCGTTCCTCTCCTTCGATGAATTGCTTATCGAAAAGGTCTCTGCACCCGATCGCTTCGCAGAAGTTCTTCCAAAATTTAGGCTCCAACGCCCCCAGAGACATGTGTCTCCCATCCTTTGTCGGATAGACTTGATAACAAGCATATCTTCCTGTCAAAGGCATATCCCCCCGCTTCAGAAGTTCTCCATCCGTGAAATATTTTACTGCATGGATGGACAGCCAGGAGACAACACTATCCATCATCGAGATATCCAGGAATTGGCCCTCCCCCGTCTTTTCCCGATGGATGGCCGCAGAAAGAATGGCAATGGCAGCCATCATTCCCCCTCCACCGATATCTGCGATTTGAACTCCGGGGAGGACAGGGTCGCCATTTTTCGCTCCCGTTATCTCAAGCACTCCTCCCAGGCCGATATAATTGATATCATGACCGGACCTCTCCCGATAAGGTCCGTCCTGCCCATATCCCGAGAGAGAACATAGGATGATACGGGGGTTTCTTTTTTTCAACTCCTGATAACCGAGGCCAAGACGGTCCATCACCCCTGGCCTGAAGCTCTCTAAGATGATGTCGTAGGATTGAATGAGCTTATAGAAAATTTCCTTTCCTTCTTTTATCTTAAGGTTCAATTTGATGCTTTTTTTATTTCGATTCAAAGCAAGAAAAATGGTACTGTCCTTCTTCCGAATGGGGCCTATCATTCGGGTATAATCACCCTGTTCAGGGTCTTCGACTTTCAATACCTCCATTCCTAAATCGGCTAAGAGAAGAGAACAGTAAGGACCTGGCAAAAGCCTTGAAAGATCGAGCATTTTCAGTTCTCTTAGGAGCCCCACTGACGCCACCTGTGAGATAATTTATAAAAAATGAATAACATATTAAGGTCGAAAATAAAAGTCATTGAGCGAACAGAGAGGTGGAAGGCTCTCTTGACGGTAGGCGTTATGTTCTCGGTCCATTTCCTCTTGGCAAATACTTCTTGACGGGAAAACTTAAGAGTGATATTCAATGAACCGGATAGGGGCACCCGATCTTTTCGTTTAATCATTTGCTAAAACTCACGAAGCTCCACCGGAAACTTAATCAGGCAAATCGACGGGGGATGGTATGGTAGAAGTGATTGCTCAAGGGGAAGGTCCTCTTTTTGTAAATCCCGATGCTGAAAAGGCGAGGGAGTTTTTTCGACAGAAAAATAGAGCCTTAGTGAATAAATCCATGTCGGTGAAGGAGGCGGTCGATCTTTTCATACACGATGGGGACTATTTAGCCATTGGCGGATTCGGGGCCAATCGCATTCCCACAGCCATCTGTCAT